>CP060227.1:362625-725250 GCA_023898525.1 Candidatus Nomurabacteria bacterium
TCACCGGTTTCTGAACCGAATAACGAGTTATTTGAATAAGAGTTACTAAGTACACCAATACCGGCATGGTAACCAACTGCAGTGTTGCTACTGGCCGCACTTGAAACATAGCGCATCGCATTACTACCAACCGCCACATTTTTAGCACCGGTAGAAATATTCTGAGCCGTAAAAGCACCATAAGCTGTATTATCATCACCGGTAGTAACACTTAGAGAATTGGTACCAAAAGCTGAGTTTGCACTACCGGCAGAATTACCCGCCAAAGCAGAAGAACCGAAGGCATTATTATTTCCTCCAGTAGTGTTAGAGTTTAAAGCATTAATACCAAAGGCGTTATTATATCCTCCGGTAGTGTTTAGTTTTAGAGCACTATATCCAAAAGCAGAGTTGTTAACTGAAATGTTGTTGACCAAAGCATCAATTCCGACTGCAGTTTGCGTAGTATTTATCACCATTGCACTAGCTGAATTCATGGTAATTACTCCACCGGTAGTTTGGGTAGTAAGGTTGACTACCCCTAAGGAACCATCAGCAATATTGTCTGTATAAGTAGTGGTAGAGTTATCGTTTATAGTCGTTACCAAATACATAGCCCCCCAGACACCATCCGCATCTTTGTTACGATAAATCTTTCGTCCGGTCACGGCTGGGTCGCTAGATACTGGGATATTGGTTAGATTAATCTCTTGGGATGACGGTGATACTTGACCAGAAAGTTTACCGACCTCAGTTTCACCGGTAGCGGTAATGTAAGAAACTCGGTAGCGATAGGTGCCCGACAAACTTCCCGCCCCACCCAAGGCAATACTTGGTGTCACGGTAGACGGTGCGTCAACTATTGAGAACCGTAAATCCCCAGCGCCGATGTCTAATTTTGCTTGTGGTGTTGAAGTACCAATACCCAAATTAGTCCCATCAAATACTAAATCAGCATCATCCGTCACCGCAGTACCACCACTGTTAGCAAACAACAGTCGGTTAGCCGTGTATGAAGAGATGGTGTCAGAGAGACCAAGAAAAGTTCCGTCTCCTAGACCGAGGGTAGAGGTAGAGATCCAGTCAGTGCCGGTGCCGGTTGAGGAGAGAATTTGGCCTAAGGTTCCAGAGGCGTTAGAAGAGTCAAATAGTGCTCCAGTGATGAAAGCGTCGCCAGCAACGGTAAGCTTTGAAGACGGCGTGGTGGTGCCGATGCCGATGTTTCCGTTATTGAGAATTTTCATAACAGGGTTTGAGGTAGAACCGATTTCAAACTGTATGACACCAGAGTCATTAGGGACACCCAGTATCATACTGCCGCTAACTGTAGATCCGTTTATGAGAACATTGTTAGCTGAAGTCATGGACAAGAGAGAAACATTGTTAGCAGAAGTATCTCTAGTCATAAAACTATAATTATTTGGAATATAGATACTTCCATCCACATTAAATTTAGCCACGTCAGTTGTGGTACCGATAGAAACATCACCAACGTTATTTACATAAATACCCTCATCATCACCATCGCCGGAGAGCCAATTAGAACCAAGGATGATATTAGCCGCAGTACCAGACATAGTTAAACTATCAGAAAAAGTACTTGTGCCGGCTACGGTCAAATCTCCTTCTAGGTAAGTACTGCCAGTAACTGTAAGTCTGGAGGATGGAGTAGTGGTGCCGATGCCGATGTTGCCAGCAGAACTTATAGTAGTAGTTGCTGTTCCGTTAACAAAATTTAGAGAACCATTACCCCAACCGACAACAGCATCATCTTGGTTGTGGAAAAATTCTATATAGTCATCAACCTGACCCTCGTCTGAAGAATAAACACGGAAAGTCGGGTTGTCAGTATTATTACTTACTATTCTGTTATCATTCCGTTCTCCCAAAATAAAATATCCACTAGTGTTTAAATAACCTCCTACTCGGGTTTCAGCAACCATCGCTTCATAACCACCGCTATTTCGATAAAGAAATCTTGCCGTGGATTGAGAACCTAAAGTAAAATCAATATTATCATTCAGAGCTAAAGCACTGTTAAATAATATACCGGCACTACTTCCGTTTAAGGTATCTTGACCCAATGTAATAAAATACTGATGATCAGTACCTATGTTTAAACACTGGTTATAAGTACTACCACTTCCACACAATCGAATATCTCCATTGGTATCATTTTCTATGTATTCATCGTTGGCTAAAGTCGTCGTTCCCGATAAAGAGGTTACACCAGAAACAGTCAGATTACCTGACGTATCAACATTTCCATCAAAGTAAGAATTACCAACAACTGTCAGCTTACTGTCTGGTGTGGTGGTGGCGATACCAACGTTGCCATTGTTTAGGATGGTGAACATTTCTGTAGCACCTGCAAACAAACTTAGTATCTTACCTGCACCATTTTGAATTAAGGTCAAAAGAGCAGAACTACTTGTAGCCTCCATAGTGTCAGCATCATCTGCGCGCAAGAAAGAAGTGGTAGCAAAACCATCAAAGGTGTTAGCATTCTCTGCAATAAACGCTGCCGGTACCGCGCCCAGCACTTTTCGAGGAGACATTTCGCCGTCCCAACTTGGTGTACCAGTTCCTCCAATCTCCACACCCAAGTAAAGGGACTGGTCGAAATCTACCGAACCCAAGGAAGACACGTCACCGAGCATGACTGAGAAGAGGCCGTTAGTGACAGTCACCTTATTTACTCCCGTTCTGGCCTCAGACCAGATAGCGGTTGAAGTAGCTGCCGTACTGGAAGACAGTAGCCAGAAATTCATGTTGTAGTCACCGTCTGCTACCGCCACGCCAACAGAATCAGTTAGTTTACCTTGGTAATTTATCTCCTGATTGAACTGTGCCAAAGAGACAAAAGGAGAAACCATAAAAGCAAAAACCAGCACTAGTGTGCTTATCATGAAAAGTATTTTGTTTGGAAGCAAAATTTTCATAATCTTATGGACCGGCGTTACTTAAGGTTTTTTTAGACGTTGGTACGGACACAAAAGGATACTCCATTATTTCTCCATCCTGATTCTGGTATGAAATTATCCCTGCATTTTCACCTGTATATTCAATTTTTACAGGATCAGAAAACATCTTTTTTATATCTTCATCACTGTAAGCGCTACCAGGTGACAACAAAAATACCCCGCCATTATCCATTCCCACATCCCGAGTTTCACTTTCATCGAAAAAGATCGGGTACTCTGTATTCCCTGATGAAAGTAGAGTTGAAACCTCTGGCGATAGATTTACTTCACGTGCTGTTTGCGCAACCAAAGAAGTTGATTCTATGTTTTGGTTAATCCAAATATTTTTATAATAAGAATTTATATCGGCATTCGAATAAATAACACCACCCACAAAAAAACCAAGCAACATAACAAAAGCAGAAATAAACAAAGACCTTTGCTCAGCTAACTTAACAGCTATATTTACACCCGAAACTATAGACTGCACCTCCTGCTTTATATTTAATTCACGTCTTCTTTCGTGACTAAGGTGATGTTTCCTGATCGACTGCTCTAAATTTACAGAATCAATGAAACGCTCAAGTGAAACTATATCAATAAACCAATGACGGCCAACTTGTGTTGCTACTATTTTTTTGTCACGCGCCAGTTTGGAAATATAATCACGCGAGTAAGAGACTTGCTTTGCCGCGAGCTTGAGAGAAAGCATTTTTATTCCGTCAATTTCAATTTGTACAGACATACGATTTACCTTTAATTATAAAGCTAAATCGAGACAAAATCAGTTTTCAGCTGTTAATAACCAGTAACCAAAACGTCGGCTCAAAAGTGCTAAAGTTTGTATCCAAAATCCACGCCATTAGGAGTATAAACCACCTCAACCTCTACCAAAGCAGTTGCAAGAAAAAGCAGTATAAAAACAGCAATCAGTAACCAAAGAGTGGTTGGTACAAAGAAATCTCTTTCAGGTGTAGAAGCAATTGGTAATGAAGAAGGGGTGACGTTTAATGATACAGTATCAGTTTCAATGAATTTTTTGAGTTCTAAATTCACTTTATTAGTTTTTGAATTATTTAAATCATCTTCCTTAACAAGGTCATACTCAGTAAAATCGTCCTGTATTGAAGTAACAGATATCTCACCTTTTAAGGATATCTCGGGCAATTCGCTACTAGTAAACTCTACTCCTTTAGAAGCTCCAGGAAGATTGAGCTTCTTACTTTCGGCTAAATTAACAGATAATTTTTTTGACTCACCTTGAAGCCTAGGCATGAGATCAGCATCATCAACTTCATACTGAATTGGCTTCCAAGTTATCTTCCTTTCAAAATTTTTATTCAAAATTCGATTCTTGGCCACGTTTTTAGTCAGTGCTGGCTGCACGTCTATCCGAGATTTTAAAGACATACCACTATTTATCAACGTTTTCTCGGATGTCGACTTCGATTCAACATAGCGATTCTTCTTATGCGCCGAGAGTGATATGGGGTTCACGTACCAATTCCTTCCAATCAACTGAGCATCAATCTTACGAGCACGACAAAGCTGACCTATGTAATCTGAAGTATATTTAAACTTCTTGGCCAAAAGAGATGCTCTATGATATTCAATCCCATCTATAGTAACTACGTCCATACTATGAATAGTATAACAGACGCTATAAGGAAAAACTCGGATAACGGAGCTGTGTGTTTATAAATCTATATCAGTAAAATCTACTTAAGTTCTTGCCTTAACAAATCCAGTAGAAGACCCGGGTTAGCGGCTCCTTTAGTTTTCTTCATACCTTGACCAACCAAAAATTGTATAGAAGCTTCTTTTCCAGCTTTATAGTCAGCTACCACCTCTGGAAATTCAGCTATGATTTCTCGAACAGTTGGCAACAAAGCTTCGGGGTTGAATGTCTGAAGTAAACCTCTTTCCTCAGCTATCTTCTCAGGGTCAAAATCGGTCTCTAGAAGCTCCCTTAATAAATGCTTGGCTACTCGAGAATTAATTGACCCTTTATTGAGGATAATCATGAGCTTAGCAAAATTAGGAACAGATAGACTAAGCTTTCTAGATTCTTCCAAATCAATCATGGATAGTATATCAGAAGTAAGATAATTTGCTGATAGCTTTACAACATCATTGCTTAAATCATTAAAGGTCTCAAGAAGCTCACAAAAAAAATCGTCTATAACACGTGTGCTGATTATAAGCTCAATCTGAGCGGCTGGAAGTCCGATATCACTATATTTTAAGCGCTTTTCGTTCGGTAAAACAGGGAGTATCTCGGATAAACGAGACTCACTAAACAGATTGTACTCTGGTGTATTTATCTTAGTAAGGTCAGGGTCTGGGAAATACCGATAATCCTTAGCACTTTCTTTTTTTCTTTGTGTGTAAGTACGTAATTTGACCTCATCCCAACCTCTGGTTTCTTGTTCTACCACCCCCCCTTCTTCAAGTAGTCTAATTTGCCGCTGAACCTCATACGCTATGGCACTTTCAACCGACTTAAAAGAATTTAAATTTTTTACTTCTACTTTAGTACCAAGTTTGTCGGTTTTACTGACAGAAATATTTGCTTCGATACGCATCTCTCCTCTTTCCATTTGTGCGTCAGATATGTTGATGGTTTGGAGTAGTAGTTGTAGCTCTCTAGCAAACCTCCCGGCAGTACCAGCATCATGTATGACTGGTTCTGTAACTAGTTCCATTAGTGGCACACCTGCCCGATTAAAATCTACAAGACTGACACCATCATGGTCATGCTGACTTCTTGCTGTATCTTCTTCAAGATGAACTCTTGTTAACTCTACATCAGCTAAAACTCCACCTGTTAAAAATGGAAAAGCATACTGACTGATTTGGTACGCCTTAGGGATGTCAGGGTAGAAATAATTTTTCCTATCAAACTCTGAGTAGGTGGCCGCACTAGAGTTGACTGCCTTTCCAAAGAGAAGCACCTTCGCAACAGCATCTTCGTTTGGCGCAGGAAGTGTACCGGGATGACCTAAACAGATTGGGCAAGTATACAAATTAGGTTGACTATTGTGAGGATCGTTTTTACATCCACAAAACATCTTACTTTCTGTCTTTAACTCAGCATGGACTTCAAGTCCAATGGTAGCAGTATAATTTTTACTCATGATTAATTATTTTGATGTTTAATTAAGTAACTAAAGTTTGCGAATTACAGACCAGAACATGTCTTATAATTAGTACAACTTTACCACAATTCCTCATTATGGACACATGTTTACATTCACCACAGTCTCCTTTCGACCTTCTTTTAACTTTCAAGTAGATGCTTGCTTAGAGCCGTTTGCAGTTCTTTTATACCTACACCACTATTAACTGATATGGCAAGCACACGCTTCGCAATTTTGTCAATAGCGCCCATTAGTTCATCTAATTTAGCCTTATTTATAAGGTCTATTTTAGTAATAATAACCCACTCCTCCTTGTTCACTAGGCTAGTATCGTAGGCAAAAAGCTCGTCTCGAATCGCCTGATAGCTGCTCAAAACATCGTCTTCCTCAACGGAAATCAAATGGAGAAGCATCTTAGTATGCGTAACATGCCTTAAAAAAGTATGTCCTAACCCCTTACCTGATGACGCTCCAGCTATGAGACCAGGGATGTCCGCCAGGACATATCCGTTGAGATCTCCAAGATGAGGTTCTATTGTTGTAAAAGGATAAGAGCCTATCTTAGAATTAGCATTAGTGAGTGTGTTGAGTAAGGTAGATTTACCAGCGTTCGGCTTACCAATCAAACCGACATCAACAACTAACGACAATGTGACGGTTACTGTTCCCTCCTCTCCCTTTTTTCCTAGAGTCGATTCTTCAGGTGCCTGGTTGATAGCTGATCTGAAGTGTCTATTCCCAAGACCCCCACGTCCACCCTTAAAAATAATTTCCGTCTGCCCTTCCGACATAAATTCATAAACTCGGCCCCGCGCCTCATCAGTCACAATAGACCCCACCGGTATATCAACAACCAAATTCTCACCATTTTTTCCATGAAGATTTTTATTCATTCCATCACCACCTTTTTCTGCTTCAAATTTTTTTTCACCAGTGTATTTGGCTAAAAGATTTACATCACGAACAGCCCGCATAACTATGCTTCCTCCTCGTCCGCCATTACCACCAGCCGGACCGCCTTTAGGCTTAAACTTTTCTCTATTCCAACGCACCACTCCATCTCCACCATCTCCGGCTTTTGCGTAAATTGTAATCTGATCTACAAACATATAGACTCACAGTAATACCATAAACACACTCAATTGTACATGGTCTACTTAATCAATTGTTTGTTATTTATTAAATAGCCATAAGGAGACTATACAAAAAAATAAACTATACTCTTTTTAATAGTCGCTACTAATGCTTGAGTCAATGTTTTGGGTGTAAGTGAATTTTAGTACTCGGTTTATCAAATAATGAAAAACAGACCTGACGCAAAGTGGGACCGCAAGAAAATAGGACCATGTTATGCTAGGTCCTATTTTGTGAAACATACAATATCCGAGTCTCTTTTAATCAGAATATCATTATTTATATAGACATATCGTGATTAGAGATACTTATTTCCTACCGCACTAACCACCGAGACAATAAGTGAACCAAGTAAAGCGTGTAAAAATGAGGCGACGGCAAAACCTTCTATGAAGGAGGCGGCAAACCAAAATAACGCTGCATTAATAATAATCATAAAGAGCCCTAATGTGATGACTGTAATAGGGAGAGTGAGGATAAATAGCACTGGTCTAACGAATAGATTCAACAAACCTATGGTTATAGCCGCTATAATAGCTGGATAGAAACCGTCAATCTCAATCCCTGGTATGTAAGCTGCTACAACAAGTAAGGTCAGAGCCGTAAGTAGTAATTTATTTATTAACCTTAGCATAAGTCTCTACTTATTTTTATCTACAATCGTCCAACTTTTATCTGCCAAGAGAGGCTCTGCTTTCTTGTACTTCATAGTTTGAATTTCTTTACCATTAGTGATAGTCACCATATCATTACGACCATACTGTGCGTCATTACGAGCTGGCTGCTTTGGGGTATTGTTTTTAGTAAAAGCGGTCTCACCAGCGCTCTTTTGAGCTGCTTCAGCCTGTTCTTTCATAACCGCCTCCTCTCTCTCAACGATTACCGGTTGCAGTTTAGGGATTATTTCTATCAGTCGATCAATAAGTGCTTGTTGCATTTCTTTGAACAAACGAACGCCTTCTTTACGATATTCAATTAACGGATCACGCTGACCATAGGCCCGTAGGTTAACACTTGACCGGGTGTAGTTCATTACCTCCAAATGCTCGACCCAAAGCGTATCAATCATTTGCAGTGTTAACCGACGAAGTAAACCACGAAAAGCATCTTCACCAAGTTCAGCCTGCTTGTTTTCTATTAATTCGGGAACACCATCATACTCTCTAAGCTCAGACAATATTGAGTCAATCTCTGCTTGTTCCCCAAGTAATAATTTATAACGTCTAGCATAAACCACCATACGCTGCTGGTTTAAGACATCATCATAGGCTAGGACTTGTTTACGCGAATCAAAATGAAAGCCTTCAATGCGGGTCTGAGCATTTTCTAGAGTATTTGATAACATCTTCATTTCTATTGGTTGATCCTCAGGTATTCCAAACTTACCCATGAGTCCTTTGACCCGATCACCACCAAACACACGCATGAGAGTATCTTCCATAGACACATAAAATTGTGTCTCGCCAGGATCGCCCTGCCTTCCCGCTCGACCCCTTAGCTGATTATCTATTCTTCTTGCTTCATGACGTTCAGTTCCCAAGACAAACAGTCCTCCTAGCCCCTTAACAGCCTCTGCCATCTCTGTAGTAGCCTCTGGTCCACCAAGCTTAATATCCACTCCACGACCAGCCATATTGGTAGCCAAAGTAACCGCTTTAATCCGACCAGCCTCGGCTATGATTTCTCCCTCCCGTTCATGGTTTTTAGCGTTAAGCATTTGATGTTTTATCCCAGCCTCTGCCAAGGCAGCTGACAACCTTTCATTAGAGTCTATTGAAGCTGTACCAATCAAAATTGGTTGCCCTTTTTCGTGAACTTCTTTGACTTTATTTATAATCGCTTTGAATTTACCTAACTCATTTTGAAAAATTAAATCATTGTGATCAATACGCGCCACCGGTTTATTAGTCGGTACCGGAATAACCTCAAGATTATAAACAGTAAAGAATTCTTCTTGCGAGGTTAAGGCGGTACCGGTCATACCAGCTAATTTGCCATACATTCTAAAGTAATTTTGGTAAGTAATTGACGCAAAAGTTTTTGACTCCCTTTGAATCGGTACACCCTCTTTGGCTTCTACCGCTTGATGTAAGCCCTCTGACCAACGCCGACCCGGTTGCAATCTTCCTGTGAACTCATCGACGATAACTACCTCATTACCACGAACAACATATTCTTTATCCTTGGTGTAAATGGCTTTAGCCCGAACCGCTGTCTCAAGATGATGTACATACTTTATTCCCTTTTCGGTATATATATTTTCAACCCCCAACATCTTTTCAGCCGCTTCAATACCAGCATCAGTTAAAGTTGCGCTTTTTAATTTTTCATCAACCAGGTAGTGTTCTTCCGGCTTTAGATTACGGGCAATATTAGCAAATAAAGTGTAGAGATTTTCTGAATCATTAGCCGGTGCGGAAATAATAAGCGGGGTTCTCGCTTCGTCAATAAGAATCGAGTCTATCTCATCTACGATAGCAAAGACATGTCCGCGTTGTCTTAAGTTTGTGGCTTCGTATTCAATATTGTCACGTAAAAAATCAAACCCGAATTCACTATTGGTCCCGTAAGTTATATCTGCCTCGTAAGCTTCTTTGCGAGTACATGGTCTAAGAAAATCATAGACCACTTTATAAGAACCAACCTCGTCTCGCTCCTCATCTTTGTCCTGATGATTTGGATCATAAATATACGACGCATCGTGATTAATTACACCAACAGTTAGACCTAGAGCATCGTATATCTGCCCCATCCACACTGCATCACGACGAGAAAGATAATCATTAACAGTTACCACATGCACCCCTTGGCCACTTAGCGCGTTTAAATAGGCTGGTAAGGTACCGACTAGGGTCTTACCTTCTCCTGTGCGCATTTCTGTGATCTTCCCACGATGCAAAATAACACCACCAATCATCTGTACATCATAATGACGGATATTTAGTGTTCGTTTTGCAGCCTCCCTAGTCAAAGCAAAAGCGTCGATTAAAATATCATCCAAACTAGTACCTTCAGCAACTAACTTTTTTAGTTCCTCAGTTTTAGTTACTAAATCTGTGTCAGAAAGCACTTTATAGACACTTTCCTTTTCATTTATAGCCTCAACAATGGGCTGAATTGACTTTAACTCCTTCTCATAAGTAGGGCCAAAAAATCTATCTAAAAACGACATAATAGAGCTTAGTATATACGCTATTAACTATAATTACAAAGATTCAGCCAGATACGCTTTTATGTAACTGTGCTAGAATAGTCCATTATATTTAACGATACACAAAATATGGAAAATGAAGATTTTTACCCCCTTTTTGACACCCTTACCATCGGTGATATTGTGCCTGAAGAAATAAATCTTGACGTATACCAAAACGAAGAATTCAAAGGGATGAGCTTTTCTGAGTTACGTGGTAAATGGGTGGTTTTAGTTTTTTACCCAAAAGACTTTACTTTTGTCTGCCCAACCGAGCTCGGTGAACTAGCTGACCTTTATGAAGAATTTAAGAAGCTAAATGCAGAAGTTATTTCTGTATCGACAGATACACCTGAAGTACACAAAGCTTGGCATGACACCTCAAACACTATTAAAAAGATAACATACCCAATGGCAGCCGACCCTTCACATGTCATATCTGAAAGCTTTGGAGTACTGATTGAGGACCAAGGAGTTACTCATCGAGGTACTTTTATAATTTCACCTGAAGGTGAGATTAAAACAATCGAAATCAGCTGTGACGCGGTTGGTCGCTCAGCTAAAGAAACACTCAGAAAATTGAAGGCAGCGAAATTTGTAAACGAGAATCCAGCCAAGGTTTGCCCGGCTAGCTGGAACGAAGGTGACGATACTTTAACTCCAGGAATTGATCTGGTTGGTAAAATATAATAGTCACCTAGATTATTATTTTTACAAAGTTAATTTTAAAACCATGCGTACGCATGGTTTTAAAATTAACTAATATGGTTTTTAGATATATAACAAATCGCCCTAACGGGCGATTTGTTATGCAATAAACTTGATCGGCAAATGATAAGTACCATTTGCATCAATTATTTTTTTGTAGTCTTTCTTTTTGTAGTCTTCTTAGCAGCTTTTTTGACAGTCTTTTTTACAGTCTTCTTAGCAGCCTTCTTCTTTGGAGCTGCTTTCTTTGTTGTTTTCTTTACTGCCTTTTTAGCTACCTTCTTCACTACCTTTTTCTTAGGAGCGGTTTTCTTGACCACCTTCTTTGCGGTCTTCCTCGCTACTGTCTTCTTTTTTGCTGTTGGCATATTGTGATGAGAGTATTTTAGTGGATAAAATTCGACCGCAAGACCTTCTCAATTTCAAAGAACAATCAGAAGAGAAAGTTTTTGCTTACTACTATTATCACGTGTAAAAAAAATTTATACAATCACTTTTGTAAAAAAAATTTGTGGATAAAAAAATGCACAAAAAAATTTTTAAAAAATTTTTTTGTGCATTTTTTTCTTACACTACCATTAGCAATCGACTTCACTCAATAATATTTACTTCAGGTATAATCGTAACTCCGGTTTTATTATAAACTTTTTTGATTATATCTTCCGAAAAACTTTTTATCTCAGCAGCATTCTGTGAACCTAAATTAATTAAAACCAAAGCCTGTTTATCAAACAGCGCCACATCACCTTTACGATAACCCTTTAAATTACAAATCTTGTCGAGAATATAACCTAACGATATTTTGACCTTACTATCGCTTGTTTTATAAATTGGTAGATTAGGATATTTATTAAGCAATACCTCACTGTCTTCAGTTGAAATAATTGGGTTTTTAAAGAAAGATCCAGCTGTACCTGTCTCGTGCCAATCTGGAAACTTATTGGAACGAATCTCAACAACTACCTTCCTTATCGCTGACTGCGTTATTTCACGATCTGAAAAATAATTTACTAAATCTGCATAACTAATTTTCGGTACTGGTTTTTTTTGTAGATTAAAATGAACAGCCACAATTATATGATTTCTTCCTTCACTTGTTTTAAAAAATGAATCTCGATACCCAAACCGACACTCATCTCTAGTAAACTTACGCCAAACACCAGAGGTAACATCGTACGTCTCCACAAAAGTAATCAGGTCTGAAACTTCAACACCGTAAGCACCGACATTTTGGACCGGGACAGCTCCGACTGTACCCGGAATAGCTGATAGATTCTCCAGTCCCCAGAAACCGCGATCAACAGTGTCTGCAATTACCTCATCCAGTATTTCTCCCGCTTGGCAGACAAGCGTAACCTGATCATTATCGTCTTCTGTATATTGTCTGCCTTTTATTTGATTATGAAACACAATTCCGTGGTAACCATTATCACTAAACAGTATGTTTGAACCACTACCAAGTACGAGAAATGGCAGGGCGGTTTGCTTCGCAAACCGCCCTGCCATTTCAACCTCATCCTTGCTATTAAGTACAACAAAGTAGCGTGCCTCACCACCAACTTTCAGCGTAGTATAGTTGCACATTAATACACTCTCCTTAACCTCAACTTCCATATAAACTTTTATTGACAACCTGCCTGAGGCTCATTTCCAGCCTTAATATTTTCAGCGAAACATGTAGCCATTTTACTAAACGACGGTTTGGCCTCTGCTCCACTTTCAAGGGCTTTAACAGCCTCTTCTTTATTCCCTTGTTTGTAATGAAGAAAAGATAACGAAACCCAATTTTGTTCATTGGCCGGATCCTTCTCTATTCTAGCTTCGTATAGTTTTATTAAGAAATCAATATCATTTACTTGGTTCACAACGCTAAGAAGAAAATCATTAGAGGAGATCCTACTTAACACATCATCGCTATTGGCCAGAGATTTGGCCTCATCACCCTGGTTATTAAGAAACAACATGGACATATAAAACTGCAAGGCTTCAGTGTTACGGTGGTCAAGATCATAAGATTCTTTGAAAAAATCTTTAGCCGTCTCATAGTCACCCTGGCTATAAGCTACAATACCCTGCTGTGAAATAATTGACTGCTTTTCCGGAGAAAGATCACGAGCAATTGCCATTTGCTTGGCAGCTTCATCCAAATTTCCAATCGCACGATAAAAACTGCCTACAAAGACATGGACCCTGGCATCACCTGGTTTCCACTCAATCAAATTCAACAGTTCTTGTTCGGATCTTGTTACATACTGCTTCTTAATGTCGTCTGGAATTTTTGAGTCCTGCATTATATTCATCGCTTGTTGAGCTAACTGCTCAACAATCTCTTGATAAGCAAACGAATCGCGACTAAGTGCACGATCAAATGCCTCTAACCGTAATTCCGGATCATTGGTACTGTAGCCATCTATTATGTCACCGGCGGCTCGCATACCAGGAACCTGCAAAGTATAAATAACCAAGACAACAACCACCGCTGCCACCGGCAAAGCGAATTGGTTAATTAAACTTTTATCAACCTTTATTTTATCAATTACCGCAATAGGGGTACCGACACGACTATGGATAAGAGCTAATATAACCGCAAAGAAAATGTAGCTGATAATATTATCGAACACTACCAGGTTGTGTGTGAAGTAACCAGTCAATATACCAAGCAGAACCGCCCGCTCTAATACAGTGAAAGTCTCGTCATCTTTTTGGCGAAGAGGCACAACTATCAAGTAATACAGACACGCAACAAAGATACTGAGATAAGCAATCAAACCAAGAAAACCACCAGTCACCAGCCAGTCCATGATTATATTGTGAGACCGGTCAAACCACTGTTCTTGATCAAACAAGAAAGGATCGTATTGCTCGTTAAATACATAGTTGAAGTTACTCTGACCCCAACCCAACACCGGGCGTTCTTTCACCCCTTCCCAGGCCATACCCCAGATAGTGCCTCGCACCTTAAGGTCTTCCGCTAAATTGATATTAGCGATACGAGACAGGTTAGGACTATCTTGAATAAAAGCAGTATCTTTGCCCAAAACAAAAACACCAACCCCAATAAACAGTAAGACAAAAAAACCAATAGCTACTTTTTGCAATTCTTTATATCGAGCACCAAAGATAGCAATATAGCCAATCATCACCGTAAGTCCCACACCAAGGCCCAAAGCCGTACCGCGTGTACCAGTCTCAATCAAAGTAAAGATGAATAATATTGACAGAAGACCATAGATAGCACGATGCCAGTTCACCTTACTTTCAACCAACATCCACAGAGCAATAAAGATGTGAAATAGCATGTATATAGCCAAATACGCAGCATTACCTAAGTAACTTTCTATACGGTTTTTTCCGTAGTTAACATCACCCAATTGCGACATACCGTAGAGAGCTACGATAAAAGCTACAACTAAGGTCGTGTGCAAGAAGTAGCTCCAAAGCTTTTTGGTGGTAAGAACACTACCCAACACCAACACATACAAAAATACGTGCACCAACGTAATATAGCCATCCATACGTTCAAAGTTACTCCAAAAACTTGACGGTGGATGCTTACCAAAGAGATCAGCAAAAAACATTACAACCAGGAGTAAAACAAATCCAGACAACACCCACGAGAACTTCGGTCGATACTTAACTTCCGACAAAGCCAAAACCACCCAGGCCACAAAAGCCAGCTCAACTAAGATTCGGAAAGCGAAGTTTTTACCAGTAATAAATGGAAAGAAATAATCATTAGCGACATAAAGTGTCAAAAAAGGTACAGCGAAAAGGCCACCGTATACCACTGCTTTTATAAAACTATTCATATGTGTGTCAATATAACATATTTAAAAAATACTATGCTCTAGACTATACAGAGTATGGTACTCGTAATATGGCTTTAACCACAGTTACTTAAGTAGTATTTTAAATGTTATACTGCTTAACACCTTGTAGTACATACCCTGTATGAAGAAACTAATCACCACTATTGTCAATGGAATAAGATATGAGCCCGTCGCTTTTTTTCACTATTGTTTATCTTTTTTAATTTACCCTCACTCTGTTGATTTTCATAAAAAAACTCCAACCGAACTAAAAGACGACTTAAAGAAGGGCAAGTCCCTTATCAGGGTGGGCGATGGTGAGGCCATGTTGCTTATGGGACGATCTATCCATTTTCAAACCTTTGATAATAAATTAAGAAGCGACTTAAAACAGATTGTTACTGAGTACAACCCTGACAGCAATTACGTGTTAGCGGTGCCCCACTTTGCACTAACAGAACCATTTCCCTCACTTAAAAAAAGAAGTCGCAATAAAATATGGAGACTTTTTCGCGTGCTATTTAAACGCCTGTTTAATAACCAAAGCGCTTATGCTGATGCTGTCATGTTTTATCACAAAGGAGTATTTGAAAGCACGATATTGCCCATAATCTCAGATAAAAAAGTACTAGTACTAGCTATGGATAGTGTTCAAAAGCCACTGACTAAGTATTTCAACAAACATTCAATCGATTTTAGTTTTGTACCCGTTCCAATTAGCAATGCTTTTTTTAGCGTAACTTACCTAATGGAACAGGTGAAAAATTTAGCTAAAAATAAGAACGCTACAGTATTAATCGCGGCTGGGCCAGCAGGAAAAGTTCTCGCTTATCGAGTTTTAGAACATAATATACAATGTATTGACATAGGTCACGGCATAGAAATACTAGGTCAAGAAGAAGATTATTCTTCCCGACTATAAATTATTACCTTACATTTTTTGAAACATCTAGCATGAAAGCCTTTATCATAAATTTAGCTAAAGACAAAGAACGACGCCAGTTCATGGAGGAACAGATGCGTAAATTAAATATTCCTTATGAAATAATAACTGGCACCGTTGGTGCAGGACTATCTATCAAAGATCGTAACACCTTATATAGTCCTGACTTAGCCATGAAAGAAAACGGTCACGAACTGTCAAATTCACAAATTGGCATAGCTGATTCTCACCGCAAAGCCTACGAAAGAATTCTGCAAGAAAAATTACCTTGGGCGCTAATACTAGAGGACGATGTGTTACTGGATCAACGAATTATATCTGTGCTTGATGACAAATTTGTAACTGAAAGCGGAGCTGACTGGATACAAATTGATTACGTTCCAATGAATAATACTTTTATTACAAATTGGATAAAGGCGACGATAAAACGAACAAATAAGAGTCACCGTTTTATATTTTACGCACTAGTAAAAATACCCTGGCTAATTTTATGGGGAATGTATGAATATACCCGCGAACTACTAGCAAGAAAAGGCAGACCCAGGGCGGTAAATTTTCTACGTCCTTTATATCTAGCTAGTGCATACATAGTTACCGACAAAGGTATAAAAAAAATGCAGCCACTCTACTCTCCATTACGATTTGCGGCGGACAGACTGCAAAATCAAGCCAGAATAAAAAATAATCTACATCTGAAAGCTGTGGTACCATTACTGGCGAAGCAAGAAAGAGAAAGATTTGCCTCTAATCAAATATACGACAATGAATAAAGTAATAAGAATACTAAAAAGGGATGGTTTGGTCTTTACCATCAAACGAGCTGTGGCTTGGCTAATTGGACATTCACCGTTTTGGGATAAGCTATCATTTAAGTTTTACAAAAACTATAGGCTGACTTTCGCTCCCTCCATGCTTACGTATGTCCTTTTTGCGCAAAAAACCGCCCGCGACGAAGACACAAAGGTCTTGGAGAGATTCTTAAGTGCAGGCGATATTGTTATTGATG
This sequence comes from Candidatus Nomurabacteria bacterium, assembly GCA_023898525.1. Taxonomy (NCBI): domain Bacteria; phylum Candidatus Nomuraibacteriota; species Candidatus Nomurabacteria bacterium. Next base: position 379,498 of record CP060227.1, read on the forward strand.
TTGGGGCTCATATCGGTAGTACAGCCATAGTATCGGCTGACAAGGTAGGAAAAGACGGAAAGGTTCTGGCTTTTGAAGCATCTAAAAAATTCTATAAAATACTGACCACAAACGTGGACATCAATAGATTATCAAGCATAGTAACCTGCTTTCCGTTTGCTGTCGGTGACAAAAAAACAAAAGTTTTTATTAACGAGTCGGTCGCTGACGACACCACAAACTATGTGGGCGAGACAGGAAACTCTGTAGAACAAATAATCTTAGACGACTACACCAAAGACTTGCACGAAGTTAACTTTCTAAAGATTGATGTTGAAGGATATGAACCAGCGGTACTAAGCGGAGCAACCGAAACCCTCCAAAAAACTAAGTATGTTTACATTGAATTCTGTACTGATAACTTTAAGAATCTAGGTAGTGACCCCAACGAGATCATAGATGTATTAACAGATATCTTTACCTTACATACCTTAATTGATGATAAACTTAATCCGTTTGAATACAAAAATAATGAAAAGTACGCTACCAATATATTAGCTATTAAAAAATAATTATGCCCCCACACGTAAAAATAAAATTATTGCTAAAGAAATTATTACCGGAACAAATTTTTGGTATAGTGTTAAAATTATGGAGAAAAACACTAGCACCCTTTTTTGCTTATAATCCTGATCAAAAATATTATGATCTATATGTAGCTGAAAAAGGACTCGTAGTAAGCGGCGGTCCATTTGTTGGCATGAAATATATAGAAGAGTCAGCCGGCAGTGTACTATTTCACAAGCTGGTTGGTTATTATGAATCTATCCTGCACCCAACATTAGAGCAAATAAAAAATGAGAAATATGACACCATAATCGATATTGGTTGCGCAGAAGGATACTACCTAGTAGGCTTAGGAAGATATCTTTCTGATGTCCATCTAATAGGCTACGATATAGACGAGAGAGCCTTGACTCTGGTTGAGAAACTTGCCTCAGAGAACAACCTAAAGAACAAAGTGACTCTTGATAAGAAGTGTACACCAGAAAAATTATCTGCTCAGATAACGCCCAACACACTACTTATCTGTGACGCTGAAGGTTTTGAGGAAAAAATATTAAACCCAGAAATCTGTCCAGCATTACTTAATGTTAAAAAGATGATTATTGAGACGCATGATTTTGCGGCGCCCAGTGTGGAGAAAAAGCTAAAAGATCGTTTTTCAAAAAGCCACGAAATATCTTCCGTAACCTATCAAATGGCTGAGACTGACAAATACCCGTTTCTTCAACAGATTTCGAATAATAGAGATTTATACTACCTACTACGTGAACGAGGTGAGCAAGAGCAGGTCTGGCTGATAATGACAAAGAAGTAGAAACTCTGCACCATAAGTAGCCTCTAGTTTAAATCAGGATAGATGATGTGATCTATGCGTTCATCTGTATAAGCCACCTCAATTCCCCGACCAACATCAATCGACACCACTCCCTCCTTGGCTAATTCATAAACCAGCAACTTGCTGGCTGGCCCAAACGCCGCCAAGACAATCGTTTTTGATTTTCCATGTCTAGCCACCTCATCTAACACCTCTTTCTTTATTTGGTCATATTGATCAAAAGCATTGTTTTCAGGTGTTTCGACAAAAGATACGTCTGAGAATGGAATCGATTTATTGGCTTTAAACTTTTCTATACTATGCTGTCTGGTAACCAGCACCAAATGCCTGGTCTTTAAGAACGCTTCAAAATACTCTGGGAAAGTTTCATTATAGTAGAATAAAGTTGCATCAAAATACTTAGCTTTTTTGTTGAAGTATATTTCATAAAATGACTTCATTGGCATCCAACAGTTTAGTAGCTTGTCTTTTCGAAGTGTGCTATTTGACTTGGATATCGGTGTTTTATTTAAACCAATAACACACGATGACGATTCATCGTATTCGCTAATGATCTTAAAAAAAACTTCTTTGAGCTTTGGTTCAAATTTTTGGTAGCCAATGTTGCCATTATTCATTATATAAACCTCTCCATCACCAATTCTCACTAGGGATTTACCTGCCCGCAAAACATCTTCAAGTTCATCTAATTCATAATATTTTATGTCTGGTATGAAATTTGGATTAAAGTAATTTATAGCATAAGTAAACAAATACCTCGGATTACCAAGATGAAGTTTTAAATATCGAATTGTTCGCTTTAGATAATTCATGCTTATAGATTAAAATCTGCACTTGAGAGATTTTGTTTAGAACACAAGTAATTAGTCACCCCATTAGCAAACTCTTGTACTTTATATATCTTTTTTTGTCCCTCATCAATAGCGATGATCTCATACTCCTGTGGCAGCATGTTATACAAGCGCGAAAAATAATCTTTGTTCAAAATCTCTATCATGAAAGTAAGCCTTCTGCTTCGCATAGCATTAACCATACCCTGTAACACTCTCTCCTCAGCACCTTCAACATCTATCTTACACAAAACACTTAAATCATCTGTTATATTAAGTTCGTCCAAAAAAGCATCGACTGTAGTCATAGGACACGGTAATTCTGTCATAACATTACCTTGTCGGTAATTATTTGCAAACTCTTTGTTTACAGAGGCAACATCAACCCAGCCTGAGCGTGGTATATACAGAGTTTCACTACCTATTCTATCCCCAATTAATTGGGTCTTGAGAAAAATATTATTTGGTTGATTAAGCTCTATATTTTTCTCCAACATCTTTACCACATCAGGCACTGGTTCAAACGCATAAATTTTGGCCTCTGAATTTGTCGTAGCAATAAGCGAATATACTCCGGTATTTGCTCCTATGTCTAAAACAATATCCGATTGTTTTACTAGAGCTGACCACAACTTAAGCTGTGTCGACTCCCACTCTCCAAAAATTCCATACCAGAAAATAAACATTTCTATCGGCTGGTTGTATGATTGCAGATAAAGTCTTTTGTTGTTAACTACAAAATCAACCACACCGCGATAGTCTAGCTTCTCTGCAAATCGATAATATGGCAACTTAAACCCTAAGTTACGCATTGTATGTTGTATCCACTCGAATTTAAGCAAAGGATAAATTATGTTAAATATCTTCTCTATACCTAGTTTAATTTTCTTACTCATTTTATTCTTACGTTAGACCATATATAAATTACAATTGTATACTAAATGCGTTACCCAGCATAAGTATTACATACAATCCTAGACTTAAGAAATTCCTGACTTGCTAGATTTTTGTCTTAAGCTATCAGACACTTTGTATGCTGATATCTTTTTCTAATCCCAGATCATACGATATACATATTCTATGATATATTAATTCGTATCATCCTGCCCTTACTATGTTCAACCTAAATAGTCTGTTAGTCAAAATTTCCGCTCATAATCCTAGGCGTTATTTTAAAAGCGCTATTTGGCTTAGTATGTCAAAAGCAATCTCAATGGTGATTTCTATTATTGCCACCTTTTATATAGCCAGAACACTTGGTCCACAAAACTTTGGTGAGTTATCATATGCGCAAAGTGTTATCGGCATCTTAGCTTTATTTGGCGCCCTTACCGGCGTACTGTACCGAGACATCGTAAAACATCCAGAGCGAGAAAACACCCTCCTCGGTACAGCATGGACAATTTCTTTTTCAACCGCCTTTATGACGAGTGTATTAGCCCTTGGGTATGCTTTTTTTACTCCTCACGATCAGTTGACAATTGCGGTTATTGCCATACTTTGTGTAGCACAATTCATCACCCCTTTTTCCGTTATCCAAAATGTATTTTACTCTAAAACGGAAACCAAACGACTATCCATCATAACCCTAACCAATCACCTACTTATTTCTACAGCAAAAATAGTAGTAATGGTTCTGGATCAAGGTGTTTTGGTGCTAGCCTCAATATTGGTCTTTGAGCAAGTGCTCATAGCCACGTCGCTACTAATTCTATACAAGATTACTTTCAATAAAGTAGCTTGGTCTTGGCAATTTGACCTATTTTATGCAAAACAACTAGTTAAGGATTCCTTTCCCTTCATGATTGTAGCCGCCAGTGCCGCTATCGCCGCCAGAATAGACCAGATCTTTATAAAACACTCCATAAACATAGAGACAGTAGGTTTTTATGGGGCGGCCGTACAAATGACCGAAATGTGGCAATTCCTCCCCGGGATTATCCTTACCGCAATTTTTCCAGCCATCGTAAACGCCAGACACAACCTGAGCGTACATAACCGTCGACTTTTAGCTTTAGTTGGTGGCTTCATCGGCTACGGAGTGGTTTTGTCATTAATTATTTATATATTCGCACCAAAAATAATCACAATTATATACGGAGAAGCATTTTTTGAAAGTATTCAATTATTGCAGATATATATCTGGTCTCTAACTGGCACCATCTTAACCTTCATCATGCAAACGGTAATGATGAACGAAAACTTCTACCGAATACAAATCTACACCGCTGTTATACCGATGATATTAAATGTTATACTAAATATCATTTTGATACCAAAAATGGGTGCGCCTGGAGCAGCTTTTGCAACAGTTATCTCTTACTCTATAAACCCACTTGTCCCTCTACTCTTTAAACCAATGAGAAGACTATTTTGGCAAAAGTAATAAGTTCGCTTGTTGATAAGAAAAATCTTTTACCCATTTTTTCACATCATCAATCACAAAATCACCATGATCAACATCAATAATCTGATAGCTCAGGGACTCAAAATATGACAACATCAAAAGACCAACGTCTAAACCCCTATCGCCCCAAAGCGTTGGTGAGTATTCTAATATAATTGCGGGCTTATCCTTTTCTATCGTATTTTTAAGACCCTTAACCACCTCAAATTCATAGCCTTCAGTGTCTATTTTTATCATATCTACCTTCCTTTTTTCACCGAGCAATAAATCATCTGGTATACACACTTCCACTTCTTCCGTTTCAGCGTTTTCTGTTGTGGCAACTAATGACGACCCGCCCAAATTATCTTTTTTCAAACTTATATTTGATACCAACACTTCATCGCCACAGGCTTTACGTACCAAACTAACTCTACCTTCAAAACCATTCAACTTGACACTGTCATACAATTGATCGGCCAAAAAAGAAACCGGTTCAAAAGCGACGACCTTACCGCCCTCGCCGACGACAGAAGCGGCAAATAATGTATGTTGTCCAATATTCGCACCAATATCGACAAAGAAACCTCCTTTGGGTAAGTATTTGTCTATTTTTGCTAATATATGGGGCTCATACACGTCGCCAATAAATATGGATCTATCCACTAATCCGTTTTTGGGATCTAACCAAATAGAAAATTTGTGATTACCATATTTTGCAACATGAACCACCTTCTTCTTAAATCTACTCACTTTATAGTTTCGCCATAATGAGAAAAAAGGGATAAAAACAGTAAATAATCCTGAGTAGATTTTTGGAAACTTTTCTCTTATGTATGTTCTTATTTCGTAAGGTCTCATAATAGCAAAATTAAAAATTATTTTTATCTACTTGCTCCACCTCTTTTATAAACAAAGACACCATTCTTTCTATCGAAAATTGTAACACTCGATGACGCGCGACAGAACCCATAACAGATAATTTAGTGGTATCAAAACACTTATCTAGAGCGTCACAAAGAGCACCAACATTCCCGGTTTCAAAAATAAAGCCGGTAGTCTCGTCACTCACATAGACATTGGAACCAACCGTGTCGCTAGTAATGGTTGGCAACCCGCAAGCCATCGCCTCAGGTACCACTATCCCTATAGCCTCGTTATAACTTGGCAATACTAAAACATCATGCTGATAGTATAAGTCGGGTATTTTTGAAACTGGCACAGTCGGTAAAATATTTATTACATTTTCTAAATTGTTTAACTCAATCATCTTTCTCACCTTTTTCATCCCAACGGTATCACGACCAATTAACGTTACAGACACCGATCTGCCCTTTTTAACTAGTACTGAAACAGCCTCTATAAGGTCAGAATGACGCTTAAATGGCACGAAACGAGAATTCATAATAACACGTAGTTTATTATCTGGTAGCCAAATTTTATTCGTAGCTGGTGAAAATGAATCTGTATCTACCGGATTAGGCATAACTACCACTCTCGCCCCTGGTAACTTCTCATTAAAAAAATCCTTACCTTCTTCACTAAACACAAAGACTGTATTGATTTCCTTCTCTCTTCTAAGAAAAAAGAAGATTACCCTCATGATAGCAGAAGAGATAAAATTTCTTGGCCACCTTTTGGTCTCGCTGTACAAGATCATTTTTTTCCCTTTATGTTTTCGGACATAAGATACACACTGCCAAAAATATCCATGAAAAAAATCAGTTACCACCAAGACGTCAGGGTTCTCCTTATCTAGTGCTTCGCCCAGATTAGTAAAAGAAACCGGCCACGATAGTTGAGTTGCCACCTTAGTCAAGATATCTGAAATAATGCTGGTCTTTGGTATTAAAGCAACCACCCGATTACTAAAATCTGAAGGTAATTTAGGAACGAAACGCTCGTCACAAAATAGAATATGTTCGCATCTATTGCCGAGCTCCTTGTAGTGCGCCAGGGTAAAAATTGGCATCATGGTAGCTATCTTCAATTTCATATTTGTTTCACTTTTTCTTTAATCCTCTCTACATACTTAGCCGAAGAAAACACCTCGCTAGTCTGCAGAACCCTACTGTGCAATTCAGTCTGTAAAGATTCATCGTCTAGGACATTAATTATCTTCGTCACCGCATCTGCCTTGTCATTATATATAAGACGATTATCGTTGACTATCTCTAGTTGACCACCGCCATTTGGAACAAAGACAACACAGCCGGAGCGCTGCATTTCAGCCAACACAATTCCGAACTGCTCATCCTTAGTACCATTTATTCCAAATCTGTGCTCTTGACATATTTTATCTAACTCTAGGTTGGTAACCGAACCAACCATTTTTATCCATGAGTTGTCTTCGGCTATCCTTTTTATCTTTTTAGCGTACATGTCCTTATATATCGGACCGACAATAGTTAGACCAACATCATACCCCTTGTCTCTAATAGACTTAATTATTTCAATACATTTCTCTATACGCTTCTCGGGAGATATGCGACCAACAAACAAAAAGTTATTATCGCGGTCTAAAAATGACCTATTTGAAACCAAAACTGATTTGACTGGCGGGTAGACGGTAGCCACATCCGTAGTTGGATAGTGTTCTCTTATTACGTTAGCTGTCCAGTTAGAACAAGTCATGAATTTGTACTCATCTACCCGTTCTTTCTTATAACCAAATAGCGCCGACAATGCATGTCTTACGCCACTCTTGGTTGTAGAATCTATCATTGGGTAATGTATGTACTGTAAAGACAGACTCTGTATATTTCCAAAATCAAACTCATTGTATGAAGAAATACAAACATCATAGTTTTTTGCCTGTAACCTGACCAGCAACATAAACACAAAGGTATGCAAAAACCAAGACCAGGAAACCAGTGGACGTATGAAAGACCAGCCTTTAACCTCAATCACTTTAAAATCCTGTGGCCTTAGATTGGTTCCATACTGATCATTAATGCGTGAAATATCCTGTAGCATAGCACCCTTGTGTGGCACAGCTAGAGACAACTCATAATCACCTTTTAAGGCCTCTAGCATCCAAACACACACCGCTTCTGCTCCACCGATATGCTCAAGACCAAATGTTTGTTGATGTACGATAAGGACCTTTTTTTTCATAGTATTTTTTTGAATAATGACTCAATTTGGTCGACAGTCTTTTCCGGACTAAAGAAAGCGGCTCTGAGCTTAGCTCGGTTATGATAGTCGGTCTTGCCCGACAAGATTATGTTTAAAGCTTTGTTAAACTTAGGAGAAATATTTTTGGGCGATTTATTAAGAACATCTATCAAAATACCAACGTCTGATTCATAAGGATATTCTAGATCAACATCAGCCTCTATATTCATAACTTCCCGCGGACCATAAGGAGCATCAATACAAACGATTGGTAAGCCAGCTGACAAAGCTTCAATTAGTGACACCCCTAAAGATTCTTGCTTTGCACAGGACAAATAAGCGGTAGCGGATGATAATTCTTGACATAAATTATCAGTAACTCCAGAAAAAATAATTCGCTCTGTAAGACCAGCTTTTCTAACCTTATCTTTTAGAATTTCCTCGATACTTCCCTCTCCAAAGATTATCAAATTTCCCCTACCACCAGACTGTACGTACCTTATAAATATCTCTACTAATATATCCACTCCTTTTACATACTCAAGTCTGGAAGCTGTAATAAAAATCGGATCAACAGTTTTTTGTTTAATTACTTCACACTTTTTCACTGGGTTATAAGCAAGAATCACTGGCGTACCTGGAAAATTATTTTTTAATTCTTCAACAACACCCGAGGACACACCAACAAAACCATCTGCATATTTATAAAATATTTTTCTTAAAGTAGCGTAACCAGTGTCATTTAGAAATAACGATTGATGTTCATAAACAATCACCGGCACTTTTATTATTCGCAAGAATTTTAACAACATCAAAATAATAATCGTACCGGAAGCAGACACTACAATCACCTGCGGTTTATTACTTTTATAAACTTCACTAAGCCAAGTAAACCGTTTATAAATTCGACTTAATTTACCGAAAATTCCCACTTTTTCAAAATCACCGAACAAGTGATAAATATCACCCCAAAAGTCATGTTCAGGTCTAACTCCGTAAAAAGTAGCGGAAGAGACCATATAACCACGTCTAGAAAAAACCTCTGCTACTAGCGGAACTACTTTTTCTATTCCTCCAATACCCGACAATTTTGGCTGCACAAAAAGTATCTTGTTCGCCATATTTTATTCTTTTGATAATAGATAATTACCTATAGCCAAATGCGGCAAACCGGATAAAACAAAAGTCCTTAAAGCATCAATCGGCTTTTCTACGTTTGGTTCGCCATGCAGATTGAAGCTGGTATTTAGTATTCCACCTACCCCGGTTAATTTTTCAAAATTACTTATCAAAGCATGGTATTCAGGATTGGTTTGTTTTTGTACCATTTGTGGCCGACTAGTTAGATCATACGGATGGAGAGCAGCAATCAGGTCTTTGTGGGCTTTTGGTTTAGTATTAAAAGTTATTGCCATATACGGAGCTACATAGTCATCTACACCTTCCAAATAATCATGTCTCCTCTCGTATAAAATACTTGTCGCAAAAGGCATCCAGAAATCCCGACCCTTAATCATTTCATTAATTAGCTTTACGTTTTCTCTGGAGGTTGGATTGGCTAAAATTGATCGGTTACCAAGCGCTCTAGCTCCCCACTCTGCTCGCCCTTTAAAGCGGCCGACTACACTGTTTTTAGCCAAAAGTTCTGCCACCTTATACTCAATATTCTCGTCGTCTTTCGGATCACAATAAGAAACTTTAATAGACGAATCTAAATCATAATCATCTATAGCTTTTTTTATTTCTTCGTCTGTGTACTCAGACCCTAAATAAAGATTTTCTATTGTTTTTAGCTCTCCAAGATCACCTTTGTTTCTCTCACTATATCTATAAATAGCCGCACCAATAGCCAATGACTCATCACCACATGAAGGCGTTACTATAAAGGATTTAACTTCGTTCATTTCTCTCACATACTGATTAGCTTTTACGTTCATAAAGACCCCTCCACCAACAGCTATATCACCCATTCCGTATTTGGCTACCGAAGCTCTGACCATTTCTTTTATAGATTCTTCGGCTAATTTCTGAATACCGTAAGCTAAAGAATCAAAACGGTGTAGATAATAATTATTAGCTATTAAATACGGAGTAGCTCTATTTAAAGGAATTTTTGACACAAACGTCATTCGTTCTGAATCAAAACTCACAAGTTCTTTTAACTTCTCGTATACCTTTTCACCAGCACTGGCTTTCGCATATGGAGCAAGTCCCATCACTTTAAACTCGTGTTCATTTCTGGCCATCCCTAAAAGATCCACAACCGCTGCATACAGAAGTCCAATAGAGTCTTTTATTAAGATTGAATGCTTCCGCTCAATTTTGCCATCTTTATATATATTTATACTGCCAGACAAATCATCACCAGCGCCATCTAAAGTCAAAATGAGATACGGTTTTTTAGTGTCCGGCAAAAAAGGTGTAGTAGCCCAAGCATGAGCCAAATGATGCTCTATTCTCGTTATCCTAGCCGAAGGAAATTGTTCAGTTAAAAGTGCTTTCAATTTTTCCTCAACTCCAGAATACGCTCTTTTCTCTACCCATTTGTCGCGCACATTAACAACTTTGTTAAGTAACGGATACCTAAACCCAATAGCTCTTAAGAAATTATCAGCCGGTACCGAACCATGCTTGCGACTTTCTAGATTTTGCTCCGCTGTCGCAAATATTTCATGTCCATATTTCATCCCTACCACCACCACTTCTTCAATAGAATTTATACCGTATTTCTGTTTTATGTAAGCTATTGATAAAAATGGAAATCCTCTATGCTTTTTAGCTCGACTCAGACGCTCTTCCGACATGGCCTCCATAACTTCTCCGTCTTTCAACAAAACAGCCGTTGAATCATGACCGATATGAATACCCAATATATACATAAAATATTAATTATTTCGTTTAATAATATACCTTAATAACTTAGCTATTCCTAATCGTCGCAAAACCTTTCTTAACCCAGCCAGCGATACCCATGACTCCGCCCAATGATTTCTTGTGTATGCCAAACTTAGTTTGTGCTGTGTACATTTTTCACCATCATCACAGGGATTAAAATAATGATAGTCGTATACTCTCACTGTTGGATACCCTCCATTTAATGTCTCAGTTACAATTATTGGTGAAGTTCGTTTTGTAGAATATGTTTTATCATTGTCGTAAACTTTCAAAATGTCCTTTATTACAGGATGATTTGGTACAGCACCAATTACTCCAGCGGCAGTCATACCATCCTTAGTTTGACCAAAAAATGCCTCGTGTTTAAGCAACGGGTCAAACGATTGTAAAACCTCCGTATCGGTATCTAAATAAATACCCCCCTCCCTTTCTAGTACCCAAAAACGAACATAGTCTGCCACAAACGCCCATTTTTTCTTAGCATACATTGCTTTAACATAGTGATGATCCATTGGGATATTGGTCTCATTCCAGAGTTTAATCTCATAATCAGGCAAATATCTTTTCCAGCTTTCAATACAACGCTTAGCTACTGGTGTAAGCGGTTGGTTCCCAACCCAAACATAGTGGATAACCTTAGGAATAATTTTTTTTTCTACTTTCTTCATGACGATAACCTAAATACGTTTAGCTATCTTACCATTAATAAGCAAAGAAAACATGCCTTACTTTAGCTTTTCCATCCCCCACTCCTCAATCAAATCTCGGTGTAAGAGAGCTGAGAGAGTTTTAACATCTTTGTAATAATATTTCACCAAATACTCTTCTAGGTCCGATGATATCGGTATCTGTTTTGCTTTACGCCAAAGCCGGTCTGGTAAGATATCTGGTTTTTTAAGCTTTGCTAACACTATATAGTAAGGCTTGGTTACAATTCGCCAAATCAACTTTAGTGTCCGTTTTATAAAACCTGGCTTATGTTGACCCAAGTCCTCTTCATCGGCGATTAATGATTTTAAAACTAATGGCACGAATTTTGGATCAATTTCCAAATAATCAAAAAAATCTGACAATACCTTAAGCGGATCATCCACCAAATCAGAACCCACAATAACCATCAAATCCGTTGGAGAATAATATGAATAGTAATGTGTAAGTTGTTTACCAAATAAATACTTAGTTAGTGTTTCTGGATACGATTTTATAAAACCCGCTAAAGTTATATCATCAGTTATTTTTCCGGATGATAAAGCTTCCAGATAATCAATTCTAACCCCCAAAAGCGGGTTACCAATAACTGCAAACAACCTAGCACTTGGATAGGTTTCGGCAATTAGGTTGGCAGCCGGCAAATGTTCTAGATAACGACAAGCTAATTCACCACACTTCCCACCGGTGTCGCAGCCGCTAAAGTTATTTTCGTACCAATCAATACCCTGAACATAGGTAGCCATGTCAGAAAAAAAATTTGTACCTGCCTCAGGGATATTAACTTCCGGATGCTCGCGTAAATATGAGTACAAAAGCGGCGTGAAGCTGGAGGAGCCCAATCCAATAAAAGAAACTTTTTGCCTTTTCATTCGTAGATTCATATTCATTTACCTTCAGCTGAACTATCACCAACAAAAAATACCTGTTCAATACTCTCACGATAAGTGGCCAAATACCGCTTAGGGTCATCATGGAATTTTTTAACTATCATAGCTTGTGCTGTTTCTACCATCCGACCACGTAAAGGCACATCATTCATTAGTATATTTAGCTTAAGACTAAACTCATCAGTATTATCTGGAGCACAAAGCAGAGCTGACTCACCATCAATAAATATATCCTCTCTGGCGGCTGTGCGTGCCACTACCATTGGTATGCCAGCCGCTGCCCCCTGCAAAGCTACCTCTTCGCTCTCACTGTCGGTATCTGGAATAATCAAAACGGTAGCAGATTTCAGATAAGGTACCACATCCTTTACATTAGTTTCAAAAATAACCTGTTCCTTAATACCAAAAGTTTCTGCCCGCTCTTGCAATTCTTTTTTAGCTGGACCGTCACCAACAATAACTAAACCGATGTGTGGATTTTTTAACCCAAAGCGAGCCGCATCAATAGCCCGGTAGGCAGCACTGTCATAATCAAGTTCACCAATATAAAGCATAATAAAAACCAATGGTTTGAACTTGGCCCGTAAATCTAGTGTGGACTGAATCTTTATAAGCGACTCGTAATTATTGAAACGCGGTAAAACCGCTAAGTCTTCGACTGAAAATTTATTTTGGATCAACTCAGCAATAGCTTTAGTGCTAGTTCGCACACTCTTAACTTTAGATATAGTAAAGTGAGGTAAATATCTTCGCCACCTATTGTGTTTACTCTTCTTTAAAAAGTCAGCCTGCGTATAATCTTCCAAAACATGAATCTGGACTGGTCGATTGTATTTTTTTCCTAACCGATTAGCCAAAAAAGCACTTTCGAAAGGATCACGCGCCACAATGAGATCAGGCCGAAAACCTCCAGCAAACACCAACTGATCTTCAGTCAGAGCCATTCCCGACCAAGGAGTATGCCACCAGTCTTTATCACTAGCTGTGTAGAGCCAGACATTATCAGCTACACGCAAGGTAGGGTTTTTAGCTCTAATTCCCTGGCGCAAAATTAAAATATGCACCTCATCAAACAAATCAGAAATATTTGTATATCCATCAAGCGACTGCTGGGTAGGATTGAGCAGCGACTCATCCTGTGAAATAAACAGAACCCGAGTCTCATCACGATCGGACCTTACCTCGTAGACAGAGTCATCGTTTATCGCCTCTTCTACTGAAACATAACGAGTATCATCTCGGGCACGTTTTTCCCGCTCCAGAACATAATCCAGGCTATAACGTTCAAATTCTGAAGCATCAGTACGCGAAAGGTTCTTTCTTGCCATTATCCTATTAGTATACAGGGTAATAAATAATAATTAATTACCTTATCAAGGGGACTGCCAATAACTAGTTCAAAATCTGAAGTAAAATTGCTGCTAACTTATCTGGATCGTGACGAATCAAGCTCCGCTTTAAGGCATCGCCCGCCACCTGTTTTATCTCTTCGTCAGCCACCAATGATTCGGCACAGACCTTATATGCCACATCATTACTACAATTATTCAAAATCGGATAATCGCCTTTACTGGCATATTTTTTTAATAGCCCTTGAGACAAAGATGTGTTATTTACAATCGCTATATCTATATTGCGACCGATATATTTTATTATCTCATCAATATGCTCTTTGGCATTCATTCCCACTGTTTGACCCTGTTTTGACATCAGATTACAAACATAGACCACCGTCGCCCGACTCTGCTGTAAAGCCTCAGCAAAACCGCCAACAATACAGTTGGCTAGCACACTAGTATATAAATCCCCTGGACCCAAAACCACCAAGTCTGCTTCAAGCAAAGTTTTTTTAGCAGACTCGGTAATCTTAACAACCGGCGATTGCAGCAGCCTAACAATACGATGTGGCGCATTATCCGTACGAAGTCTATCGATATCGTCCTCACCTTTAATTATAGTTCCGTCTTCGTATTCAGCCACCAGGTCATTATTGTCAGTTGTAACCGGCACCACTCTACCCGATACTCTCAATATTCTAGACGTAGCCTCAATTGCCTTCACCTCATCCCCCAGTATCTCCGTCAAAGCAGTTAGCAGCAGATTACCAAAATTGTGACCAGCTAAACCCTGACCTCGGTCAAACCGGTAGGAAAATAATTGCCTAAGCAATTTATCATGCTCATCACCATCAGCCGCTAGAGCCGTTAGAGCATTCCTAATATCACCAATCGGTAGCCGGCCAAACTCATCACGCAGCCGGCCAGTTGAACCACCCGAGTCTGACATACTGACTACGGCAGTAATATCCAACTGGTCAGAATAGGGCCTAAGACCACGCAGTACCGTATGTGTACCGGTTCCCCCACCCACTACTACAACACGTTTTTTATCCATAATTTTACGGACTATACTAACACTATTTTACAAGACTGGTCAAAAAACTAAGATCGCTGTCGGCTGAAATACATAGCTGTAATAACAAAGAGTAATAAAGTTGTGAAAGCTAGGTATGGCCAATTAATCTGTTTCGGGCTGGGGTCAGACTTATCTTTCTTCTTATCAACCTCCTCCATTTTAGATACCTCTGGAATATCATCTTTAACTTCCTCAACCACCCCTTCAACCGTCACCTCAGATGGCGTTGTATCATTACTCGCTACAACATATTCAAAATTAGCATCAGTATCAGCTTCGACTAGTGTGTTAACTGACTCTACCGAGCGCCGTGACACAACCTCGTACCCTTTCTTCTCAACCGCGAAGTGAGCTGTCGGAGCGGCAGCCAACAAGTTGGCTGCCGCTCCGACAGCTAAATCAGTAAAGGTTGAGGTTACGATATTGTGTTTCGTATCATAGACCGCCACCAGATTTTCGTCTGATACCTTTAACCTATCTTTAGCGATTGTAATTGTTCCTCTGGGCAAGATTATCGTTCGAGGTGGCAACACCACTTCGGCCAAGCCTTTTATACTAAAACCAGAAATATCAACATCATAAGGGGAATCATTATGAAGTTGTATGTCGCCAACCTCGTTTTTAGTAATTGAAAAAGTTATTGGCAGGACGGTTATCTCCTTGCGTACAGTAACATCACGGGTGGCATACTTTGCATTTACGGTTACCACATAGGTTCCCGGATAAGCGTAAAAATGTTCTACTTGACTACCCATCGCATCGTAAGAATCACCGAAGTTCCAAGTGTAGACTAGTGAATTTAAAATGGTTTGACCAATCCCTTCTCCAGTTGCCGTTAGTGATATAGTTTGATTAACATAAGCAATGTCCGGCACATCTGCATAAACATTCAATTCTGCTGTTGACTGAACCAACAGGCCAGGTTTTTGATTTCCCTTACTGGACGAGACTGTTTTAGGTTTGTTTATTGAGGTCTTTGACACAACCGATTCTGTAGTCGGCAATTTCGGTTCCACCCGACCACTACGATTTTGAGCACCTGGAGTCGGACTATCTGTCACCCAGCCAGCACTGGTATATTGTGCAGTATCCTTGGTAGTATTATCACCACCAATTTCTTGCCAGCTTTCTCCCCCTGCCACCTGATCTACAATCAATCCACCAGAGTCACGTAAAGTTAGTGTCACTCCAGTATTAACCAAGGCACCGGTATAAATAAGAAAAGCCGCTCCAGTGGCCGCCTCATCACTTGAACGCTCCAAAACTGCATATGACGAAGCGGGTATAGTACCAGATAAAGTAATTTCCAAATTAAGCCCGTCAGACAAAATCCAACCATCCACATTCACCGGAACCGCTTCTGTATTACGTAACTCAATCCACTCATGGTTAGCTGACTCTGTATCACCCATCCAAGCTATTTCATTGATAATAACCGCCGCATTAGCCACTATGGGCACAAAACCAAAACCGACCAACATAACAAATACAAACAAGTAATTAATCATACAAAAATTAGGAAGCGAAGGGTGTGTTTTCTTTTGGTGATTGTTTAAGTTTTTTTTGGATCTTATCTGGTGACAGAGGATCATTTTCGCGCTCTCTTTCTTTGTCCTCAACCATTTTGGGTTTAAAGATTTTTCCGTCAATCGGAGCCTGATCTGATCTAACCACTTCCAAACTTCTTTCAGCAAAATTATCCTGCTCACCGCCATAAATAGAATTACTGACAGCATGTTTTTTCTCTAACTCGCTGAAGGCTGATTCAGCTTCTTGCATCAAGCGATGAAAATCATTCTTATATTTATCTGTCTGATCAGGTTCAGCATATACTCGATTCCTGTCGCGTTTTCCTTTTCCTTCTCTTAACTGATTAGATTTCTTTCGATCAACTAGATCTGTTTTTTCTTTAGGAAAATTGTCTATCTCTTTTTTTTCATCTTTTTTTAATAATAGATCCAAGGCCCCGCGTAAATCCTGACGTTTCACTGATTCTTTTTCCACCTGAACCCGAATGGTTTTAGTTGCTTCACCATTTTCGTCTTTAGTCCAAGCCCTATCATTGTTAACCTTATTGTCGACTACTCCACTCTTATCAGTTTCACTTATCTTACCCAGAATACTACGCAAATCAGACAGCGATTTAGTTGTTTTTAATTCTCGTGGTTTTGGCTGATAATCATCATCGGTTTTCCTTTCAATTCTATTCTCAAAGGTTCTTTTCTCTCCTTCTCTCAGACGTGGCTGCGATTCTCTTCTATCAAAAACACCACCCTCTCTCCGATCATCTTTCCTTCGTTCAAAATCACTTACGTTGTAATTCTCCCCTCTACCACCATTTCCATCATCGCGCTTTGGTTTTCGTTCAAACTTTTTGTCGCTGTTACTAGAATAATTATTAGTACCATTATGGTTGTTGGTCTTTTTCATCGGCGTCTCCGTCTTAACCGGAGTATGTAAGTCAGCCACAATCTTTTCAACCTCTGCCCGCTTACGAGTGTAGTTTCTGCGACTAGCCGCAATAACCATATCTCGACACGACACTGACGGTTGCTCAATTGGTGGTAAAGTGATCGCAGAGAACGGTTGTGATCCGATACCGTCAATCATCAAGGTTAAGTAAATTTGTGCAAAGCCAAGGTTCACTAAGTCCGCCGCGACAAATCTTGGCGTAAACACCGTTTCCAAAACTTCTGCGTCAAATGGCCCAACTCGAAAAGCTATCGTCGTACCGACGTTTCCAAAGACTGCATTACGCACATCCTCTTCCATTTGCTCAATGTATTGATGAGCGATAATTAAATTTAAATGGTATTTACGGGCCTCAGATAAAATATTAGCGAAGGTTGAGTTTGCAAAAGACTGAAACTCATCCACGTAGAAATAGAAGTTGGGCATGGTTCGCATTTTTTCTACCGGTAAGTCAGCCCGGCTCATGGCCGCCAAATAAATACGAGTAGTGAGCATCGAACCGAGCAAGTTGGCATTGGTCTCGCCAACCAAACCTTTAGAAAGATTCATGATTAAGATTTTTTTCTCATCCATGATCTGTCTGATATCAAAACTTGAATGTGGTTGACCGATGATGTTACGGATCAAAGGATTACCGGTAAACTGACCGATCTTGTTTTGAATAGCTGGTAAAGCTTCAGCCATGAAGCGGTCGGTGTAGTTGGCAAACTCCTCTGTCCAAAAAGCTTTAACTGCTGGATCTTTTATATACTCCACCACCTGCTTTCGATAAGCCTTATCGGAAAAGAGACGATTGACCGAAAGCAGGGTCGTGTCTGGATACTCAATCAGAGCTAAGAGAGCATTGGTCAAGATGTATTCCATTCTAGCGCTCCACGCATCCACCCAAATCTTCTTAAAAGTAGACATGAGACCCGACACCACCAAATGTCTCTTGTCGGCCCCCACATCTTCCATCACGTTAAAAGAGATTGGATTATCCATATCAAAGGGCGCAAAGTAAATCACATCATTCACCCGATGTTCCGGTACATACTCAAGTAGAGTTTGAGCTGCTGACCCATGCGGATCAATAAAAGCCATTCCCTCACCGTTTTTTATATCTTGCGCCGCCATGTTCTCGAGCAAGGTAGACTTCCCCATACCGGTCTTTCCCACTACGTACATGTGACGCTGACGATCTTTGGCTTTTATACCAAAAGGTATCTGTTGCCCACGAGCATCAGTTTTGGCAAAAAAAGTGATTTTTTCCGGATCAAAACTCATATTAGTTAGTATAACAAACTAACTCCCAAAACGTTCTTCAGCATAATGCAAAAGTTTTAAAACATCCTCATTCCTACTTTCAGAACCTAGAATAATGACAGCTATCGTTCTGGTCACTCCTTTCACCTTAAGACTATGTAGAGACACTGAGGTCTGACCAGCGGCATTTGTTTCTCCCACCTTGCCGCCAATAAAATTACCCAGTCCGTCAATTTGATTAAAATTAAGTAACTCACCAAACTCTCCGCTAACATATGAAGTTGGCAAGTCTTGATTCGCAGTCAATTCAAAAATAAATTTTCGATTAGAATATATATACTGGGATAGTCTAAGCAGATCACTGAGGGTCGATACGTTTTCAGCCCCCAGCCCGGACGGGTCAATAAAATAGCTATTTGTCATGCCAATCTCCTTGGCCTTCTGATTCATTAGCTCCATAAACTTATCTCTTCCCAGCTCTCCAGCTATTACTTCAGCCGCTTCATTTGAAGACTCCACCAACAAAAGCTGCATCAGACTATACATGGAAACCCGGTTTCGATCGCCTAGCCTTGGAATTAGTGATTGAACAAAGGTAGGTTGATTGACCCAAATATTTTTATCCAAATTTATATACTCGGCCGCAATTAAAGCCGTCATCAACTTAGTAACAGAAGCAATCGGCACAACGTCATCAAGACCATCGGCGGCCAATACCGTACTACTATCGATGTCAGCTATTAAATAGCGTGGCGTCTTGAGATCGGGAATTTTTGCTTCATATAAAAAAGGATGTTCCTCTAAATTATTTTCATGAACTAAAATAGGGGTATTTATTTTGACATGATCATAAATCCTTTTAGCATCATCATTATTTAGTCGGATACAGTCGCCGCCAAAATCTTCGGCTACCGAACTCTTATCAGCATAAGTTGACCAACCATGGATATAAAGATTGCTTTCAAAACCAATACTCCACGGTTGATTAACTTGCCCAATGGTTGAGAAGTGATTAGTTTTTTTCTCCTCTACTTTATATAAACCAGCCGGTGTCTGACACCATGATCCCTCCTCAGATTTTGCCACAATTGGTACATTTTCAACCAAAACACCATTTTCAAAATACCGTATCTGCATCGTCGTCAAATCAACAGACAAGAAAGTCAAGGCCGCGTCAATAAAAGAATCTTGGGTCTCAGCAAAAAACGACGGTTCTGAAAGAGACAGTTGAACACCATAATTAAGCGGTTCAACCTCCGAGGTGTACGGATTCACAATGGAAACTTGAGTTACCGAAGCGACATTCATTGAAGCTAAAGCTTGCACTCCAACCACCCCAATTCCACCAACCAGCACAAGGGCCAAGACTGACAAAAAACTTAAGTCGCTTAGGTACTTTTTTCGGATTTTTTTTCTGGAACTTTTTAAACTCGGAATTAAAGTTCCGCGAGCTGTGTTTGGTGTGTCTTCTTGGTAATTAGCCATGTAGAACCGTCGGTTCTCAGATTCATCAGTCATGACTAGTATAATACAGCAAAATTAGAGCTAATCTGACGCCTTAACCACAGGCTCGGAAAGGTTTGTTGTTGACCTGGTACTGGTACTAGTACCTATCATCACCTCATAAGTATCAGGCCCTTTCAAAGCTCCTTTGGTATAAATATTAGACGGGGCCCAGATCATAAAACTCATCACTCCGGCATCATAACTGGCTTGTATTTCATCTCGCACCTCTTTTATGTCGTAGTTACCACCGTAATCAAAATCCTGAACCCAGGTTCGGAGTTTGTCTGCTGTATAAACAGGCTTTTTGTAAACCGCCGGTGTACTGGTGCCAATGCGTTCATGCAAGAAGCCATCCATCGGTGTAGTAGACGCTTTCATTCTTGCAACCCCCGATGACATCGCATAATTCACCACTTTATATGGATATAGATTTGGATCACCCAAACCTAAAAAGCTTTTTGGGTAATGCGACGGATACACCATCGGTGCCACAAAGTCAAAGTACGGAGCCGCGCGTTCAATCACCTGCCCAATCGACAGATCGTCAAAATTAGTGGTAGTCATCCCAAACAAGTCAACCGAGGTCCAAGGAGTAGACGAGGCTCGTCCGGTATTTTTGTGACGATAGGCAGAAAATTTTTCTTCCTTATCCAACTCTTCGTTTAGATAAACAAAGAAAGCTTCTAGATTTGCCCGTTTATCACCCGGCCACTTTGAACCATCAGTGTGTGGAAACGAAATATCCCGCATATTACCGTCGCTCGGATAACGCACATAATCAAAATTCAGCTCATCAAAACCAAGGTTGTATGAATCAACTGATAACTCAACAATATGATCCCAGTACTCGCGGGCCGCCACATCTATAAACGACAAACCTTTTCCATCACGCCAAACTGTATTGCCATCAAGCCTCTTTACCGCCAAATGAGGAAACTTCACTGAATAAAAAGGATCTTGAAAGACTGTTATCCGGCCAATCACATAAATCCCCTGACTATGCAAACCAGCCACAAACTCTCGCATATCACGAGCGCCACAACGGGCATTTTGCCAAGCTGGTAGCCACGCTTCGTTCTCTGGTAAGAACGATATGGTTCCAGAGTAATCTTTAATATCAATCACCACACTATTGATCTCCGTTTCATTTATTAGCTTAACTAACCGATCTCTAAAACTAGGAGTACCCGCTACACAAGAAGTCATATAAATGGCCTTAACTTGCTGTGGTAAAGGAATATGTTCAGTCACCAACCTAGTATCAGTAACGACAGCTTCCTTATCCTGCACAGTCGAAGAAGAGACGTTGCCAGATACAATACTTGGCACACGCTCATACGTTAATTCAGATTTTGGAATATAAGCATAGCTAAAAAAAGCCAATGCCGCCACGGCTATAATTAGTATCAATCCCAAATATTTGGTCATAAGATTTATTGTACCTCACGCTCTTCAAATAACTGTTTGGTCGTTTCCACAAAAGAATCAGTACCTCTTTCCCCGTTCCCTCGATCAATTCGCGACAAATACAAAGCCCGTCTGAGTAAGTAACCCACCATTACTAAAACTACCCCGATAGCAGCAATCATATACTGCTTCCAAGGTTCAGGAATACCTAAAAACGGTAAAAGCACTAAAAAAAATCCAAAAATAAAAACCAGCGTCTCTTTAGACATAATTGATGTGTATTATACCGCACTAATCGTTATATTCAAAAAACCACCACAAACTTAAGTGAAGAAACGAGCGCGACCTAGTTTATAAGGAGCTATGCGACTATATAAACGGAAATACTCTTGTGGTGAGCGACTATTCTGAACTTATGTCAGAATTTGTTACTGGAAAACAAGGAGTGTTAGCGACTGCGCCCTGCGTATGAAAATCATAGTTGTCATCACTCCTTGATTTACACATGTTTTACGTATGCAGAGCTCTGCCCTTGGGCAAATTCTGGCCCCCTGTTTGTAAAATCACCACAAACTCCCCTTTTTGTTTGACAGAATTGGTATTTAAAATCTCCAAAACTTCAGCCGGTGTACCAACCAACATTTCTTCATGTAACTTGGTTAGTTCACGTCCAAGACTAACTCTAGCTTCTGGATAAAACCCAGCTAGTGATTCCAAAGTTTTTAAAATACGGTGAGTTGATTCAAAAAATATCGCTGGTTGCGGAAAGGTCGCGAGACATTTGAAAAAAGTCTCGCGACCTTTCTTCTGCGGCACAAAGCCAAGAAAAGTAAACTGATTACCAGTAATGCCAGATATAGAGAAAGCGGCCGTTACTGCTGACGGTCCAGGGATAGCGTCTATTCGCGCTGCTCGCGCTAGCCGGGCGCGCCCCACCAACATAACCCCCGGGTCACTCACTCCCGGCGTACCCGCATCACTCACAAGAGCGATATTCTTCCCTTCCTCCAAGTCACCAAGCACAGACTCGTGTACCTTTTCGCTCGTATGCGCATCATAACGCTTCATCGGTGTCTTGATATCGTAGTGCGACAAAAGTTTGCCGGTCACTCGCGTGTCTTCACACAAAACATAATCAACCTCGCCCAAAATACGAATAGCCCGCAAGGTGATATCCTCCAGATTTCCAATCGGTGTCGCTACTATATATAGTGTTCCCATGACTCATGCATGGTAGCAGAAAATATAAAAAAAGAAACCGGACGTACGAACGTCCGGGAAAATTCTTCCTAAGTCAAATATTAATAGAAGGCTTGGGTTTGAAATAGACGGAAATATGACCATTACACGACCCCAACCAAACACTAGTTCCATTAAAATGCGCTAAGCAGTTAATTTCTCCTAAATCAACTGGGTCTAAACCACAAGAAGGATGGTCATTAAAAGTTATGTTTAATACACCAGATTCAAGTGAAACACATACACCTGAACCTACACAACGCTTTCTTCCAGCAATACATATCTCCACTGAAACAACAATACGCTTCGTCAGGTCTTGGTAAAGAGTTAGTCCAGCATGCGAAACCAAAAATTCTCTGTTCAGTTTAAACGTAAGTTTTTTTCCACGTGCTTTTTTTGAGATAGCGGTTCTCTCTGACTCAAAAGAGTCTGGTTCTTTACATGAGGACTTTGTTAGTAATAATACAGTACCCATTTTATATTCTCCCCCATTTATTTGATTTTCAAAAAATCCGTCAACAAATTCTGTTGCGGAAAGTAGCTTCTAAAAACTAATAGTAGCATTTTTTAAACAAAAAATACAATTCCCTTAACCCTCTTATAAATATAAAAATTAAGACGAAATCCGCTATCACGGATTTCGTCTTCTTGATGATACTATATAGAATTATTCTACTTTTATGTGTTACTACTTTTATCACCCCAATACACAAACTGTGCAAAAGTAGCCATAATCAATTCAACAAATATTAACACTATTGCGGACATGTATAGACACAAAGTATATTTCCCTATAAAACCATTTTCAGATATGGCAGCAACAGTTATAACAGGTGTTACAAGCCCACAAAAAAGAATACCTCCTATTGCTAAAAAGATACTTAGGTTATTCAGAGTATTGTATAAAAGCGTGCCAATCATCACCGTTGATAAAACAATAGCAAATATAACAGCCGTCTCTTCACTTAAACCGTGAGTTATTATGCTACTGACAACACCTGAAAAAACACCCGTCGCCACAACTATACTCATTGGTCTAAATAAAAAACTCTTTGTCTTATGTAATCCAGAAGAAAAAATGCTTAAAACAGTGATAGTAACAATCCACAAGAAAACTTCTCCTTCAGAGGCAAAAAAACCAGGACTTGTAGCCCAAACTGATGTGGAAAAAATAAGAATCAATACTGTAAAAAGAAAAATATATATACTTTTAAAGGTACTCATTTCACCCTCCTTTGGTGAAGTTAATTTCACCCAGTATAAAAGCAATATATTTACTTTATGTCAATATTGATTTATTTGTGATTCGTGCTATTGTTTTTAACAAACAAGGTCTTTTCTTTTACTTGAAATAAGGAGTTCCAATGGAACTGGTATCAATATTCGTATCAACCTTTGCTGTAGTTTTTGTTGGTGAATTGGGTGATAAGACTCAAATCGCCACCGGAACTGGTGCCTTAGCAAAACCAGGTCATACTAAAATCATTTTTTTGAGTTCCTCTATAGCCCTCATTGCAGTAGCTGGTTTAACCACTTTCTTTGCCGGACTAATACCCAAAGAGTACATGCCTTACGTAGTTGTTGTTGGAGGAATTGTACTTATTATATATGGTATCTATCTCTATCTTAAAGCTGGTAAAAATGAAGATGGATTAAAAGAAGACTTCTCGGAAAAAAGAACCTGGGTAATATTCTTTACAAATTTTTGGATAATCTTTATCGCTGAAATGGGGGACAAGACTCAAATGGTCACCTTAGGTTCAGCTCTTGAAAACCAATCTCATCTTTGGCTTGTGTTTATAACCGCTTCTTCAGCTTTGGTTTTAGTAACTGCTCTCACGATATTTGGAGTTACTAAATTACCAAAGCATTGGATTTGTAAAGTTCAAAAGCTTGGAGCTGTGTTTATGATATTGTTTGGCATACACATGCTATATTAATAAAAGTATCAAGAGCTAGTAGCGGGAAAAATTTCTTCGGAAAATTTTCCCGCTATTTTTATTTCCCCTTTGGGAATACTTTTAACTTAGGTAATATCGCTTATACTCCACACTCTCCATATTCCCCATCCCATAACATTCCGTGAGTGAAAAATGTGAGATGTTTATATCCAAAGAAAAATCCTTTAGCGAATTCACATACTCCAATCCTTTCTGGTACCCAACTTCATCTAAATCAGCAAAGGCCAGCGTAATATGCGGCTTATAGTCTTCAATTCTCGGTAGCCAAACTTCAAATCCATCAGTCACCTGCTGTTTAAGTATGTTAAACATTTTCCGTAAATTATCATTTATCTCTACTTTTAAATAAATAACGTAGGGTGTTATTTTACCTTCAATTGCTCCTTTACCATTATCCCAACCACCAAATCCTTCAGCCCTCACCTTGAATCCATCCACTTTTTTAGTAGCCTCATTAAACAAATTATCAGCTCGAACTAACTGCTCATCGTCTAGTGTTATTCCTGTACCAACAGTGAGGTGTGGTAGCCAATCCACCAAGCACTTTTGTGAACCGGTTAGTTTCGATAATTCCTTTTGTATACTTCTTACCTTTTTAAAATCCTCCCCACTTAGGTAACTGACCATTGAATAATTCTTTGTCATAAATATGGTTAAGTTAAAGCTAAATATCGAAGATAATCAGATACGGAATCAAAGCCTGCTTTTACAGCCTTTTGCTCAATTTTATTTTTATCATGAGCTGATACCCGAAAACGCAGTGTCTCACTCTGTTTGGCCTTATGCTCTTTTTCAGCCAAAATAAGATTTGGTAAATCAAGCAGAAGATTTGGTACATCCTCTGACAAAAAATCCTGATTGATCTTAGCCGCTTCACAAATTACCCTCACTGTAACGTCATTCTTCTTTTTTATGATGTAACTGTATTTTTTATTTTGCACTGTTATGGTAGAAGATATT
The DNA here is from genome assembly GCA_023898525.1 of Candidatus Nomurabacteria bacterium. Lineage (NCBI taxonomy): Bacteria > Candidatus Nomuraibacteriota > Candidatus Nomurabacteria bacterium. Next base: position 404,910 of record CP060227.1, read on the forward strand.
TCTTTCATATTTTTTACATTATTTCTCTAATAAATGATTTCGCTTGCTCCTTATAAAAATCTTTACATTCGTTATTGTGTACCGGTATTATTAAATCTTTGGTTAATTTGTAGTGTTTGAACTTAATATGACTACCTTTTGCTTGTATCTTTTCAAACTCCAAATATTCAAGAATGACCAATAACTGACTATATTTGATAGATCTTGGAGTATTCAAAAATTTTTCAACCAACTTGTCCTTTTTAGACATTACTTTTACATTATGTAGCTACATTATATATTAATGTAGCTACATGTCAATTAGATGATCTGTGAACTCTTTATATTACTTAGAATAATTCCTATTTATTAACCAACCCCTCCGCCACCTTACTCGTCATATCTCCCGCACCCATGGTTATTATCACTCCATTTTCTGGAGTTATTTTTTTAGCTAGTTCTACCCCCTCTTCTGGGTTCACCACCACTTTAGCCTGTCCACCTATCTCCATGATCGCTTCAGCTAATTTCCCACTACTTACACCAGAGACATTTTCTTCTCGTGCTGCATAGATTGGTAACAAAATTACCCTATCAGCTTTAGCTAGCGCCGTCACAAAATCATCGAATAACTCGCTAGTGCGAGTATAGGTATGCGATTGGAAAACCACCATCAAAGATTTATCTGGATATAATTCTTTGGATCCACCTATTGCTGCCGCAATTTCGGTCGGATGGTGAGCATAATCGTCATAGACTTTGATTCCATTTACTTCTCCTTTATATTCAAACCGTCGCCAAGTACCAGCAAAATTCTCGAGTGCTTTATCACTCACTGCTTTCTCTATTTCGAGCGTACTCGCAGTGGCACTTGCAGCGGCAGCATTGAGTCTATTATGAAGGCCGGGTTGGTGTAGAGAAATACCCAAGTCTACAAAAGTTCGATAATCTATCACTGTAGCCTCCACCCCTTCCAACACCGGCTTTACGTTTGGGTTACTAACATCAGCAATGATAAATCCGTCAGCCGGTACTTTTTTAGCTAAAGTACGAAAAGCATTTTGCACATCCGCCAAGTCTTGGTAGTAGTCAACATGATCAAGCTCGATATTTGTAATTACCAAAATATCCGGTTCTAGGCGCAAGAAGTCTCGCTTGTATTCACACGCCTCCACCACAAAATACTTACTCTTCCCCGCCCGGTAATTACTCCTAGTCTTTGTGCGAAGTGATCCAACCACCACACTTGGATCAAAACTAGCTTCCTCCAAGACATCAGCCAACATCGCGGTAGTGGTCGTCTTACCATGCGTACCAGCCACCGCAATCAAGTAGTATGGATTAACCACCAGTCCAAGCGCTGTGAAGTAGTTAATGGTTTCAATTTCCTTTTCACGCGCCGCCATAAGCTCGCCATAACCTTCAGTTTTTTCGTTCACTCCTTCGGTATAGACCACAAGATCAATATCATCAGTAATGTTATCTGGTGATTGCTTAGGGGTAAATTCCACCCCTTCACTGCTTAAGGCTTCAGTGATAGCAGAAGACGCTCGGTCTGAGCCGCTAACTACCTTTCCTTCATGCAAGAAAAACCGCGCCAAGGCCGACATCCCAATACCACCCACGCCAATAAAATGAACCCTGGTTACTTCGTCTAGTTTTATATTTGACATATAGCAGCCATGATATAACATCGTGTATGGATTTACTATAGTATAAGGAGATTTTGTATGAAAACACCAGAAGATATATCTCGCTTTAAGATGTGTAGACATTTTACGACCGCTCTCTATGGAAAGAAGGTTGACCTTGACCCAAAAGTATTAGCCACAAATCTAGGAGCAAGTAGCAACCATGTCTGTTTAGTAGATTGTTCAAAAAATCCAGATGTACAGATAGCAGTAAGGCCTGTTTTTAATAGCGGTAGAAAACATGATGTAAGGGCCGAGGGTGTGCTTTTAACAGAACCGGGCAGCGCTGCCGTTATAAAAACAGCTGATTGTCCTACTCTGATTCTTTACGACAAGTTAAATCGCAAAGGAATAATTAATCATGCTGGTCGACCCGCCTTAACACCTAGGAATATTGCTAACGGTAGATTTTCCAATATCGTGACAATTACTCACCAAATCTTAACAGAAAATTCACCAAAAACACAGTTGATAGCTTATATAACCGGCTCGATTTGTGGTGACTGTTTTCTGCACGATAATGAAAATGGTCGAAGATTAGCTGAACCGTTTATCAATGTTTTTGGTGATGAAGTAATGACCGAGAAGCATGGTCTTGATTTACCGCTTGTGATTAAAAAACAGTTGATGAGATTGGGTGTAAAAAAGGAAAACATTACACATGACGAAATCTGCACCTTTGAAAATGAAAGCCTATACAGCTACAGAAACAAGGATGGATTATCCAGAAATACCGTAATTTTTGTTCTCCACTAAACTCAAGAGCATAGCGTTGGCTATGCTCTTATGCTTTAAAATCATAATGAAACAAATTCATTAACCAAACCTAAAAACTCGTCATTCCTTTCGTATTCATTTTTGTACTGCGCGAACGAAGCAAAGGCCGGAGAGAACAAAATAATATCACCTGCCTCAGCCGCTAAAACAGCTTCCTCTACCGCCATCTTCAAATCTTCTACCACTAAAAAATCAGTAAAGTCTGACTTATTAAGCTCTTCAAGTAAGGCTTCGGTACCGGTACCAGGGGTAAGGACTACTTGCTTGCAGAAGCTAAAAATAGCCTCAGTAAGAGGGGTGCTGTCGATACCCTTATCGGCTCCACCAGCGATTAAGACAACATTTTTCTTTTCTACCATACCTACCGCTTTTATACCGGCAGCAGTTGCTTGTGGCGTGGTAGCATTGTTGTCATTATAAATCCTTACCCCTTTTTCAGTTACACCTACATACTGCAACCTACCTTCTACTCCTTTAAAAGTAGCTAGCCCGGCAAAAATCTCTTCCTCAGACAATCTAAGTGCTTCTAGAGCTTGATAAGCTAAAGCTGCATTTAGTCGATTATGTTCACCCGGCATTGAGAGCAAAGCTTCTTCTGGAATAATTGAAGCGTCGGTTAGTTTCACTTCTTGACCTAAATGTAGATTTGGGAAAACTTTTTTGATCCACTCAAACACTTCCGGTGTTGCGACCAAGGTTCCACTTTCGTCTTGATGCAAAAATATCTGCGCTTTGTCTTTGAAGTATAGCTCCATTGCCTCCTCCTTACTTTTCCCACCCTTACTGTAGTAATTAAGATGATCTTCCATGAAGTTAGTGAAGACCGCTACTTGAGGAGAAATTTCCGCCCAACCAAAGCCTTGCAACTGCCAAGAGTCGAGCTCCATTACACAAACAGAATCTTCATGAACTTCTTTTAAAAGTTGTAAGTTTGATACTCCACGAATATTTCCTCCAAGCAAAATCTTTTCTCCGGTTACTTGTGACAAAACATAATGAATCATCCCGGTCACTGTACTCTTACCTCGCGTACCGGTCACACCGATAATTGGGATTTTTGATAACTCTGCAAATAATGCCGCGCTCTGCATCAAAGGCACGCCCACTTCGTGGGCGTGCAACAAACAAGGCAAGTCAAATGGCGCCCCCGCACCCACCAAAATGAAATCACGGTTTTCAAAATCAGCATTGTCATACGGACCGAACTTAAAGGTGATGTTTGTATATTCCTTAAGAGTGTCAACTGCCGGCTGCATTACCTCCGCAGAAGCATCATCTACCACCAACACCTCCGCCCCAGCTTCAGCCATATAAGCAGCGTCGCCTATCCCTCGACCCAGAAGACCAATTCGCATCACTGTAACTTTTTTTCCTTTGAAATAATACCCAAATTCCATAATCTGCTTATAATACGCAAAATTACGCGTTTTACCAGCCATTTATGCGTGATACACTTTATATAGTATGTCCAAACACCCCAAAACAGATAAACTACTTCATTTTACTTTTGTTTTAGGTATCATTGCTGTCTTCCTATATATCTCAATTTTTCTAACAGAACTAGTATCTAACAACACCAACATACAACTCCTTGTTCAGCAATTTGGCCATATCGGTATTTTTATTCTCAGCTTTATTGCCGGATTAAATCTGTTCATCCCAGTACCCGCCTCCACCTTTACACCAGTCTTTACCGCTGGCGGCATCTCACTACCTATTGTAATTGCCATCCTGGTAGCCGGCACCATGTGCGCTAACTTTGTCGCCTACGGGCTAGGACGGATCGGACATCGCTTTACCGAAAGTCATTACCCCAAACTAGAAGAAAAAATAAACAGGCTGTATTTAGAAAAGAGAAGGTGGCTCCCTTACTTTGTTTTTTCATTTGCCGCCTTTGTCCCTTTCCCGGATGAAATATATATCATTCCTCTCGGACTAATGGGGGTAAGGATCAAAGAGTTTATCACGCCGCTGATTTTAGGCACAATCACCTTTCAAACTTTGACAGCTCTCGGTTTTCAGAATGTATTTCAATTAATCATGAACTAACAGATTCCATTGTGGAAAAGCATCAATTTGCAAACCTGTTTGTTATAATTAAACTATATGCAATCTAAGAAACTGGAACACTATAAATTCTTTCAACTTTTTGCTTGGGCTTTATTTTTATTATTTGTATTCTTTGTTTACTTACTTATTAAAGATTTGAAAACAGTAACAACAAACCTGGAAGACTCTACCCAATCCAAAGAAGAACAAATACTAGACTTAGAAAGTAAAATAAACATATACAAACCTTAAACCAATATCAAAAAAACTCTACTCAAAGTAGAGTTTTTTTATTATACCCATTTGCGTAATTTTAAATGAATAAAGGAGTGGAAAACGACCATTCTGAATTTACGTCCCAATTTTGCCCTTCCCTAGGCAAAATTACTGGACGAACAAACTCTAAAATTATATAAACTTTTGAGATATTTTGCTGTTTGCGTAATTTGTCCGCGCTCTAGGATTCGAACCTAGGACCTTTCGAGTATCAGTCGAATGCTCTAGCCAACTGAGCTAAGCGCGGACAAATTAAACAAACAAAATATCCAAAAGGTGTACAGCTTCTGTAAGCTTAGCTTGCTTTCTGCGTTCGCTCAAAAATGAAAAATATTTTTCATTTTATTCGCTCACTTGAAAGTAAGAAGTCAGGAGAATGCATCTAGCCAGCTCCCTATCGCCTCGTAAACATCGGCGATTCGCTTCGCGACCGGAGAAAATGCTATACGCATTTTCTAGCTCGCGCTCACCTAAGTGCACGCTACTATAGCAGAAAATTCAAAAAAATGTAAGGGTTTGGACACAAATTAAAGCCCGTACATAAAGTACGGGCTGGTAATATAAACAGAAACCTTAATACCTTCTGTTTATCTTACAATAATCTACAGGTAAGGGAGCGTAAGGTCCTTCAAACCAACTTCTGCCCCCAGACAGACGGTACACAAGGTATCCTAAGATAGTGACAGAGGAACCCCATAGAGCAAGGCCGAAGATTTGTCCATTAGATAAATCTTCTCCTAGTGCCGACAGGTATAATAAAATACCTATTACAGTAATTACAACACCAACATTCTTCATGATTTTCATGACTTATAATCTCCTATGGAAATTTGATATGTTGAGTTACTTTTTTATTCTACCATCTTAAATGACTTATGTCAACTGTTAAGTTGTCACAAAACTTGCTTATTTACTAGGTTATAATTGAAGCATGAAAAATTACCACCTTCTTATTGCTGTCTTAATCTTATTACCATTACCGAGCTTTGCTCAAGAAGCCTCGCTTCAGTCTTTTCTTCCTGCCTTAATCGGTTTCATTAGCTACATTCTTATCCCTTTTCTATTTGGGATCGCTTTTTTGATATTTATAATTAATGCCATTAGATACTTTGTAATTGAAAGCACTAATGAGACTGGCCGAGAGAAAGCTAAAAATCTTGCTTTATATAGTATTGCAGCTTTTGTTTTTTTAGTTATCTTTTGGGGAATAGTAAACCTACTCACTTATTCAACCGGTCTTCAAGAAGGCGAGCAAACCTGTCCTGACTATCTAAAAGAACACAACGCCTGCCCTACCGCGGTACCCATACCTGGTCATAAGCCTCCAGTTCCAGCTGGTTTCGGAGGCTAATTTATACGAAAAACTACCTACACTAAAGTGTAGGTAGTTTTTCGTATGCAAACAATTTTGCAAAAGAGTTCACTTGCTCTTTTGTCTTATCCTGGAGGTCCGGTCTTTCCCTGGAGTCCGATACCACTTCAGAGTGTTGAGTATCATTACTCGTTATAGGCTCAATTGATACCTACAACATCGACCAATTAGCTGTCATTGTAGATCTGTTACCAGAAATACGACAACGTGTCCAATTGGAATTAATCCACGACCAGCTTCCGCTAGCCGTGCCTTGTTACGACTTAGTCCTTGTTATCGAGTTTACCGTCGGCCCACGCTAGGTGGGACTTCGGGCACTCCCGACTCCCCTGACTTGACGGGCGGTGAGTACAAGGCTCGGGAACGTATTCACCGCGGCGTTGCTGATCCGCGATTACTAGCGATTCCGACTTCATGAGGGCGAGTTGCAGCCCTCAATCCGAACTGAGGATGGTTTTATTAGGATTTGCTCCATCTTACGATATTGCGTCCCGTTGTACCACCCATTGTATCACGTGTGCAGCCCAAGGCATCAAGGGACATGCTGACCTGGCGTCATCCTCACCTTCCTCTCCCGTGAGGGAGCAGTCTCGTCTGACACTTATAACAGACAACGAGGGTTGCGTTCGTTTCCCCACTTAAGGGAACAGCTCAAGCCACGAACTGACGACGGCCATGCATCACCTGCCATACACCCTCGAAGGCTTCCCGAGTTTCCCCGGGCGTGCAGTATGGTTTCTAGCCTTGGTAAGGTTCTTCGCTTAGCTACGAATTAAGCCACATGATCCACCGCTTGTGCGAGCCCCCGTCTATTCCTTTGAGTTTTAAGCTTGCGCTCGTACTACCCAGGCGGTCTGTTTAACGTGTTAACTTCGCCACAGAGAGGGTCGATACTCCCCATAGCCAACAGACAGCGTTTAGGGCGTGGACTACTCGGGTATCTAATCCGATTCGCTACCCACGCTTTCGTGCCTCAGCGTCAAGAAAGTGCCAGTAAGCTGCCTTCGCATTTGGTATTCCCCACGATATCAACGGATTTCACCCCTACACCGTGAGTTCTGCTTACCTCTCACTCCTTCTAGCTATACCGTTTCAAGTGCGGCCTTCCGGTTGAGCCGAGAAGATTTAACACCTGACTAATATAGCCGCCTACGCACCCTTTACGCCCAGTAAATCCGGATAATGCTTGGGGCCTCTGTATTACCGCTCCTGCTGGCACAGAGTTGGGAGCCCCTTATTCATGAGGTAACGTCAATAAACTTCCTCCCTCATAAAAGGTGTTTACGCCCCTAAGGGCTTCATCCACCACGCGGCGTCGCTCCGTCAGACTTTCGTCCATTGCGGAAGATTCTCGACTGCAGCCTCCCGTAGGAGTATGGACCGTGTCGCAGTTCCATCGGTGGGGGTCAGGCTCTCACCTCCCCTAGCCGTCGTAGCCTTGGTAAGCCGTTACCTTACCAACAAGCTGATAGCCCGCAGGCCGTTCCTAAAGCGATAAATCTTTACCCCGAAGGGACCATCAAGTATTATTCCGACTTTCGCCGGGTTATGCCTGACTTTAGGGTACGTACCTACGTGTTCCTACCTCGTCTGCCATGAATATAAATTCATTCGACTTGCATGCCTCATCCACGCCGCCAGCATTCATCCTGAGCTAGGATCAAACTCTAATTGAAGACAGGGCACTATAGACCGAAGTCTATGTGCATCTGCGTTTGTGAGCATGTGCGGTACTGTACTACTTTCCCGCGCTCAAACAAACTATTTTACCTAAAGGATAAGACAAAAGAATAAATGAACAAATGTCCGAAGGACATATTGTGAATTTACGTCTCAATTTTTTCCTTTCCTAGAAAAAATTGCTAGACGCAAATGATGAACAAATTCATAATCTCTTGCCTAAAAATTGTGCTGATGCATAACTTTATTAAACATCAAAAAATGTTTAATAAATTATGTACGTCATATCTAATGTTGGGCATTAGATATGTTTATTCAATTGTCAAACGACTTTGTTCTCTTTGGGAGCAAAGATGATTGTATTACGCGAATGCGCACAAAAACCACACTTCCTAACCTCCAACGAACAGTGCTGAGCATTATACAGATACGAAGAAATTTTGCAAGTCCTAAAGGTGAAAAAAGAAAAAAGCCGCCATGTTACTTTACCGGCGGCTTTAGAGGATAAAGCGACTTACGCTTCGCTCAAAGAATTACTTCCTCTTTCTTCTTCCTCGTTCTAAAGAAAAGGAAAATAATTAAACTGAACACAAGAAGAAAAACAAGGTTTTGATTTTCATCCATCTGTTCCAGAGCCTTTTGTCCATCCTTGAGTTTTTTAATATCACTTTCTGTCGTCTGCTTGAAACCAGGCAGCCAATCAATGTCAAAATTTGAAATTATATCTGAAATCCGATCGAAACCTTGAATCAAATTACTGATAGCATCAGTGGTTTCTCTGTCTTGCTCCAGCAAGCCTCTGAGCATGTCTTGTACTTCCTGAAAATCACCCGATGTTACCACCGTCTGAGATTCAAGCTTCTCAATCCTTGCCAGTGCTGCTTCCAAACGCTCTTGTAGCGGATCAGGTACAATTACGGCTAAGGCTGAACCGCCTTCACCACCAGGACCCGCTTTTACAGAAATTGGATCTGGTTGATCCATAGACAAATGAATTTGATGAGCCCAAGTCTTCAAACGTTTCAATCTTTGCTCAGACGAGCCTTCTGACCCTCTAATCCGAACCACAAAATTCTCCAGTTCGCGACCAACCGGAAAAGAAAGACCGCCGCCGCTTGTCGCCCGTGTAAGAAAATCATCCTTGGTGATGACATTTCCAAGCCTGTTATAGGTAATGAATATATCACCACAAAGTCCCTTGTCTAAGGAATTCTTTTGCAGGTATTCCTTAACCGCCTCAAGTGGATTATATTTACAAACCAAGTGAGACAAGAACGACGTAGGAAAAGTCTGGGTTTCCGGGTTATATAAACTCATCATACCCCGCTCTATTCTATCCCAATTCTGAGGTGCTGTCGTAAATAGGACAATACGCTCTTCTTCTGCCACATTTGGATTATTAGTTGCTACAGCACCGCTGGCCACAAATAAAGCAACTAGCCCGAAGGCTAAAATAATTTTCTTCATTTAATTTCTCCTTTTCAAAAAAAAAATATTTTCAAATCAACAATCTGCTTCGCGACGAAGCGATACCACGCTTTTTACAAAAAAGCAAGTTTATTTTATTATATAAAAAAATAATAGGCGATCACACATTGCTGTGCAACCGCCCATTCAAAAACTTTTTTTACTGTGATAAAGAACTGGTAGTAGTAGCTTTTTTACCTGCCTCGTTTCCATTACCGGGTATAGCAGAGACCGAATTGTCCGGTTCCTTGTCTTCAAAATAGCCTACCTGTATGACCTTAGAATTATCTTCCTTGTACGGATTAGACCTTACAAAAACCATACCTGTAAAACCAGTACGGCCATCTACCTGAGTATTCATTTTGGTAAATGAGTACCCCATAGAACCACCAAAAATGGTGTCTGTTGGCGAATTACTACCACCGCCACCAACGCCAAATCCATGTCCGCGTGAACCAACCCCTCTCGCTACAACTCTACCCGCCTCAGGAAAAACAAAAATAAGTTCACTATCTGCCTTTATTCTACCTTTAACAGCCAGCGTCATTACTTCCATAACCAGCGAAGTATACGAGACCTTAGAAGCATCACCAGATTTTGCCGTAGCGGTCACCAAACCTACACATTCAACATAAGCTGTTTCTCCCGGTCTCAGCACGGTAGCTCGTGTAGCATAACGCTTTTGATTCGACCTGGTTAAATAACCACTATCGGGAGTAAAATAAATCTCCTCATCCGAAAAAAGGTTTGTAGACCATTCTCTCTTACGACTATCTACACCAGCTACCACTTCAATAGGGCACAGTTGTGAATATAAGTCCATAACACCAAGTCCCGCTTCCATGTGAGTCACACCTAACTGACTAAAAATCTGCGGAGTAACACCAACTCCTGGAGCGTAATTCCCAGGCATTTGAGGCGGTATTTTTGTATTTGATTCAATGTGAATGCTTTGCATCGGCTGAATATTCCCTACACTTTGTGTAGACTCCAGTGAAGCGTCTTGATTTGGCTTAATATCGCCAATAGACAATTCTTGAGTTGATTCTTGTATTGGGTTAATAGTAATATCTCCAATTTCCGATTTAGAACTCGAACTACCGCCTTTAGATGCAGATGTAGCAACAGCAGCAGCCGTAGCCGATGCATCATTCTGCACCCCTACATTAACCCCACTGCCGGCTCCACCAGGTGGAGTAGCATGCAAACTTTGGCTCATTAAAATCAGTAAACTTGCGATGAAAATAACCTTCATTATATTTCTCCTTTTTAAGTTTAAATACGTATTGAGATTTGTATATTTGGGACAGAGTTCTTCTCTGTCCCAAATTGCTTTCTTTATTTAAACTGCCAACCTTTTATTGCATTAGCACCTGCTGTAGTTATGTCTACCACCTCTGCAGAACCATGACCTTGAATTTCAAGATTTGTAAAATTACTGGTATCTGCAGTGGCTGTAGCCGAACGATGATCAGTCACAGCCAAACTAGTTGCTTGGTGCAAGTTAGTCACGGCACCAACCCCTTTATGAATTGACATATCTACCAATTCAAACTGATCGGCACTAGCATCAGTATAACCACCTGGACTGGACGAGAAAGTATACGCACCGTTGTTTACAATGATATACCCGTTTGCTCCGCCGCTATGGTGACCAGCACTAAGATAGAGTCCAGATTCCCCACTATTAATGGAGTAGGACACTATATTATTTGTTGCCATGACGGAAGCTGAAATAAAGAAAAACAAAGATACAAAAAACAGACACATTCTCTTCATGTTTAATCCTCAAAAAAGAAGTTTTTAGTAAGGTGTTAAAAACACCAACCTTGGTCTTAACTTTCAAAAAACAAAGGTGTCAATTACTCTTAGATAACTAGATACCTTAAGACCATTAACAAATTATCACTTATATAGCCATATGTCAAGCACGTGACTCTTGGAATTTGTCAAGAGTTCCCTTTAAGCAGAGGTCTACATAGTCCCCTAATTGTGGCAGAAAAGTAAAATTACATTGTCAGCATCATAGTCACAGTCACCGTTTTTTCCGCAGGAGTAAATTACACTGGAATCAGTACTAGCATCCGCCACCCCTCCACAACCAACCGTTTCCGCTAGACATTGATAGTCCTCATCAAGACGGTACGGGTTACCCCAGGGGTCTATCGCTTTTTTAATGTACGGCCCGTTCCAACCAGAGTAAGTACCGTCCGTTGCCACCAAACCTGAGGATGATGCATTCAACCAGATTTCATTGTTTGGATAAGAGCTGGGCGGACAATACTTTTTTAATTTGTTAGGATACAAACCAGTGTCGTTATAAAGTATTTCCATAGCTTTATATATACCATTCAGTTCACTCTGAGCAGAAGCCACCTGCGCTTGGTATCTAGCGTCAGCCAAAGAAGAGAGTATTACACTCGCCAATATACCAATGATCGCAATTACAACCAGTAGCTCAATCAAAGTGAAGCCGAGTGTATATTTGGTAAATTTATACATAATATACATAATTTGTAATGTATAAAAAGTATAGCACTTATTAATCTTAATATTCAGTATCGTAGGTTGAAACTAGTAAAAAATAACGTACAATTCTATAATTCCCTCTCAAATCAAATAGCTTGAAACCTTTGTTTTAGTTGTTTAATTTGAAACGGATCCTAAATACTATGTCAAAATCAGAAACTATTGTTATATCAGTTGGCGGATCACTGATCGTTCCCGATCAAATTGATACGGCTTTTTTAGCTAAGTTAAAGGATTTTATAATTAAAGAAACGACGGATGGCCGTCGTTTTGTTATTATCGCCGGTGGCGGTAAGACTGCCAGACGCTACCAAGAAGCAGCCGGAGAGGTTAGCAGTCTACAAAGCGAAGACTTGGACTGGCTCGGACTACATGCCACCAGACTTAATGGCCACCTTTTACGTACCATCTTTCGTGACCTAGCGTATCCAACTATAATTACCAACCCTGACGAAATTCTTGACGTTCCGACAGACTCTCCTCTTATTATAGCGGCCGGTTACCGACCGGGCGCATCAACCGATTTACGAGCCATCCAGATAGCCAACAACATTAAAGCTCACCGAGTTATAAATTTATCCAATACTGACTATGTTTATACTGCCAACCCAGCCACTAACCCAACCGCTGAAAAAATCGAAGAAATATCCTGGACCGATTTTAGAAAGTTGATTCCCGAAGAATGGGATCCTGGACTATCCTCTCCTTTTGACCCAGTGGCTGCTAAAGAAGCGGAACGATTAGGTATAGAAGTGGCCCAAATAAACGGAACCCATCTTGAGTATTTGATAAACTATTTGCACGAAGAAGATTTCATTGGTACTAGAATTCACGTTTAGTTTTGACGGCAAAATACGGTACAAAATAAGCCCTAAATAGGGCTTATTTTGTACCGTATTTTGCCGTCATCCGGCTACTCAACAATCAGCTTACCGACCATACCAGCTTGGCGATGACCACCCACTGAACAGTAATATTCAAAAGTACCAATTTTGTCAGCCACAAAAGTTACCGAAGTATTACCACCGGCTTGAATTCTATCTGTAGCTGCACCGAACTCATCTACTACCCAGTCATGAAAACCGCTAGAGTTAGTCAGATTTATAGTTACCCGATCGCCCTTGTTGACCTTTATCTCAGTAACTGAGTAACCGAAACTAAAAGCATCTAGGGTAAACACTTTTTCGGTGACAGCAGCTTCAGTCACACCAGAAGATGGCGACCCCCCTTTACCAGTTGGGTCAATCATTGTCTCTGATTTTGAAGCATCGCCCTCTGAAGTCTCTATAGTTTCCATAACCCCAGACTCTTCATCGGTTGTTGCTGTCACATCTGTTTCTTCCGACATATTATCGGTCGTAACTCCATCCGTTTCCCCGGCTGGAATATGATTATTTGTAGTGTTTGAACCTTGATTGCCGCTATTGATAAACACAAAAATGAGTGCGATTAAAATCAGCCCAAGTACAACGATATATATAGGTTTCATAAGCAAAAAATTATATCTAATTACGAATAGTGTAGCACAGTACACAGACTATTGGCTACAAATTATTTTTTGTGAGCGACCAAAAAATTATCTACAGACTTATATAGGTTCTCAAGTGAGTCACAGTTAGAAATAGTGTGATCAGCCAACTCCATTACCTTGGCTTTTTGCATACCATTAGGATCAGGATCATCCATTTCTAATTTTTCGTGTTTTACAAAATCTTCAAAGGAAACATGATCAGTTCCACTCCCACGGCCCACAATTCTTTCATATCGCACATCAGCCGGTGCATCAATCGCCAGAAGCAAGCCACCGGCCTTTCTTAAGGTTTCTACTTCATTAATTGTCCGAATAGACTCAATTACCGCTTTCTCTACTCCATCCGCCGCTATTTTTTCTAAGGCTTTTTTTACAATCACATCCGTCCCATTCTCTGAACGCATTATATTAGCCACCTTTCTTAAGTTTACTCTAGTTGGTTCAAGACCACGCTTTTTTATTTCTTCAGTAATCAAATCTCGACTTGAATAATGTACGAAGTTGTATTTTGAAATTAAATGCGCAACAACAGAACCCTTGCCTGAGCCATCTGTACCAGTAACACCAATTATCATAGCTTAGTTGTTAGGATTATTCTTAGATTCTTTATATTTTGAGTAAGTTATGAGTAGTGGACTAGCAATACAAATTGATGAATAAGTTCCCGCCAAAACTCCGGCAATCAAAACTAGAGCAAACGTTTCGGTCACGTCTCCACCGATTAAGTAGAGAGCAAATAAAGCTAGCAAGGTGGTGAGAGAAGTGTTGATTGAACGAGCAATTGACTGAGACACAGCATTCCCTACTATATCGTCAAATGGTTTTGTAATAGTGTACTCTACCTCTTCTCGCACAACCCCTACCTCATTGCGTTTAACACGTCTTTCAGTGCGATTTTTGATTAAGTTCTCACGTACTCGGTCAAAAATCACGATTGTATCATTTACCGAGTACCCAAGCACTGCCAACAACGCCATCACAAACAATACATCCATTTCTACCCCTGATAAATAGCCCAAGATACTCATGAGAGCAGTCGGCACTAACACATCATGAATCAAAACCAAGATGGTTATACCACCATAGACCCAAGAACTGACCGGCTTACCAATACCAGCAAAGGCAAAAGCAATATACAAAATTATAATCAAAACCACTCCCGCAATCGCCCACATAGCTTTGTCTCTAAGCTCCTTACCCATTACCGGACCAATAGAAGTAAAGCGAGTGACTTCTGAACCATCACTAAGACTAGTCACTGCTTCCGCTACGTCTACACGCTCAGCTTCTGATAGATCACGAGTACGAATCAGGTAGCTGTCCCGGCCTGATTCGTCCAAAGAAGCCTGAATCGAAAAACCACCCAAATCTAAAGCCTCAACCACTGACTCTACCTCCTCTTCAGTTGGAACAGTATCACTATAAGCCACCTCTGTTAGTGAACCGCCCGCAAAATCAATCCCTACCTTAGGCGGTAACAAAAGAATTAGAAGTAGACTTCCACCCATCAAGACAGCAGCGATACTTAAGAAAATTTTTCTGTACTTAATAGCAAACATAAATGATTACTTAGATAGACCACAACCGAATAAAAATGACCAGATCTTATTCTCACCCTGTTTTACATCCGGTAGAGCCATGAGCAGAGTACGAGTTACTACCAAAGCTGAAAGCATGGACACAACCACCCCGATTCCAAACACTAAAGCGAAACCTTTAACCAAAGACGATCCGAACCAAAACAGGATAATGGCCGAAAGAATACTGGTTACGTTTCCGTCCCTGATGGCCCCCCAGGCCCGATTAAATCCTTCTACTGCCGCTTCGCGACTATTCTTACCAGCCCGTAGCTCTTCCTTCATGCGCTCAAACACCAACACATTGGCATCCACCGCCATACCAAGCGAAATGATAAAACCAGCCAAACCAGCCGCGGTTAAAGTAACTGGAATATACTGGAAAAGTGCCAACATGATTATGACGTAACCCATAAGCGCGATACCAGCCACCAAACCAGACAAACGATACCACAAGATCATGAAAAGCAAGATAAGTCCAAAACCAACGGCACCAGCCTTAACACCCTTATCAAGCACTTCTTGTCCTAAAGTAGCTCCAATGGTCTGAGTACTAATAAGTTCAATTGGTACCGGCAAAGCACCGAAGTTAAGATTTTGTGCCAGAGCCCTAGCTTCGGCCGGATCAAAATTACCAGAAATAATAGCCGTTCCTCCAGTAATCGCCTCATTGATACGAGGAGAAGAAATCATCTCTCCATCCAAGAAAATAGCCAATTGTTCCCCAACGTGACTCCGGGTGATATCAGCAAACAACTTACCTCCTTCGGAAGTAAAGCGTAAAGATACAATTGGCTCATTAGCTACCTGCCCAGATTGACTACCAGCAAATTCCAGTCTAGCACTTTCCAAATAGCGACCGGTTAAACCAGTATCAATATAAGGCTCACCTACTCCTAAAGTCTCAGCAGTAGACGAGGTTCTAACGTTAGAAACAACCGCTTTGGCTCCATCTTCATCCTCAATCTCTTTTCCAATTGAAGCCACGGCATTTTGGGCAGCCAGTGCTTCAGGATCTAGTAACTTAAATTCCAAAAGCGGAGTCCGCCCAATCTCAGCCACCGCCTCAGAAACATCAGTCACACCAGGTAATTCAACCACCAAACGTTGATGTTGTTCTTCGGTCACGAAACTACTCGTCTCAACGTAGATAGCGGGCTCTGAAACGCCAAAAATATTGATACGCTTTTCAATCACGTCACGTAAAGTATTCATCAAATCCGGGACTTCAAGCGGATCAATTCCGGTCACATCTGCCTCATAAATCAAATGAGAACCACCGGCCAAATCCAATCCCAACTTAAAAGGATTGTCAGAATTATCGTTGATAGTATTGCTATACACGGTTGAAGCCAACCAGCCAATAACTGCAACAATTACAACCGCCCTAAAAAAACGCAAAAAAGCGTCTGTTTTTGTATTGGTAGAGGTTTTTTCTGGTACCGACGAATTTGCCATATAAAAGTATTTAAATAATGTGTCTGTTATAGCATAGAAAAATCTAATTTTCTATTGACGTAAGTGCAACTTTACGAGATTGCGCAAAAGTACCGCGATTGTCATTGGCCCAATTCCACCCGGAACTGGTGTGAAAAGGCCCGCTTTTTCCGCTACCTCAGGCTTGGCATCACCTACCAAAAGACCACCGTCTTCTGAAGCACCGGCGTCAAACACAAAAACACCCTCCCTTACCATATCAGCCGTCAGTAGATTTGGTTGACCAGCCCCAAGGATGATTATATCTGCCTCTTTGGTATAATATACTATGTCTTTACTATTTTCATCCAAGATAGTTACGATACCTCCCCGATTTTGGGCATACAAGCCAGCAGGTTTACCTACCAAGCGACCAGCACCAATTACCACCACTTTTTTTCCTTTCCATTCAAGCCGATATGTATCAGCAATCTCAGCTATAGCCCCCACCACCGGCGGCAAAATATCTGTATCTTCACCGGTGTACCCAAAAGCATCTATGTCCTGACTTTTTGGTATTGATTTTAAAACTTCATTCGTATCAATATGAGCCGGTAACGGCAACTGAACAATGATGCCAGTTTTCTTCGATGATTCGGTTTTGATAATGGACACTATTTTTTCGGTATCTATTTCTTTTGGTAAGATAATAGTATCCATTTCTATACCCAGCTCAGCCGCTCGCGCCGCCTTAAGAGCTAGAAACTTCTTTGTTTCAAAATTTGGATCACAAGTAATAACCGTTAAACGCGGTTTAACGTCTAGATGTACTAAACTATTTGCCAGCTCTCGATAGATCTCGTTCGCGAGAACTTTTCCGTTTATAACCATGGCGCGTAGTATAACTTATAGGTCACACTTGGTCTACAGACCAATCAATAACCTCACGGAGACCTTCACTCAATTCCACAGAAGGATCAAAACCATACTGAGATTGGATAAGTTCAATATTTGCACAACTCCTTTCAATATCACCTGGACGACGAGCACTGTACTTTGGAGCAAGCTCTTTAGACATGATCTGATTAAGTCCAACAACCAGTTCATTAACAGTTATTTCTTCACCCCGTCCAACATTCCAGACACCATACCCAACTGCACTATTCTCAATTGCCAAAAGACAAGCTTTAGCCACATCTAAGACGTGAATAAAATCTCTAGTGGCAGAACCATCACCAAAAATAGTCGGACGTTCCCCCGTTTGCATACACTGAGTAAAAACCGAGATGACACCAGAGTATGGCGAATTTGGATCCTGGCGTGAACCATAGACATTAAAGAAACGTAAACCGGCAGTTGGTAAAAAGAATCGTTCAGAGTAGAGTCGCCCATACAGTTCATTAATCATTTTGTGTACACCATATGGCGACAACGGTGCCAGCTCCACACTTTCTGACGTTGGCACCACTTTAGTGTCTCCATAAACCGCTGCTGAAGATGCATATACTAAACGGCGTATTTTATGCTTAGCTGCTGAATCCATCACATTTAGGGTACCAGTCACATTAACGGTATGAGTACCAACTGGATCGACAATAGATTCCTGTACAGAAATAAGAGCCGCCAGATGTAAGACTAATTCATACTCACCCATCACCGCATCAAGCCTGTCTTTTTCACAAATATCACCCTCGATATAGGTAATATCATTCATAACATGTTTTAAATTTACCGCCTCAGCCTTGGCTTTTTTATCAAAGACACCAACCGTGTACCCGTGTTCAAGAAACAGATCTACACAATGTGAACCGATAAACCCAGCCCCTCCAGTAATCAAAATTCGTTTCATAAATAGTACAAAATTAGCTTGTAAGTGTATTTATGTACCTGTACGCATCAGTATAGTCGCTACTGTTTTTAGCGCTATCTGTACATCAAGAGTTAGTGAATGTCGCTTGAGGTAAAAGAGGTCATACGAAAGCTTCTCCATCGTCCGTTCGACATCAACCCCTCCTCGAGGCACATCAAAGTTATTAATCTGTGCCCACCCCGAAAGACCAGGCTTGATGAAATGTCGAGCATTGTAGTATGGCACTTTCTCAGCGTAAACTTTAACAAGCGTCGGTATCTCAGGCCGTGGACCAATGAAAGATAAGTCTCCCTTGAGTACATTTATGAGTTGTGGCAATTCATCAATCCGTGTTTTCCGCAAGAAGGCTCCCACCTTTGTATCGACCAACTCACTTTTAAGTGCCTCTTCACCACTGTCGGCACCATTTTTTGTACGTATTTTATAGATATTTATCGGTCGATTAAATTGACCCACACGTTCAGCTGTATAAAAAAGGTCACCATTATCTTCGAGCTTGACTGCCACAGCCACAAACGGAAAAAGGGCTAAACTCGGTATCATCAATATCAAAGCAAAAACAATATCTATAGATCGTTTTGCAAAATTATAGAACAAGCTCTTTGCTTGTGATATGTTGGTAATAAACCACTCGTATCGTAAGGCTGATAACGGTACCCGATCAAAAGTTTCTTCATAGACTTTATTAAAATCTAAGAAAGTTAGCTCGAATTTTAGAAATGAAAGATCAAACAATTTAGGTAACACCGTAGCTATGTACTTACTGTTTGGATTCGCTACAATTATATCGATTTTCTCGTTCTCAATCAGATTTAATAACTTATTTTCAAAATCTTTTGTCTCTGTAGCTGTCTTTTCGTCAATTATCCTGACAAAGGAATAACTATAACGACTGTTGTTATTTATCTCATCGACTAACTCTATAGCCTCGTGTCCGTCGGCTAAGATAATTGCTTTGTGTTGTGTTTCCGGTACCATCCGTGGAAACAGTGACATGCGCCACCAGGTAAACAAGGCGATGCTAATAAAAATATAAATGACTAGATTGGTCTTAGGCGCAATCCCAAAAGGGATTATGAAGAATAAAAGAGCTGCTATCAAACCGTTAACGATTTGGGTATTAATTATTCGACTAAGTAAAAAAGACTTGAAAAATAACGTTTGTTTGTCATAAAGACCGGCGATATAAAAGACAAAGATCCAAATGGTTGAAATGGTCAAAAATGGCCCTAAGTGTTCCACGAATAAATCATAGCTAGGCAACGACAAATAGCGCACCAATAAAGTTAGCCAGAGTGCGGCAATAAAAAAGAATATGTCACCAAGGACTAATTGCACCAATTCACGTGTTCGCTCCCCCATAGGTAATTACACATTATCGTACCGAAGTATTTGAAAATGGCAAGGGCACGGCGCCTTTGGCGCCGTGCCCAAAAATAAGCTATGCTATATATACTATAAAAAATAAGCATGGAAACAAGCCCGACCCAAAAACGCATTCTTTATGTCATAACAAAATCAAATTTTGGCGGTGCTCAACGTTATGTTTTTGAGCTAGCTCTAGCCATGCATAAACTCGGTCATGATGTAGCGGTCGCTTGCGGAGGACAAGGAGAATTAGTAGAAAGACTGCGAGCACAAAAAATACACACTTATGAAATAGAAGGCTTTCAACGTGACATAAGCTTCTTTAAAGACCTTAAAGCTATCTGGTCTTTAAGAAAAGTCATACATCAATTTTCCCCTGATATAGTACATGTAAATAGTGCTAAAGCTGGTCTTTTGGGTTCACTTACCGCGAGGCTACTCGGCATATCTAGAGTTATTTTTACAGTTCATGGCTGGACATTCTTAGAAGACCGATCTGGGGCTTGGAAGTTCATGGCTTGGGCTGGGTCGTACCTGACCAACCTCCTTTCCCACAAGATCATTATGGTCAGCCACCATGACCTTAGCAATTCACACATGATCGGCATCAAAAATAAAAGTACCCTTATTCACACCACAGTCAATAATTTCTTTCTCTACGACAGACAAGAAGCTAGGCATAAACTTTTTTCTGCTGATGACATAGAAAATCACCAACATAATATCTGGCTTGTAACCACAGCAGAATTAAATGCTAACAAAAATCACAAGGAGGCTATCAATGCTGTAGCTGAATTTAATTCCACCCACTCAACCAAAATATTTTACTCCATAATTGGTGAAGGTGAATTGCTTTCAGATTTACGCGAGCAAGTAGATTTTCGTGGACTTAAAGACCACGTTTGTTTTCTCGGTCAAATCAAAGATGCTAGGCAGTATCTATTAGCTTTTGACGCCTTTATTTTGCCGTCAAAAAAAGAGGGTTTGCCCTACTCCCTATTAGAAGCCGGTCAGGCCGGACTTCCCTGTATAGCTAGCCAGGTCGGCGGAATCGGAGAAGTAATAGAAGAGAAAATCTCAGGACGACTAACCGACCCTGATAACCACAACACTATTGTTAAAGCTCTTGATGAAATCATCAATTACCCAGACAGACGAACACGTTATTCAAGTAATTTGACAGACCACATTCACACTAATTTTAGCCACTCTGAAATGATTGATAAAACAAAAAAAGTGTATTTTCTTTAACCAAAACTAGTTACCACCAACCAAGTAGTTCTAATCAACAAATGGAGTTTCCTTGGCCACCGCTTTAGCACCTTGAGCACGACTCATACCAAGCACCATCGCTACCGCCACAAATTCTGTCACTAAGTGTGAGCCGCCATAACTCATAAAAGGTATAGTCGTTCCGGTAACAGGTAATACTCCAATATTTATACCAACATGAACAAAAAAGTGTGCCAACAAAAAGATGACTACCCCAACCGCGAACAATTTCTCAAAGTTACTAACTCCTAAAGTAGCATGGTAGAGAAGCCGCCATATCACCACACCAAATAAAGAAAACATGACTAAAACCCCAATGATTCCCCACTCTTCAGCAAAAGCTGCAAAGATGAAATCTGTCTCATATTCCGGCAAATACAAAAACTTTGATTGTGTACCATACCCGATGCCCTTTCCAAAAATCTGCCCCGAACCGACCGTCACAGTCGACTGATAAGCGTTGTAACCAGTACCTTGAATATCGGCCAAAGGATCAACAAAGGTCATAATGCGATCCTTTTGATAGTCCTGGAAAACAAATTGCCACATACCACCAAGAGCCACCAAGCCAAGCATGAACACAACCACGACATGCCGAAACTTAAGACCGGCCACCAGCACCATACCAAACCAAATCGCAAAGATGATCATAGCTGAACCAAAGTCAGGTTGTACCAGTATTAGACCAAACGGGATCAAAACATAAAAACCTGATACCAGAATATGCTTAAAATCACCAATTAGTTCGTGACGCTTGGCAAAATATTTGGCCAATAATGCAATCAAGATAAGTTTGGTTGGATCAGAAACCTGTAATGAAAAGAAACCCAAATCAAAGCGCTGCCTTGCTCCCAAAATAGTTTCACCAAAAAAAAGCACCAAGACAAGCAAAACCACCGTTAATAAATACAGGTAAAAAACAGTGTTACCAGTCCTTAAAAAACGGTAATTCGGTATTATTGCAACAAAAAAAAGCCAAACTACAATTAGAACCCAAATAATTTGACGATTAAAAAAAATATTATCCTCGAGCGGTGAATACATAGTCACCAATCCAAAGATGGTAAGGCACATGATTGCCCCAAACAAAATACCGTCAAATCCTGAAAATACCGTTTGCCAAAGCCGTCTCATGCTTACAGCATATACAAATTATCGCAACGGCGCAAAGTTTGTGTCGGTTTTGGGAATAATGTCAATTCTAGCCGGACCAACCTCACAGATATGTATCGCAATTTCTTTATAAACAGCTTCCAATTGTCTGATAGTTGGTGCTTCAAAATACATATTAGGATCTGACGCCAAGTCTTTGATCAAAGTTACATCACGCTCAATGGAATCATTAGCCCCACCAAAAAAATCACCAAAACCAATTGTATATATAGTCACGTCAGAATCTTTGGCTTTTTTGGCCATGTCAAGGGCATACGTAGCGGCATATTCACGATCAGCTAAGCCTGTTTCAGGATTTACCGGCCTGGTCACGTCTCCATCAGTCAAGAAAATTATTACCTTTCTAGCATTGTCACGATGCCTTACCCCAGTTAGTTCAGATAAAGCGACCGCAAAAGCGTCACCCATGTTGGTGTACTGCACTCCATCCTCCCCCATTTTTGTGCTTTGAATAGCGTTAACGACTGCCTCTATATCAGGTGTGAGAGTCTGCTCAATCGGATTCGATGGAGTTGTAGCGTAAGATAGATAGCCCATAGTATCCTGCTTGTGTACTAATTTCACAAATGACTTAGCCGCTTGTTTGGCACTTTCGAGTGGCTCTGGCGGATCCCCACCATCAGCTGCCATTGAACCAGATCTATCCAAGATCAACATGATATCAGACGGAACTTCACAACTACGGACAGTCTTGGCAATCGGAATTGGCCAAGTAAACACTATATCTTGAGTGCTTCTTGGATCAAATTTATCGATAAAAGACTGTGAGGCTGTGATCGGATTGCCAGCCTGGTTAAAGATAGTCGCTACCACTTCCACATCTCTCGCTTCTGTCAGCTCTGTGTTTTCCAACCGAACATTTAGGCGAGGACGAGAATCGGTGCTCAATAAGTCCCAGTCTAGAGTTCTAAACTGATTACGACCTATAGCTGCTGGTAACCACATTTTAGTTGGATTGATTTCAATAGTTGTTCTGGTCGGACTACGATCGTCAAGTGTCTCCATTCTTCCTTCAAAAACGGGATAAACACTATTCGGCGGCAAAACCGTGGTGCCGGAACGTTCAGCGATTAAATCCTCCCCGTCAAACAACCGAAACGTGTAGGTTAAAGCAGGTGAACCAGCTTCAGCGTTTTTATTTTCGATATAAGCCACTGAGTTGTATTGGCCATCCCTAATTTTGAAACTTTCTGCCCATACCACTTGTGGTGGCTCAACAGCAAATTCGCAGATGAGAGTACAACCACCACCACAATCCACTCCGGCTTCATTACCGTTTAAAATACCATCAAAACAACTCGCTGGTGTATAAAAATATCCAAAATAAAAGACAGCGATAATCGCAGACCAAAAAACCCCAAACCCAACTATGTACTGAAGTCTACGCCAAAAGGCCCATGGTCGGAATATACTCATGATGGTTTTTATTATATCAGATACGCTCTGACTAATTTAGCGTGATGGGGACGCTGTAGGCATTGCCTATCACACTAAAACAAAACCCAGACCAAAAGGTCTGGGTTTTGTTTTAGGAGTAATTTATAAACAATATTCTTAGCACCTACTTTAGTCTTTTTTAAGAACCTTGTTCTGGCAACTAGCTACTCTTCCCCTTGCGGAGTACCATCGCCTCAACCGAGCTTAACTTCTGTGTTCGGAAAGAGAACAGGTGTATCCTCGGCGACAAGTCACCAGAACAAGAACCTCAAAAAAATAAATGACCAGATAGACACTAAGAATATTGTCTATAAAAATGATTGTTGCAGTACAGCTATCAACTAATCTCGCATATTCTAACAACTTGGTAAACAACAACTCAAAAATTGCACAGCAGTATCATCGTTAAAACAATGTACAGCGTTCCTTACAGGAATTACGTCCTATTAGTACACCTCAGCTCCATGTGTTACCACACTTCCACTTAGTGCCTATCAACCAGATCATCTCTCTGGGGACTTAATGATTCCTAATCTTGGAGTTGGCTTCCCGCTTAGATGCTTTCAGCGGTTATCCATTCCGAACATAGCTACTCGGCGGTGCCACTGGCGTGACAGCCGATAGACCAGAGGTTCGTTCATCCCGGTCCTCTCGTACTAGGGACAACTCTCCTCAAGAATCGACGCCTGCAGTAGATAGGAGACCAACCTGTCTCACGACGGTCTAAACCCAGCTCACGTGACTTTTTAATTGGCGAACAGCCAAACCCTTGGGACCTGCTCCAGCCCCAGGATAAGTCGAGCCGACATCGAGGTGCCGAACCGTGCCGTCGCTATGGACGCTTGGGCACGACTAGCCTGTTATCCCCAGGGTAACTTTTATCGGGTAATCTCCGGCGGCATCTAAAGCCAACCATCGGTTCACTATGCTCCGCTTTCGCGTCTGTTCGGCATCTACGCCTTACAGTCAAGCTGGTTTATGCCATTACACTATCGTCACGGTTTCCATTCGCGACTAACCAACCTTGAGACCCCTCCGTTACTTTTTGGGAGGGTAGCGCCCCACTAAAACTGCCTGCCACGCACTGTCTCAGATAGGTTTTTCCTATCTGGTTAGAGACTACCAAAATAAAGGGTGCTATTTCACTGGCGACTCCACGGTACCCGAAAGCCCGCTTCAAAGTCTCACACCTATACTACGCATTAATTCAATAGCCCCAATACGAAACTACAGTAAAGCTCCTGGGGTCTTTTCGTCTATCTGCAGGTAGGCGGCATCTTTACCGCCATTGTATTTTCACCGAGCAGGTCCTCGAGACAGTTTCCCACTCGTTACGCCATTCGTGCACGTCGGAACTTACCCGACAAGGAAATACGCTCTATATCTCCTTCTCCTACAAAATAAATTGTAGACATTTCACTATAGGACTCTATCTTCACCCTTCTGATATTTTGGTATAACTCCTTAGTTGAATAAGTATTTCATTCAACTAATTTGATATCCCATATCAAATTAGGGTGTGCAACATTTGGTCTCTTGTTGGTTGCATTTGGACAATCTTACATTTCTGTAAGTAAGGTAACTATGGCTAGGCTGCTTAACCTACAATCGTTCTAGTCCGTTTGATGCACGTATTTCTACACGCACCAAACCTTAGAACGATTATAGTTATCGCTGACATTTACTGGGGCTTATACAGTCCAGCAATACAATCCGAAGATCATATCACCCCCCGTATTTAACCTTCCAGCATAGGTCAGGCGTCACCCTCTATACATGGACTTACGTCTTCGCAGAGAGCTGTGTTTTTGTTAAACAGTCGGCAGGAAATCTTTCGCTGCGGCCCTTACCCCGAAGGGTTTGGGCGGACCTTATCCCTAAGTTACGGTCGCTTTTTTGCCGAGTTCCTTGAGGACCTCTCACTCGTTCGCCTTAGTCTTCTCGACTCTACCACCTGTGTCGGTTTGCGGTACGGAACCACTATGTTTAACCCAAACGAAGTTTTTCTCGGAAGCGTGCTCCTCAAATCGGTTTGACGAATCTCCCCTTCAGACTCACCTTGGAGTATTGCCATGCGGATTTGCCTACATGACCTCCTCAGTGCTCCAGCACCAATCCAATAAGATGCTTTGAGTACAACACTCCGTCCCTCCATAGGAACATAGCAGTGTGCAGGAATATTAACCTGCTATCCATCGAGTCCCCCTTTCGGGATTCCCTTAGGACCGACTAACCCTTCGCTGATCACCATCGCAAAGGAAACCTCGGTATTTCGGCGGACGGGGGTCTCACCCGTCTTGCGGTTACTTGTGCCGGCATTCTCACTCCTCCTCGCTCCATCTTGGCTCCCGCCTTGAGTTCATCGCAGAGAAGGACGCTCTCCTACCACTTGTAGGCTTCATTGAGGATCCGAGGACGAATCCTCGGAAAATTATTTTAACGAAATGTTTTTCTCATACTTCAAATTTTGAGACAGAATATGGTATTTTTTTGATACTTCTTTCAATACTTCCTTTGCTTTATTAACCGCTTCATCATGTCCAAAAGCTTTTATTGGGGCCTTTTCACGTTTAATAGAATTCGTAAAGCCTACCATCCTTGAAAAGAAACTATCGTTTATATAAGAATAATATAAAAAATACCCTTCCTCTTCTTTACTCATTTTTTCCTCCTGTTATTTTACTTCCTCAATGAAGCCTACAAATCCGCAGTTTCGGTAATATGCTTGAGCCCCGATCATCTTCGGCGCAAGGACTCTCGACCAGTGAGCTGTTACGCTTTCTTTAAAGGATGGCTGCTTCTAAGCCAACCTCCTGGCTGTTAGAGAATCCTCACCTCCTCACTTTGCACTGAGCATATATTTAGGGACCTTAACTGGCGATCTGGGCTGTTTCCCTTTCGACCAATGGAGCTTCTCCCCCATAGTCTAACTGCCGCGCTGTAACCTACTGGTATTCGGAGTTTGATAAGAAAAGCGAGATTTCTCCCTGTCTTTTCTTTCCAGTGCTCTACCCCCAGAGGGATCACGCGACGCCAACCCTAAAGCTGTTTCGGAGAGAACCAGCTATTACGGAATTCGATAAGCTTTTCACTCCTTACCACAAGTCATCCGATGGTTTTGTACGGCCAACCGGTTCGGGCCTCCACGACCTTTTACAGTCGCTTCACCCTGCTCATGGCAAGCTCATCCCGCTTCGGGTCGTACCCCTGCCCTATATTCGCGCTATTAACGCTCGCTTTCACTGTGCCTACGTGGGATTACCACTTAAACAAAGGACAAAGGTACACTCGCCGGCTCATTCTTCAATAGGCACGCCGTCACCCAAGTAAACTTGAGCTCCGACTCCTTGTAGGTGTATGGTTTCAGATCTATTTCACTCCCCTCTCCGGGGTTCTTTTCACCTTTCCCTCACGGTACTTGTTCACTATCGGTCTTCAAGAATATTTAGCCTTACCAGTTAGTACTGGTGGATTCACCCGAGCTATTCATGTCTCGGGCTACTCAGGAACAAAAACCAAAGAGATGTATATATTTCGAATACAGGACTATTACCTTCTAGGGTCGTACTTTCCAGTACATTTTCCTATATATACATTTTGTAACTCTTCGCAACTAAATGCCGTTTTTGCCCTACAACCCCATACATATAAATACGTATGGTTTGGGCTCTTCCCGTTTCGCTCGCCGCTACTAAGAGAATCGCAAGAACCTTCTTCCTAAACGTAATGGCGCTCTCGCACCACAGTTCAGGAATTTCTCCCTGAACTGGATGCTAAAGCATCCGTTCAGAAAGAAAGTTCCACTATTGCTTTCTATTCCTACAGGTACTGAGATGTTTCACTTCCCTGCGTACGCCTCCTCATACAAGGATCACTGCCGATGACAGCGGGGTTTCCCCATTCAGACATTTCCGGGTCAAAGGTTGATTGGCACCTCACCGAAACTTATCGCAGCCATTCCACGTCTTTCTTCGCTTCTTGAAGCCTAGGCATCCACCATACACCCTTACATTCCTGTAAGGAACGCTATACACCGTTTGGCTTTACGTTCGCTTACCTTCATGCTGTGCACCGCTGCACAATTTTTGAGTGTGTGTCTCTGCTTGAAAAAATACAGTAATTCAAACAGAGACGTGTCTCATCTAAAAGATGAGACGTTGTGTTTGATTTGTCGTGGACGAAAAGACCCTGTCCGAAGACATAAAATCTTTACACGACAAATCGGTTTACCTACAGTGTGAAAATCACGAAGTGATTTTCACACTATTGCCACGCGCGCGTCGAACACGCGTGGACTTTTCGGAACAGACCTTATCAATCTGTTCCTTTTAGAATATGCGATTGCGTGGTCTTTGCCACACAACCCCCAATCACTTGATCAGGCGACAGAAAGTATGAACATGAATCATATTCGCACTTTCTGTCGCTCGACTTCAGTTCTTGAGAATTGTCAACGATCGCGTACCTCCGTAAGTTTAGTTTAAAAAAACCGCGTGACCGCGGGAAAGACGTAAAAACGAATTTCGCGCGATTAGCTATTTCTTGTTCCTAAACTCATAAATACGTGAGCGCCATTGTATACGAATCAAAAATAAAGTCAAGCGTTTATTGTGGTTAAAAGTAGCCTACTTATGTACTTTTTATTCACAGTTTTATGCACAATAAAAAATACCTTTGCGGTAGACCCTTTTTCAGCCACACAAACAAAATACAGCGCTTTTATTATTAGTAAATAAAAAACCGCCGGTGTTAAATCCGGCGGTTTTTTAAGAAAGTGTAACTACTACCGTTTTGTAATAGAATCAATCACCCTACTAGCCGCCTCTTTTCCACCAAGACCAAAGGCCAAACCAAGAGCCAATGAGATAGCGAAGACAATACCGGTAAATAGAGGTTGGATAAGCTCTGAGGCAATGTTTAGCTGATTTAGAGCTGCTAGTACCGCCATGGTTATGATGGCAACATAAGCAATCTTACCAAACAAATCCGGACGACTCATACCTGCGCTCTCAGTCGAAGCAACGATAGCTTTCTTAGCTATACGACCCACAACCGCTGCCACCATCAAGATAAGAACAGCCACAATTACCCGTGGCAAATAGTCTACCACCACCTCACGCAAGAAAGTAGTAACTTCATCTAGCCTCAATATATCTAACGCCACAATAAAGAAGACTAGGAGAACAAACCACTTAACTAAAACAGCGATAAAAGCTCCCGCTCCTTCTTCAAAACCCATTCGTTTCGTGACTTCACTGACACCGGCAGCATCAAGCGCGGTATCAATACCAGTACGACTAAACAATTTCTCTACCACCTTCTTTATACCAGAAGCCACCATAACACCGACCGCGATGACTATTATAGCCACCACAATGGTCGGTAGAAACTGAATCAGACTAGCCCACATATCCATAAAGGCTGATTGCAGTGAAGAAAAAATACTGTACTCCATAAATGTAAGAATTAAATTATTAACAATTTAATTATACCATGAAAATGCAGTGTAAATAGGCAAATTGCCGATCAAAAGAGCCGCGTCCGAAGGACGCGGCTCTTTTGATCTACCCCCGATACGATCCGACATGCAACTCATCACGTACACCAATCCTATCTACCAGTATCTGATGCTTATAATCAAAAATGTCACGAGTTAATTTGTCATACATCCCTACTCGATACAAAAGGTCTTCTGATGTCATTGCAGCAAATCTTATCTCGATACCAATCTCTGCTTCAAGTGAACGGATAGCGCTTTCTACTTTAGACTGAGACAGCTTTTTCATAGCGAGCAGAACATCCAATCGTTGCTCAAACTCCCGTACAAAAACCCCCGCCACCACCACAAAGTCCACCGGACCAGCTTTACGCAAGTGCCGCAAAAGATTCTTTCCGTCTATCGGTGCTGTTTCAAATAAGAAAGTCTGAAGGGCTTGTAGTTCTGGGAATTTTTTATTTAGAGCGTAGCTTAAGACCTTTGTTTTTTTCGTTTTGCCCGGCAAAAGCGTCTGCGACATGCGAGAAGTTATGACTCCTGCTTTTTCTAAGGCCGAAATCTCAGTGCGCGCCGTTCGACGCACTAAACGCGCCCGCCGACACATATCATCAAAAGTAAATTCCTTAGACGGATTAAATAGAAAAAAACGTAGGAGTTTTACGCGAGCCGTACTACCAAACAGAATAGAAAGTGGGTCTGACATATAGTGAAGTGGCGTGATTATAGCATAAATAACCTATAGTGAATCTGGACAAAAATGCGGGTGTGTTTCTAAGAAAATCAGCCATTAAAGCGCGCGCCTTCGGCGCGCGCTTTAATGCTTTTATAGAATATCCAACTGATTTAATATATCAATATGATCTTGATTAGTAGGATCATATTTACCAACCAAAAATCTTTCAACCTCTGGATCAGGACTCTCTATCAGATCTTTAACTCCCAAATAACCTGAAAAATAAATCAAATCACGAGTAAATGCCTCACCGGCACTTTGCCCAGTAGTCCCCCTGAAAGTTCTCATGCAACGTTTCCACGATTCATCTAGTATACGCTCTTTAGAAACACCTAGCATTTCATAATATTCTTTGGACAGATTAAATATCTGCCTGAAGTTAAACTTTTGCTTAGGATAAAGACCCATAATTAAACAGGTGTTAAAATAATTTATAGTCCCCGGCATACTTTTATCTATGAATGACTGTCTGTAGGTAGCCAACCCCTCCTCTCCTTTTAAGTACTGACCCAACCCAACCGATAACAACAAAAGTGGGCTTTTAAGACCATTATAGTGTCTTGCTAAATGGACATTAATCTCATGCTCTACCAAAGCCCCAGCTTCTGTCTTTGTCACCTTCCTTGTTTCCGGTATCAACACAGACTTTCTACCGTAACTTAAGGTTATAACCAAAACAGTCGAATCAACCTGCACCTGCCACGGTATATTTTTTTCGACTAAAGCTTTTTTAAAAAACTCAACCAACTCATCAATTGTTAAATAATTTTGAACATCACTTGGTTTATATTCTATGTCAGAACCATCAGCCTCTACCTCAAAATAATCAGCTAAGTCGTTCCACTTTTCACTTAAAGCAAAGTTATGCCTTTCTGCCACATAAAGAGTAGCTGCTAAAGCCCGTCGCATGATTTCCTCGTCAGGAGCGCCGTAGATCTGTTTTGAAGCCTCTGTCACCGTTTTGTCCCCCTGCCTGACAATCGCCTCTAGCAAAGATACCTTATGTAGCTGACTCTCAATTTTTAGAGCATAGGCTTTTTTAACCGCCAGGTGAGCAGAATTATCACTACTTACTATTTCTTGTAGTTCTAGCAGCTTGGTTTTATGATGTGATACTGCCTGTATATCAACATTATATTTGAGAGTTGGCTCGTCGATAAGTCCGGCCAAAAATAACTCCTTTTGTCTAGCCATCTTAGCCTGATCAAACTTGATGTAGTCGATATCGTCAAAGGCACAGCCGTCTTTGTATATCTCAAACCAGTCTTTATCTAAAGCTTCCCTTTGCATACGGTGATTGTATCACTTTTTTAATAACCCCATATTATCCTCATTTTCATTTTTTCTTTACATTTTTCGAAAACATGTTTTAATCTATCCAGGTTTTTTGATTAACTGTTTTTTATAGTTCGGAGGAACTTGAAAATGGAAGAAACATCCAAAAATTGGTATGAAAATGAACTACCCCGATGACAAGCATACGGGGTATCGGCGTTGGACTAGGTAGTAAACAGTGAAGTCTGAACCGGTGCGGAGTGTAGCTGTTGGTATTCGGGATAACCTTGGTTTTTAACGTAATTGGTAATAATATCCATACTGGCATTACCCACTGTATTTGCATAATAACCTTCAGTCCAGAACTTTCCTCCCCAGAGTTTTATTTTTAGTTCAGGGTGGATTTTAAAGAGATGATTGGAGGTGATGCTTTTTATTTTCTTTACCGTATCAGAGAAACGTATGTTTGGAATTGTTTGTATTAAAAAGTGTACATGATCTTCGTCTATTCCTATTTCAAGAAAGTATATCTCGTAAGCTGGACCAAATTCCAAACATAAGTTTTTAAATGTTTTTGATATTGGTGGTGTAAATACATCTCTTCTGTATTTTACTGGGCATACCAGATGATAGATGAACAGAGTTTTGTTGTGTGGTTTTTTGATATGTTGTGGTTTACCTTTCATTACTGTTTAGTATGACAGTGTTTCCCCCGATGACAAGCATGCGGGGTAAAGATGGAATTTAAAAGTATTGTTGATACAAACTATTCCTATCATGACTCGTCATACAACAGGAGGATTGGTATCTCTTGGCGTTAACATAGCCAATATTACTAGCGTAGACAATATAAAAAACGCTTTGGCTTTCATGCGAGAAAATCGGTGCGACCTGATAATTGTTGATACTAAAATTGTTGAGGATTTAAGCAACAACAGGATTTCAGACATCAGCTCTTCAGGTCAAAAAATTATTCTGATAATCGGCAATTACGATAAAAATAATCTGGCCAATGCAAAAAACAACGGTGTTTCTAAGTGCATTGTAAAACCATTCCAACCAGTAACACTGGGAGAAGTAATCGATAGTGTGTTTAACAAGACCACTTAATAGACACAAAAAGCGCAGGATATGTGATGCCTGCGCTTTTTTTCAAAAAACCCCCCTTACGGGGTGTTTTTTGTCCTTATTTAGTCTAAGAAACTTATTTCAAAGTCACTTTTGCGCCAGCCTCTTCAAGCTTAGCTTTCAAAGCTTCAGCGTCTTCCTTCTTCATTCCTTCCTTTACTACTGCTGGAGCGCCGTCTACCATCTCCTTAGCCTCTTTTAGACCAAGAGCTAGTACTTCCTTAACTGCCTTAATAACAGCAATCTTCTGTGCACCAGCATCAGTTAGCTCAACAGTGAACTCTGACTGTTCTTCAGCACCACCAGCTGCACCACCAGCTCCCGGAGCCGCTACCGCTACTGCAGCAGCTGATACACCAAAGCGCTTCTCTAACACCTTAACAAGCTCGTTAAGCTCTAGTACGCTCATTTTTTCTACCTTTTCAACCAAGTCCTTGAACTCAGCCGGTACTTCAACTGATTCATCTACACCACTGTCAGTAGCTGTATCAGCTGCCGGAGTAGCTTCTTCTTTAGTTTCCTCAACTGGAGCAGCTTCTGCTGGAGTAGTAGTTTCTTCTACTGCCACGTCGTCTTTCTTTGTTTCTTCTGACATATTGTATTTAGTTACTTTACTGATTGATGTGTTCCAGGAATTTGCTCTAGGAAATGAGCAAATTCGGAACTAAATTCAGAATAGTCGCTTACGCTCCTTTCTTTATTTATTTTCATCACTCATATTAAATTCTATTAGTTTTGAATATTTAGTAATTTTAAATAAAAAATAATTAATTTCACTTTATATACTTTGTTAAATTAATTATTTCTTATGTTTTCTTCTCCGCAATAGCGTTTAAAGATATAACCAAACCTTGAATTGGAGAGTTGATTACATTAACAAACATACCACGTAGTACTTGGAGAGGTGGGATTGAAGCAATTTCAATCATCTCATCCTGGCTCTTATAAACTCCTTGGAATACTCCACCAACGATAGAGATATTCTTCTTGAATTTATCTGAAAAGTCTTTGATATTTTGGGCTGGCGCAATCGCATCAGTACTGTATGCTACCGCAATTTCTCCCTCAAGAGTCGGCATTTCACCAGTAAAGGTGTCACCGAAAGCTCGCTTCATCAGAGTCTTTTTGGCTACAAAATAACCAACTCCATTTTCACGCAACTCCTTTCTCATTGCGGTTGTATCTGCAACAGTTAATCCATTGTAGTGGACAAAAACAATTGACTCAGAATTGTCACGAACCTCCTCTAGTTTGGCCAGAATATCTTGCTTCTTGGCTTTTGAAATGGCCATGATTTTCTATAAATAACTACACTAATAATTCTCAGGCCACGGATATTAAAAAGCTAATATCTATAGGCTTCGACCCCAAACTTTAAAATAGATTGGACCTCGGTCGGCTGATGTTAAGACATCAATTACCGCACTACAGTGCGACCAACTGTCATGAGCCTGACGGGGTTCAATATAACAAATATATAAAAATAGTAAAGGTCCGGACTGCCTTGCATACAGCCGGACCCTTGGGCACCCACTAACCAGGAATGAAAGTGGTACTTTTATCCTATATGAAATGAAAATATAGTCAATACCTCCCCGCTTTAGTACAATAATGAAGTTTCGGGGTGTAGCATAGTGGTAGTGTGCACGCATGGGGTGCGTGTGGCCCGAGTTCGATTCTCGGCATCCCGACCACAAATAAGTAAATGAGGTGCGGCCTACGGCCGCACCTCATTTACTTATTTGTGGTCACTCATTAAACACTAGGCATAGTCACTGTTTCTCCTCTGTTTTTCAACTTTGCAGAAAGTGAGACCGCTCCCGGACCGGCAATCAGTAAAGCTATAGTCAGACCGAGCGCCAATACATCCAAATCACCCGCGGCCCCAATATTGAATGACTTAATTGTCCACCACGCCACAAAAGCAATGATCGCTAACCACAAAGACCAAAAACGTGTCATTACCCCTAGTATCAAAGCGATACCACCAAAGAGCTCAGCAAAGGCTACCAAGAAAGCAAAAATATCAACTATTGGAAAGCCGTGATTGGCCAGCATTCCAGCAAAGCCAGCCAAACCCGCTTCACCAAAGAATTTGCTATAACCATGCACAGTAAAAAATACACCAGTCGCAATTCTGGCTACCAATAAAGCGTAGTCTACGTCGCAAGCGGCAGGACGCACATCATCAAAAAATGTAAAAACTTTTTTAAACATCATAATATTTATATTATTAGCAAACGATTAACCTCTATAAACATCTTATCAGTCAAAACAAGGTATGCCCAGCCACTAACTGTCTATTCTTTGTTCTTTTTATCTAAATATTCTGCACTATTACCAACTAAAGTACCGACATTCTGCAAAAAAGTTGCCACTGCTGACACAGCCAGAATCACAACTGGTATCACCGCATATGATGTAAGCAGATAGAAGAACACAACCGTGGCCCCCATCCAGATACCCAAACAAGCTGGACAACCAAGCAAATCTGCCAGCGTACGTCTAGGGCCAGTGGTAGGTTTTACCAACTCAAAACCTCTACCCACCTTCTTCAAATCCCAGAACTGTTCGCGAAAAAAACGCATGATTATGTCATAAGCAAAGAGCCGGATTAGTCGCCAAGTTGCTAATGTCATTAAAACATAATCAATCGGCTTAAGTTCCTCCTCCAAAAAACGTGACTCCGTTTGGAGTATAATTATCCCCATCACCACCAGTGCTAAAAAGAAAATGGAGAAAACAAAATTCCAAAAGTACTGATCAGTAATACGTATCATATACACCAATATTATACACTAGCCCCAACTACCATGATAAAAAATAAAGTCCCAGCAATCACTACCGCAAAACTGATCAGGAATTTATAAAATGTTTTATTGAACATTTGTTTATTATACACCACTCATACACAACCACGTTACAACAAACACTCAGTCAAGTAATAAACCAAGGGTAACCCTAGGCAAGTCTGCCTAGGGTTACCCTTGGTAAGTAATTTAATTACCCTTAAAATGCAAATAGATTGTCTTTGTAATTCAACCACTCAAACAACTCTTCCTTTATATTATCTTTTGTTTCAAAGTATTCCGGAAAAGAATCAGGATTTAAGATCATTTTTTCCGGTCTAGTGCTTCCTAAATAATCCTGCAAACTAGAATACTGAAAAGACGCACAAAAATCATATGATTTTTGTGCGTCTTTTATCCCCTCCTCTTTCCAAGTTGAGTCTATCAACTTTACCGGATTTAAATGGATATAAGCATATAGATATTTTAAATATTCATCTGTATCAGTATGTTCTGCTTTAAAAGTACCCTGAAATAATGATCCGCTTCGATTATTTTTCTTATTGAAATACATTGAGTAACCAGTTGCTAACTTTTTCATAAAAGCAGTTACCCCACCATCAACCATTGGTGTTATCAAAATATGAAAATGATTAGGCATAAGACAATAAGCTCCGATGGATACAAGTTTGTTTTTACGATCAAATTCGTACACAGAAGCAAATCGTTCGCGAATGTCCCTGACACTAATATGAAGTGCTGAGTTTGAAAGAAACATAAGTTCTGTAAATCTGTTGTAATCTTGTGAGTCTAAGAAAATTGTACGCTTATCTACTCCTCGGTTGTAAACATGATAAAATTCATTTTCAACAAAACCTATAGTTCTTGTACTCATTACTAAATAATATAGCATGTCATCAAACCTACCCCGAGGAAAGACCTCGGGGTAGGTTTGGTTGGTTTGGTTAAACACACAACAAAACCCCGCTTATTAAGCGGGGTTTTGTCTGGTTTAGACTGAACTTTTACATTCACCTTTACCTATCTAGTCAATTAACTAGTTAGTGATTAGGTATGTATTAGTTTCAAAGTCTTCCTCTGGCAGAGTTGAATCTGTCTGAGTAGGTGTTGCAGCAGAAGTGTCGTTAAATCCAACTGAAAGGATTTGTGCACGGAACTGTCCGCTAGCTACTGGGTCGTAGGTAACTGTCAACTTAAGTTTTGCAGTATCACCTTCTGAGATGTGTACATAGTTTCCTTCAATAGTACCACCGCTTACGCGCTGTACAGATTGAGTAACTGTACCAGTTGCAACAGAGGCACCAGTATCATCTTCAATTTCGTAAGCAATACCTACTGTAGATGAAGCATTTCGGGTTGCTGTAAGAGGAACCCAAGCATCCTCACCAAAAGCAGTGACCTCTAACTCTACTACGTAACTACCGTAATTCTTAGTAGAGTCATTAGCATCAACTGTTTGTGTTGATGGTGACTTGTCGTCTGACATAATGGTATCAATTCCAGATGTTCGTAGTGTATGAGTATCACCAGCAGCTGATCCTCGTAACTGATCTGGAGCTGTGTTGTCAAGATCATCTCCACCTTCTGCTACGTTAGCATCAGCGTTAGCTGAAGTAACTTCAGCCATAACTGTAGTACCTTCTAGAGCTACAGCTAGAGAGTTGAACTTAAGCTTAAGCGCTGCTTCAACACGATCACCAGCATCAATAGTAACATCCTTATCAACATTGAAGTTCAATGTTGCTGTCGCTGTACCACCGTTGGTAACAGTAACATCATCGATAGTTGTACCGTCAATAACAAGTTCTGCATCGTCAACGATAGTGTTGTAAGTTGTTGAACTAACAGCAACAGTTACGTAGATGTTATCAAGTGCAATATCATTTACAGAATCATCTGTGTCGAGGTCGAAGATAAATACTTCGTACCAGTCTGAATCAGCATCATCCTCTACTTCAAAAGTAGTGCTTGTTGGATCATTAGCTGAAGTCTTTACGATAAGCTCGTCATCATTTCCAGCTTCCTCTAGTGTAAAGTTCTCATTAACACCAAAGTCTTGTCCTGAGTTCTCAGTTGTTGAAACATCGTCAGCATCGAAGAAGCGAAGTGCTTCCATTGAAACATTCCATGTAGTCAATTCAGCTGCATCAAGGTTGTTTTGAACTGATCCAGCTAGTACAACATCGAACCGATCGTCCTCTGCACCGAAGATATCAAGACCGCTGAAACGGAATGTTCCAAGATCCTCATCTAGGTAATCATCTTCATTATCAGCATCCTCCTCAGCCACTTTCTCACCATCTACCCATAGAGATAGAGTATCAAAAGCGTCCCAAGGCTTAACTGTGTTTGTGTTTGATTGACCATCAGCTAAAAGCTGTACATCAATACGACTGATCAAAGCGTCACCGTCTGTGAATTCTAACTCAAATTCAGCTAGCTCAGCATCCTCTGAACCCTCTTCGATAGTATCATCAGCAGCGCTGTTGATGTTGAAGGTGTCAAGTGAAGCCTCTCCTGAAAGAGTTGTATCCTCTTCCTCCTCCTCATCCATGTCTTCGTCTTCATCCATGTCTTCGTCTTCGTCATCCGCTACTGGAGGAACAACTACTGTGTTAAGAGCGTTAGCCTTATTGCGAGTAGATGGACCAAAGTATCCAGTTGGATTAACTAGACCAGCTGGAGAAAGAATCTCTGAGCGGTACTTAACTTGGAACTTAGATACTGCAGCTGCTGTAGCAGGACCGTAGTATTCAGTTTCCATTCCAGCAGATCCTACAGAACCAGCTGCTGCTACGCGAGTATCAGGGTCAGCGTTTAGGAACTTCTGTAGCTCCATTACATCTGCACCTGTTGAACCTGTTGAAAGGTCACGAGTCCAAGTGAAACCACTAGCTGTAGTAGAACCACCTTGACCAACTTGTGCTTGCAAAGAAGCAATCTGTGCTAGTAAATCATTAATCATCTTTTGCAAGTCTTCAGCTGACTGTGCCTGCGCAGCAGGAGCGTAAGCTGAGAAGATCATTGCGAGTGCCACAAGAGCCACACCGGCCTTTGCAGCGATATCTTTTACAATAGTCATAAATATAATTAAATAATATTTTTGCGTGGGGTTAGCACGCACGCACTCAATTTAATGAGCAGTTAATTTGATAACGACTGATAATATGAATTAATTCATATTTCGTAGACGGTTTATCACGTCATCTACGCAATATCACTAACTCCAGACTAACGGATATTTTATTTATCCCTCAGGCCAGAGGTTAGCTGCAATACAAGTCTGAGTTTCAATCATTAGCCACCAATACGGAATCAAGTTAGTCAGAAACGTGTGTACTTGAATATTATAAGGAATAATAATGTACGTGACACACAAACGTTTTGTAAGATTAGATATATAAAAATTATGCAGCCTCCTACACAACCCTGCTTAACTAAAAACTATCAAAATTCAAGACTCTGAAATTTAGTCAGCACGTCTCTCAAAGAACATTCATACCTTATGTACTATTTCAAAAAAATGCTTGGTAAATTGTAGTCTATACAATACCCGAATGACACTTCCAGAAAAAGCGCACATAAGCG
Organism: Candidatus Nomurabacteria bacterium; assembly: GCA_023898525.1. Classification (NCBI taxonomy): domain Bacteria; phylum Candidatus Nomuraibacteriota; species Candidatus Nomurabacteria bacterium. Next base: position 443,405 of record CP060227.1, read on the forward strand.
CATAAGAAATAGTATATCAGTTTCTTATACATTTACTGTAAGGTTTAAACATTCCCATGTGGATTATTTGCAGAAACTATTAAAAGAAAGTTTATGCATATAAAAAATCTGTTTAAACTATTGACTTACAGCTGACACGATACGTCAAAGTATAAAAAACGTCAACGAAAACTACTCTTCCTGTCTGCGTATGATGACGACCAATACTACCTCATCTTACCAAAGAAAAAACACTAAAAAACAAAAAAAGCTAAGTGACAAGACCTTCTTCATGTGGAGTCAAAAACGGTCAAGGGTAACCCTAGGCAAGCTTACCTAGGGTTACCCTTGACCGTTTTTATTGTCCTAAAGAAGTTATCTAAATAAGTCCAGCCTATAGGATATAGTTAAGTGTGTATTGGAGTAAGCTGTCCTTATTATCGCGTGACTTTTTGTCCGTTATTTAATAACTGAATATTTAGACCATCTCCTCTCTCCTTGTCTTATTACTTGTCCTTTGTCTATTAAAGAATTGAGTTCGCGCTGAATGGTCTTCTCACTCACGTCTGTTATTACTTCTGCTATGTCTTTTATTGTCGCTTCAGGCTTTGCCTCTAAGACTGTCTTTATGCGCGTAGCCCGGTCAACCAATTGACTGTAAACCATATGAGCATCTGAACTTATATCACCCTTGGGTATAGACACTCGAGAGGGTCTAGCAACTGAAGCGGAACGCATCGTCATAGATCGTTCGGTTGCCACCGGGGGAGTCTTAGGTCCATCCTCCTGTAGAGAAAGTGGGGTCTTATTGACGTAGTGATTCTTAATGTAACGCTGTACCAGATCAAGCTCAGTCAGTAGCATAGTGAGAACATCGTCAGTTATTATTCGGGCAGCGTTGGCAATTCTAAGGACACCTTCTAGAGACACTAGAGTTTGCTGAAAGATAAAGACCCTATCCTTGGCTTCGTACTCATAAAAAGACAGCGTGGTCAGCGACTCTTCATATACGTTCATAGCTCTGTCACTTAGTGTCTTTATATGAAAGTCTGACCTTTCGTCTTTTTCTATATGAGACAGTATGTAGAAAATGACTGACACGATTTTTTCTGTCCTTTTAAAAACATTACCATAGTAATCATTATCTGCAGCTAGTCTTTTTGTTGCATAAAGTTTGTCTTTGTCCATAACGTCTTTTTTCTATTTGTGTCTGTTAACCATCTGTCTTTTGTGTCTGTTATCTTCTGTTTAGGACACCTTCTTCGTCCTTACTACTATAAAGACATTTTGTTCTTTGGCAAGGTTTTTTTGTCTTGTCTTTAAGGAATTTTATTGCCTGTTTTTTCTCTTTTTTGCCGATTAAAACCAAAAGATATTCGTGGTTTCATGTTATTATTGGCGTATTCAAAGTTTAGAGTTTTTATTTTTGTTATGTCTAGGAAAAAGAAAAATACTGTCGAAAAAACACCAATGTTTGATGATTTGTCGCCACAGACAAAACAGGCAATTGGAGCTGTAGTAATTGGAATTCTGGGAATCTTTTTTCTCCTTTCTTTACTTGGTTTCGCTGGTCGAGTTGGCGGTTTCAGTGAATTAGCTTTGACCAAACTATTTGGTACCGGGGCCTGGCTGGCACCCATCGCTTGTGGCTTTTACATGTTTGCCATGATGCGTCCACGAGAGGATGAGCGGGTCAGTACTTCTAAAATTCTTGGCATCTCACTTATGTTCCTTTCCCTACTAGCCTTACTCGAGCTCTATCAAGAAAATTTAGGCGGCTTGGCCGGCTTGGCCCTCAGTTACCCCCTATCTTTTCTGGTTGGCAATGTAGTAACTGGAATCCTCCTAGCTGGTTTTGTTTTGATTGGCATCTTCCTTACTTTCAACACTGGTCTCTCAATGCCAAAATTTGGTAAAAAAGACACCACTGGTCTTGAGGATATAGACGAAGATTTTGATCTAGAAGAACTCGACATACCAGAAGTTGAAGAAGCTAACGCCAGAAACGAAGAGTCTGGTAGCGGTGAAGACGACGATGAGACTGCTACTAAGAAAGGTCTACAATCCCTGACCAACAAAGTCAAAGAGACCCTAACCAAAGACGGAGACATGATGGTAAAGCACTTTAGTGGTCCTTATATCCCCCCTTCGCTGTCCCTCTTAAACAAAGACAAGGGTAAGGCGGTAGCTGGCGACGTGAAGGCCAACTCTCTCACGATAAAACGTACCCTTAAGGAATTCGGTATCAATGTCGAAATGGATGCAGTCGAAAGTGGACCTGCCATCACCCGCTACTCCTTAAAGCCAGCTCAAGGTGTGCGAATCTCGCGTATCGTAGCTTTGCAACAAGAGCTACAGCTAGCACTTAAGGCCAGCACCATTCGTATAGAAGCTCCAATACCAGGTAAGTCATTGGTCGGTATTGAAGTACCTAATTCTGTTCGCTCAACCGTTGGTCTAGCCTCTATCTTGCGTAACCCAGAATACACCGACTCACCACGACCATTGCTTGTAGCACTCGGTAAAGACGTGGCCGGAGGGGTTCACTTCGCCAACATCGCTCGTATGCCCCACGCCCTAATCGCCGGTACAACCGGATCAGGTAAGTCGGTCACGATACATAATATTATTGTGTCGCTACTGTTTAGAAATTCACCAGACCAGCTTCGCTTTATTCTGGTAGACCCAAAGCGAGTGGAACTTACTCTATATAACGGAATCCCTCACCTCCTAACTCCGGTTATCACTGAACCGAAAAAGGCACTAAAATCTCTAAGTTGGGCAGTGAAAGAAATGGCTAGACGTTATGACATCTTGCAAGCCGAAGGTATACAAGGTCTTGATCTCTATCACAGCCAAGTCTATCAGCCGGCCAAGGAAGAATGGGAAGCTAACGGCAGTCCAGAGGAAGAGCGTGACAACCTACCTGAACCGCTACCTTATATTGTGATCATTCTTGATGAGCTCAACGACCTAATGCAAGCCTACCCACGCGAGCTAGAAGCTCTGATTGTACGACTAGCGCAAATGAGCCGCGCAGTTGGTATACACTTACTTTTGGCTACCCAAAGACCATCGGTGAACGTAATTACCGGTACCATTAAGGCCAATATTCCAACCCGTATTGCCCTCAATGTAGCTTCTCAAATTGACTCTCGCACTATTATTGATCAAATGGGAGCTGAAAAACTGCTCGGACAAGGTGACATGCTCTATCTATCCTCCGACAGTCCAAGACTAATCCGTATTCAGTCTGCTTTTATTTCGGGTGATGAAATCAAAAAGGTTGTCTCCTACCTAAAAGCTCAAGATGCGGACACTCTCGATACCATCGACTTTGAAGAAACAAAAGATGGTAACGCTAACTCCTTTATGGCTTCAATCGACGGAGAAAGCGACGACGAGGAAGACGAGCTGTTTGATGACGCTAAGCAAGCGGTTCTAGAGGCTGGAAAGGCTTCTACCTCATACCTACAAAGAAAGCTCCGCATTGGCTACTCTAGAGCAGCGCGGCTAATTGATATTCTTGAAGAAAGAGGAATTATCGGTCCAGCTGACGGTTCCAGACCGCGCGAAATACTTCTTGGTAAAGAAGAGGAGGCTGACGATGAAGAGAAAGAGGATCACTCGACCCACCAATAATAGTTTGGAATAATACAACTATGCCAGATTTTCCCCAGACGCTAGCACTAAGAAGTATTCTCAAGGTGTTAATAGTAGTTTTTTTTACCACTGTATTTGCGTCTTATGTTTTGTTCCAGGCCAGATTTGTTATTGCCGGACCGCAAATAACCCTGACTGAAGAACCAACTACTCAACATAACACCAGAGTGGTAGAATTAGTCGGTACAACTAAGAATATTACCCATCTCTGGCTCAATGATCGACCTATTTTCACTGACGAAACAGGTAGATTTGACGAGACATTGGTACTAGAAAACGGATACACTATAGCCACCCTGCGTGCCAAAGACAGATACGGAAGAGAAACAGAGTTGGTCAGATCATTTGTTTATACACCCGTTTCATTTATTCAATAATAATTAATAATTAACATTATGGTAAAGAAAAAGACGACAAAGAAAGTAAAGGAGGTAGCCACTGCTGAAACGGAAGAGCGAGGAGTTTCAAGTATTGCTGAAACCCTACGAGCCATTAAAACAAAGTTTGGTGACGAAGCCATCATGACACTGGACGAAAGCAAGAAAGTAGATATTGATGCAGTCCCAACCGGATCAATCGGCTTAGATGATGCCCTTGGTATCGGCGGTTTTCCACGCGGCCGAATTATTGAAATCTTTGGCCCTGAATCATCTGGTAAAACTACCCTATCTCTGCATGCAGTAGCCGAAGCACAGAAAATGAACGGTATCTGCGCCTTCATTGATGCTGAACACGCCATGGATCCGGAATATGCAAGAAATATCGGTGTAAAACTGGATGAACTTCTTATTTCACAACCAGATAACGGTGAACAAGCCTTGGAGATCGTAGAGTCGTTGGTTCGCTCTGGTAAGATAGACGTTATTGTAATTGACTCAGTCGCTGCCCTAACCCCCCGTGATGAAATAGAAGGAGAAATGGGAGCACACCATGTTGGTAAGCAGGCTCGTCTGATGAGTCAGGCCCTGCGTAAACTTACCGGTATCGTAGCCAAAAGTAAGACAGTAGTAATCTTTATTAACCAAATTCGCATGCAGGTAGGAGTGATGTTTGGTAACCCAGAAACCACTCCCGGTGGAAAAGCTCTTAAATTCTACACTTCCGTCCGTCTAGACATAAGGCGTATAGCCCAAATCAAAAAAGGTGAAGAAGTGGTTGGTGGTAGACACCGCGTAAAAGTGGTCAAAAATAAGGTCGCTTCCCCTTTCCGCACCACTGAATTTGACTTAATTTACGGTGAAGGTATTTCTCGTGAAGGTGAACTATTGGCTCTGGGAGAAAAATACAAGCTAATCAAAAAAGCTGGAGCATCATATACTTATATACCACCAGGTGGCGACGAAAGCGCAGAAGTGAAACTAGGTCGCGGCTATGATGCAGCCAGAACCAGCTTGCGTGAAGACAAAAAAGTACAAAAAGAACTACTTGGCCATATTAGAAAAGCACTGAAAGAAGAAGCGGCGGCTTAAAGTGGTGGGTTTTTAAATGGCCGGGCCGTGGCCGCGACCGGCCTTTTATAAACCACCACTTTACCCTCTTAATACCCTGAAAACTCCTCAAACCTTATAGAATCTGGGTCAACCTTAGCTTCTAAAAGCATTGACCGCATAGCCTGCACCATGCCCTGCGGCCCCGCCATATAATAAATAGCCTTATCAGTATCTGGTACATGACGCTTGACCATCGGCCAGTCAATATAACCCCGCTCGCCTGACCAGTCATCAGACTCGTCCAACTTAGTCATGGTGGGTATAAAATTTAGATTTAGAGCTTTTGAATTAGAAAGGTCGCTAAGCTCGGACAAAAAAGGGGCATCCTTGGGTTCGTTATTAGAATAGAATAAATATAGTTTGTGCGGTTTCTGGTTACTTTTAGCCTCTTTAATCATGCTCATAAAGGGAGTGATTCCAATTCCGCCAACTAAAAAAACGGCTGATTTTTGTTCGTTTTGATGTAAAGCGAAAGAACCATAAGGCCCTTCTATCTCAACCAGATCGTCTGGAAGTAAATCATTTAAGGTATTTTTATAATCTGATCCGCGCATCCTAGTCGCTATCGCCAGGTCAGACTCAACCGGCTCTGTCACCAAAGAAAAAGTGTGAGCGTTGGATCCAGTTAACTTTGGTAAAATCAAGTCTATAGTTTGACCAGCTTGGTATTGAAAATTTTCCGGTTTTTCAAAACGAAATAGTCTGGTACCCGCAGCGACTTCTTCTGCGCCTTTGAATTTAACCTGGTATTTAGCTGCCATAACGTAATTAATGTCGTAATTAAAAAATAGTGTTATTAGCAACACGTTTGTTAAGCGTATTGCATTGGACTGGGACTGATTTTACCACGAAAGCGCAGACTGAGTAAGGAGAAGATTATCAGGCCAAGGGTTAGAAGTGTCAAAAATTCACCATGCTCTACAGCTTGAATAAAAGTCTGCCAAATATAAGCTGGTAGCAATCCTAATTGTACGCTAAGTAAATTGGTCCAGATATCAGGCAAAGACACCAGACTGACAAATAAAGCGCTGCTGACCCCAAAAATAAAGCCCAACGAAGTATAAAAATTAGTAGAAATACTGACCAAGTAACTATACCAAACCCGTTTCATAACTACACTTCTTATTTTTGTATTGGTGTTTTCCATAGATTATTACTTTATTTATACTATATAACTAAACAATAAGCCCCTTAGGTTACATCAACCCCTCTATCTCCTCCTCTCGACTTTCCCTTCGAAACGCAATCTTAGCGCGATAAATTCGTACCTTGATAGTACCTACACTTTCTTTGGTGTGCTTGGCAATGTCCGCATGAGACCACCGCTCCAAATAATGCAAGCGCAAAACCTGAGCAAAGTGACCAGGTAACCTGGATAATATGCGCTCTACCCCGTCTTTTTTTTCGGACAAAGCACCATGCTCCTTCTGTTCGCTAATAAATTGCTCAAATTCTGGATCTAAAGAAGTGAAACGCTGCCCCTCTTTCAATAATTTTTGGTATCGCGTAAAAGCTGTATTCATCAAAATCTTGTACGCCCAAGAGGAAAACTTGGCCCCGTCCTGGGGTGAAAAAGATGCAGCATTAACATATATCTTAGTAAAAGTGTCCTGCACTACCTCTTCGGCATCACTTTTGTTAAAAATAATGCTCTGCGCTTTACGCAAAAAAGGTGTCTCATAGCGGTCAAGCAAGATAGCAAACAGCCAAGGCTCATTAATTGACCGACGTAGCACCTCTTCATCGGTTAGCGAATGTCCTTTGTTGGTAGTTGTCAGTCCTAACATATATGGTAGTATCTTCTTGCCTTTACTATAGCATTTTTAAATATTTATGGCAGTCTTATCTTATAACGAAATTACCCCGAAAAAGGTTATCATTTTTAATGATGAGCCTTATTTAGTGCTCTCTTACCACGTTTTTCGCAAACAACAACGTAAACCAGTAAACATCACTAAGCTTAAAAGCTTAAAATCAGGACGGGTGGTTGAAAATACTTTTCATGTAAATGAAACCGCTGAAGAAGCTGATCTAGAGAATCGTAAAATTGTTTTTATCTACCGCAAAGGTGATGAATATTGGTTCCATAACTCAGGCCGACCCAGTGAACGCTTTGCTTTAACAGCTGATTTAATCGGTGATGCCGGCAAGTTTATCAAGGACCGTTCAGAACTTGAGGCTTTAGTTTACGAAGATGAAGTGATCGGCGTAAAAATACCGATCAAGATTGAACTAAAAGTCAAAGAAGCTATGGACGCTGTCAAAGGTAACACCTCCTCTGGTGCTCAGAAGGAAGTGACTCTAGAGACCGGGGCGACTTTGATGGTGCCAATGTTTATTGGTGAGGGTGATATGATTGCAATCAATACCGAGACCGGGGAGTATTCAGAGCGAGTAGAAAAGGCGTAAATATGAAAAGCTCTCATAATTTGAGAGCTTTTTTGTTTTTTACAAGAGAAATTACAGCCTCCAGGGCTCTTTTTTTCTTAATTCATTATCTATTTCTCCATATCTAGGATCATCTGTAATAGTGCTATCTAAGAAACGTCTCCCCCAAGAAGTCCGAGACAGAATAGCAACTATAACCACAAACGCCAAAGCTGCACAAAGAAATATATTCATTTTCTTTTCCTTTTGTTTAAAAAATTACTTATCTTGCCCACAACTTTATACTCTATAAAAACAAAAAGGGCAAGAACTGCGTTCTTGCCCTTTTTGTTTTTTCTCTAAACTTAGTGCTGAATATACGGCAGCAAAGCCATAAACCGTGCTCGTTTGATAGCGCGAGCAAAATCACGCTGTGATTTAGCTGAAAAACCAGTTCGCTTGCGACCAAACATACGAGAGTGCGGATTTACATAAGCTCCAAGGCTAGTTATATCCTTGTAGTCAATGTGCTCCAAAGCAGCTTTTTTGTGTAGATTATGCTGTTCCATAGTTGCTTTCTTAATTTTACTTATAAATTTCTTATTGTTTTAATTAAAACGGAATGTCTTCAGGATTGATTTCTTCTTCTGGGTAATCTGGAAGAGCGGACTTTTGACTATCATCATCTGATTTACCACTTCCACCAGCTGAAACTGACGAACCTCCACCCTTAGGACCAAACTGTACTCGCTCTGCAATCACCTCTGTACGATACTGTTTTTGTCCATCCTTATCCCAAGACCGAGTTTGCATCCTACCTTCAACAAAAGCACTATTGCCTTTACTTAGATACTTGGCGCAATTTTCTGCCTGCTTACCAAATACCACAATATTGTGATAATCAGCCGCTTCTTGTCTCTTACCATCACGATCATTAAAAACACGGTTGGTAGCAAGTGAAAATGAACACACTTGCATACCGCTAGGCAAAGATTTTAACTCTGGATCACGAGTCAAGTTGCCGTAGACCATTGCTTTGTTGATATACATAGAATTTTTATATAATTAGCTTATTATGAGCTCATTATACCGTTTCTTCAGCCTCTTTGCTATTGTTGTCGTCTTTTGTTTCTCCTTCAGATTCCACCTCTTCTTCATTGATAGATTCTTCATCTTCCTCCAAATCCTCATCGTCTATAACCTGAACCTTCTTTTCAACAATCGCATCATGGAAGCGAAATGGATTTTGCTCCTCAACTTTCGTTAACTTTATAAGCAAGAAGCGCAGTAATTCTTTACTCCCCTCAAAGGCTTCGGTCAACTTAGCAATCTTAGCCGGCTCAAGACGAAAACGAACCCAGCCAAAATAGGCGCTGTTGAATTTTCGATTCTTACCTTCAAGGTACTTAAAGATGTCGTACGCTAAATCAAAGCGTTTTGGTGACTCTTCATCTATGAGCTCACCCCCGACTTTAGTAATATGGTTTTTGAGTTGATCAAAAACACTGGCTACTTCCCCTTCAGCAACTGTTGGAAGTACGTGGAAAGCAAATTCGTAGCTAACAAGCTCACGCTCATCGCCGGTCTTTGCTTCAGTCGCTGGCATTTTTGTGTCTGACATTTATACAGAACTTAACCTAATAACTCGGCTACACTACCACAGATATCATCTGTGTTCAAGACCGCGACCATGCTAGAATTAGCTGATGTCACAAGAGCCAAAAACAAAATCAATTAAAATCGTAGTGTTAATACTGATTGTCATTCTAGTTGCCCTAACAGGATATTTATTCCTAGAGAACAGCAAAAAGACTGACCAAATATTGGCTCTAAATACTGAGCGAGACGAGCTCCAGATATCGTTGGAAAAACTTGGTTTTGAGAAAACTCAAATCGAAAACACTGCCGAAGAGCTCACAAAAGAGTTGACTCTGACCAAAGAAACGCTGCAAGAAACCGAAGACGATCTGAGACACGAAAAAAACAAAAATGATGATTTTGAAGATCAGATTCGCTCTATTTCCGGTACGGTAAAAGATTTGGATAAGCTTTCTAAGACCGATGAGGAACTACTACAAAAATATTCTCGTACTTATTTCTTGAATGAAAACTTCATCCCACTCAAATTAAAGCAAATTGACGATAAATACATATTGCCGGGTAAGAAGGACCAATATTTTCACGGTGATGCAATTGGGTTTTTAGAAGACTTGCTTGATGCCGCTAAAAGGGCCGGTCACGACATAAAAATAGTTTCAGCTTATCGGTCTTTTGACGAGCAACAGGATCTGAAGGGCCAATATACACAAGTCTACGGTAGCGGCTCAAACGCTTTCTCAGCTGATCAAGGCTACTCGGAACACCAGCTCGGTACTACAGTAGATTTGACCGACGAATCTACCAACGGCACCTATCAGTCTTTTGGCGAAACTGAAGCTTATAAATGGTTGGTGGACAACGCCTATCGCTACGGATTCATTCTCTCCTACCCTGAGAATAATGAGTTTTATATTTATGAACCATGGCATTGGCGCTTTGTCGGTACTGACCTAGCTGGCGACCTTCATCGCAAAAATGCCCAATTTTACGAATGGGACCAAAGAAAGATTGACGAGTATTTAATTAAGATTTTTGATTAAGATTTAAAAAATGATCGGTCAGATAATGAAAGGCCGGTCGCTTCGCGACCGGCCTTTCTTTTCTTTCTAAAACCAACTTTGTCGCCCACAAACTTGTACGCTATACTGCACCCAACCTGCAGCTCGGTACTGCATGTTCTTTTACAACTTACATACATAAAGGAGTAATTATGACAACTCTTACTGTAATCCCTGATGGTACCATCAGAGAAGGACAGAGCGCTATTTTTACGATCGTTCTCTCTGAACCTTTAACCGAAAGTGTTTTCTTTAGAGCCTCAACCATTACCAGTGGCGGAGCCTCCACAGCCGACGGTGATTATGAAGGATTTACCGACCGTATCTATGAAATACCAGCTGGTAAAACTAGTCTACAAATTGCCGTGTCGACCTACCAAGCCGGAACTATCAATGAAGGAGTCGAAGCGATTGGTTTATGGGTAGACGATGTCTCTCCATCAAACATCAGTATTACTGATAGCGGTGTTGGTAGCGGTCGAGCTTTCGTCACTATTTTGGACCCCGTAGAAATACGAGTTAAGAATACCAACGGCTACGAAGGTGGCCAGGTGGGATTTATCGTAGAAGCGGAAAGTCCAGTACCTCACGACACTACCGTGTACCTACAGGTACAAGGCACAACTACCGCTGGCATAGCTAGTAATTCATGGTGGGTACAGGGTGTAATCAAAGCTGGTCAGACAGCAACCACCGTCAACATTAATACTGTGGAAGATGGTCAAACTTATGACACCCGCATTAATGTCAAATTATTCTCGTACCACGAAGACGTTATGATCTTGGATGATACCGCCTATGGTACGGTATACAATACGACACAAGTACAAACCATACCCATTCTTGATATTTTCGCTGGGGGCGATGTAAACGAAGGTGATACAACAGTCTCGTACGCGAGATTGTCGACAGCCACCGACCATGATGTGACTTTTAGGGTCTCAACTTGGCTCGGCGATATGTCAGGTGACGCCAACCGAAATCCAGATAGTCCTGACTACGTTTCGTTTGTGAATCGTTCATTCACTATCAGAGCGGGCCAAACTACGGTACCAATACCGGTACAAACACTGCAAAATGACGACCCGACCGACTGGGCACAAGAAGTGTTTAGTATTCGAGTCGAACCAAACAGTGTTTCAGGTGCTACCTTAGGCCAAAGTCGCGCGGACATCGTAATACATGATGTAGCAATCACGACAACACCGGATAACCAAAATTTAGAAGATTTGAGTATCTATAAAAATCTAATAAATACTCTTGTCGCTAAAGAAGGTATCTCAAAAACGGCTGACATAATCGCCGCTAGCAACACACTTAAGAGCGCCGCCCAATCACTTGAAGCCAGAGAATTGTTGGCAGCCGGTGTTTGGGATGCAACTGGCTTGGGTGCCATTGGTGGGATAGAAACTTATCTTGACTACCTTAGCCTATTCCCTAGCACACTAGCATTCTTGATTCGGCCGGCTTACAAAGCCGCAACCGGCCTAGATTTGTTTGATTCCATAAATTACAGTGAACTGGTTAATATTCCAGGAGCAGTTGCTCCCAGTGGCATTATATTTACCGGAAACCAAGTATTATATGAAGGCAAACAAATCATTACCGATAACGATAGAGTAAACTGGACAGCTGACCAAGCCCTAGCGATAGCGAATGGAGAGCTGACTGAGATACTTAAGGCTGGAGATTATGTTGATGGGAGGTTGGTGATACATCAGCCTGTAATAGCTTTCGATAGCTCTGGAAATTTGGTTAAACATACGAGTTATCAAGGTCGCTATGATCCTGAAAGAACCTCTGTTATGTCTGGCTCAAAGACCGATAACGTTTCACATTATGATGAAAATGCACAAAGTTTTGATTGGAGTGGAAATGTAGCTGATACAGTTTATATAGTAGCTCCATTTGATGGTTATGTAGTTTATTCCACTGATACGTACGCTTCTAAAGAAGTGAGTAACGGTGGATTAGGCAACGTAATTACTTTGCGAGCTGAACAAAAAACCACAGACGGCAAGGATGTGTTTGTAACCTTTGCTCACATAAAGCAAGGTAGTATAACAAGCAACCTTATCACAACACCTAAGAACCCTCCCGAAACAGATACTTCAATACCAGTAAAAGCCGGTCAAGTGTTGGGTATCGTTGGTGACACCGGTGGTAATTGGCCAGTGCATCTGCATATGTTGGCAGGTAACAACACATCAACCTATGGCACTATGACGGCTAAAGCTGGGCTGCGTGAAGGTCAAGTCGACACCCCTCCAGTCTTCATGCTTTTTGAAGGGGCAAAAATAGCTACCCGTAGTGAATTAAACTCGGGTATACGCGAGCGAGGAGGCGACTTTAAGCAAGACATTGGTTTCCCTATAGGTGACACAGATACTTCTAGTGGAGCCTACAGCGAAATCGGATTATCTAGTGATGAACCATTGGTAGCAAAAAATATAAGCTCTACTTTTACCAAAGGTGAATTCTACGAAATAAACCCTACCTTTTCTTCAACAGACTCAGGAGGCCAAGGCGGCGACTTTCCCACCCCAGACCCAATCTGGAACGGAACGGACACCGCCGAAACCAACGAGTACTGGCAGGACAAAGTTTCAGCCGTCAATGAATTTATCTACGCCGGTGGCGGTTATGATTTCATTCTCGCCTCTGGTGGAGATGATGTAATTGACGGACAAGGTGATGGTGGACAAGTCAACCTCTTTGGTCCGGGAGCTATTCGCGCCAACTTCTCCGTCACTACTACAGGTGATGGTGGATACCGAGTACATAGTATCGATGGTTCTTTTGGTACTGATAAGTACTACAATATCGACGGTATGTGGTTTGGTGGTTACGGCAATATCCCTGGAGCTTGGCATAATATGAATGACTTAGTCATAAACACCTTTAATGATGGTGACGGTACTTTACCTTCAGTAGCCGATCCTTACGATGAGTTATTTGCCGGTACTTCAGGCGATGATCTCATAATAGGTGGTACTGGTATTGATTGGTTTACCGCTACACCGGGGAATGACATTCTCTATGGTGGAGACGGAAAGAACGTCGACCAAAGCTGGAACCAGGTTAATTTCACCACCGCTCCCTTCTATGAAATGCAGTGGGGTTATGACATCGCCAGCGACTTGTTATTTTCTCGTCACCCTAACCTCGATCTTGATTCATACAACCGTGACATCACCGACTTCTGGTTTCAAGATGGTGGCTGGCACGGTCGAGCTGAACTTATTGGTCTAGCGTCTCCTGACTTTGTATTTGTGTAGTATTTGTTCTTTTTAACAGATCGCCTAGAAATTAGGCGATCTTTTCTTTTACCTAAGGCTGTGGTACGGTACGAACATGAAAAAGATTATAATGATAACTTTAGTAGCGGTTTTAGCGATAGCTGTATCAGCTTTTATAATATCAGATAATAATCAAGAGACTGAAGTAAATACTGTTGTATCAAACCCTGTTGAGGAGACTAAGTCTTCACAAAAGTCTACTTATACCAGCAATGAAATAGGTATTACTTTTACTTACGATAAAAGGTTTGGGCAGCCGAAATTTTTAGATTTTTCTAAATATTGTACAGAAATAAAAGCATCTGATGATAGAATTTGCCAAAATTTTCAAATTTTGTTTGGGGGAGATAATTCAAATCTAGCAGATGTAGCAATTTTTGCTGTCAATAAAGTTCGCCTTGAAAGCAATGAGTTGAGTCAAATTGGGAAAGAGGGAGTGGCATTCCCTTGGCCACCAACAGAATCAATGTCAATGGATGATGAATGTTTTGTTCCGGGAGTACCTAATTACTCCAATGGTAAATGTGAGTATGTTACAAAAAATAATATCCTTATGCGACACACTTATTTAGATGTGCAAAACACAATAAATGATTTTCCTCGTTATGAATATAGTTTTTATGTACCAGATAAAGACTTAGGAGTTGTTATTTACACAAAGGAACATGACTCTGAAAACCATATTGACTTTATAGAAAGAATAACAGAAAGTCTGAGTTTGAATTAGATTTCACCACCGCTCCCTTCTCTGAAATACAGTGGGGTTATGACATCGCCAGCGACTTGTTATTTTCTCGTCACCCTAACCTCGATCTTGATTCATACAACCGTGACATCACCGACTTCTGGTTTCAAGATGGTGGGTGGCACGGTCGAGCTGAACTTATTGGTCTAGCGTCTCCTGACTTTGTGTTTGTGTAGTATTTGTTCTTTTTAACAGATCGCCTAGAAATTAGGCGATCTTTTCTTTTACCTAAGGCTGTGGTACGGTACGAACATGAAAAAGTTAATACTTATAATCTTAGGTATAGTTATGTTAGTGACGGCAGGACTTTTGCTAAACAACACGCAATATCAGATACAAGACGACCTTGATTTATCAGAATCAACTTCTACTATTGGTGTACTCGGTATACCAAAACCACTGACCTTAGCTTCGTTGGAAGCTAGAGAGGACTGGAACCCAACCATGGAAATAGAAGGTATGGTTAGGGTGGAAGATGGAGTGGCGGAATTGTCGGATAAAGAGAAAAAAATTAAAAAGCATAATATTCATTTTTCACAATTAAACGATAGTTTTGTTACCGTTCTCCACTACGACGATGATTTTGAAAGTGAGTTTTGTGCCAAAGAAATGATGAGTGACCTACCAAACGTACCGCTCAAGTGTCCACGATATAAACCATCTGAATACAATGAATTTATTATTCTTTCCAAAGATACCGGTGAGGTACTACATAAGTATAGGCTTAGAGAGGGGTATTCGATGACTACAACTGCCGCTGTATTACTTGGCAGTACAATATCACCCGGTTTTGGTAGCGACGAAAACCTATATTTTCATATAGGCCGAATAGACATGGTAGAGAGAGAAGAGACCATTACTTCATCATTTAGCTACACTCTTAACGTTGTTACCGGTGAAATAACATTGGGTTATGATAGTAAAAGTGTGCGGTAACTTTTTTGATAGAGTCGTTTGTTTTTCCTAAAAATGTGATGTGTTGCTGGGTATAAAAAGTGAAATGACACAGATGTCTACAACCGTGACATCACCGACTTCTGGTTTCAGGATGGTGGCTGGCACGGTCGGGCTGATTTGATTGGTTTAGCTGATAGCACCTTTTTTGTGTAGTTTTGGTTATTTGTTGTGGTTCTTTAGCTGTCACTTTCGAGCAACAGATGATGACACTTTGCTAACAGATAATAATTATTTAATACCATACAACTTCTCTGCATTCTTCAGCAACTGCTCTCTTACCTCCTCTACCGGCAAATTCTTGATATCCGCAATCTTTTCTACCACCTCTTTCACATACATCGGCTCACAGCGCTTACCCCTATGCGGCACTGGTGCCACATACGGACTATCGGTCTCAGCATGCATTAGGTCTAGCGGTACCGCTCGTACTACCTCCTCATAAACCTTGGCAAAAGTAATTACTCCAGTGAAAGACACGGTAAACCCAAGTTCAAAAAGTTTCTTAGCCTGCTCATAGGTACCGGCATAAAAATGCACATTACCCGGCACTTTGGCGTATTTTTTCAATGTTTCGTACACATCTTCGTAGACACTACGCCCGGTCGGACTGACGCCACCCGGTTTTGGATCGCGAGTATGGATCATGAGCGGCAAACCAAGCTCATTGGCCAGTTCAATCTGCTTTATAAATGCTCGCTCCTGGATCTCATAAGTCTCCGGCCCACAATGGAAATAATCAAACCCGCATTCCCCAATCCCAACCACCTTATCACTCTTGGCTAGCTCACAGTAGAACTCAGTATCGAACTCTTCACCTTTAGCGGTAAAAGGTTGACCATTTTCACCTACCGTTTCCTCATCGTGATGTCCGGGAGTAGTCTGGATTGGATGAAGACCAACAATCGCCCAAGCTCCGTCATTAGCTTCTGCTATCTCCACCGCTTTTTTACTAGTAGTGTCTTTGGTACCGACATTGATATGCGCCACCCCAGCCTCGCGAGTACGCTTCAAAACTTCCTCCAAGTCTTCCTTAAAAGCTGAGAGGTTGAGATGGGTATGGGTGTCAATGTGAGTGTATTTCATAATTAAAGTAGAATACCACAATATCAATACCCTGAAAGTATCAAACTACCAGTTTAGATATTTATCAAATAATCTTTTCTTCCTCCAACACCTCTTTTACTCTCTCATAAACAAGCCTATGCCCCTCAGCATTTGGGTGGATACCATCGGTAAAATAATCTTTAAAAGAGTCTACAAGTACATTAGATACGTCTATTACTTTCACCGACTGTTTTTCTGCTACTAATTTAATAACCTCGTTATACTTATCTATATAATCCTGACTATAAGCATGAGTTGGTTTCCAGGGCATTGGCGATAATAACTCCTCATTTACTGGCAGTATAGTGAGTAGGAAAATTTTAGCCGTATATTTCTTGGCTTCTTCAATACAAAATATAAGGTTTTTCTCAAAATCCTCTGTAGACACTCGGTTTTTATTTGTTTTTATCTCATACTGACTATCATTTACTCCAATAGCCAACAAAACTGCTCCGTCTTGATCTGTCAATCGGGCTTTTAACTCCACCTCGATTCTCTCGCGTAGGTCTTGAGAATTATCCCCTGAAATACCTAAGTTAAAAACAGAAGTACTATATTCATAATCTGAATCTACAATCTTTTTATGTGCCAAAAGAGACAAACGGTTACACCACCCCCCAGCTTCACCATCATGATATCCAAAAGTATTACTATCACCAAAAACTAAGATTCTCATATGTTTATTTGTATTTTAATCTAATATATTAACTGACTTATCTATATAGTTTTTAACCCACCACTTTTTTATCAGCGGCATAGACAACGTTGAAAGTAAATAACCACCGGTTGGCACAAAAGCGTTTATGAAAGGTGCGTTATTGTCAATAATAAACAGAAAGATACTGGCGGTGAAGTAAGTTATAAGGGCAATAATCACCTTTCTAGTCTTGCTAGTTTCCCAAGCTTTATCAAGCTCAACTCGACTATTTCTTTTTAAGATTTCTTCAACGCTTTGCATGTTTATTTTTCTAGTCGACCAAACAAATTCTCAGGTTTTTTGTTTGCCAAAACAGCTTCTTTAATTATTTTACTAGTTTCAGGCATAATAGGATTTAATAATCGGCCAACTTTATATAATTCACTTACCAAATATTTTACCATTTCTATTCCCTTCTCTTTATCAGTCTTTATTACTTTAAACGGCTCGTTAATTGCTATATATTCATCTAGTTCACCAACTTTCTTCCAAACAAAGTCGCCAACAGCCTGAAAATTAAAATTTACAAAAGCTTCTTCATATTCAGTATCAAAGCCCACTGCTTCTGGTCTTTTTACAGGTTCTTCTAGATGCGTCTCCGCCATTTTCATCACCCGAGCCACCAAGTTACCAAGGCCATTTACCAAGTTGGCGGTATACCATTCGTCCATTTTTTCCCAAGTTACGTCTGAATCATCAAATGGATGTACGTGACGAAGTAGAATATAACGAGTAGCGTCTACACCGTAACGCTCAATCATTTCATACGGACTAATCACATTCCCTAGCGACTTACTCATTTTTTGTCCACCGCTATTGATAAAGCCATGATAAACCACTTTATCAGTCGCTTTTACTCCCGCGCTCCTCAGCATTGCTTGCCACATTATCGACTGAAAACGTACCTGGTCTTTTCCAGCTAGCTGCAACACCTCACCCTCTGTCCAGAATTTCTTGAAATCCCCTTCTTCATCTGGCCAACCGAGCGTAGAAATATAGTTGGTCAAAGCATCAAACCACACGTACATAACCTGGTCTTCGTCATCCGGTACCGGTACTCCCCAATTCAAACGCTTCTTTTCGCGCGAGATACTAAAGTCTTCTAGACCATTTTTTACAAAATTAAGCGCTTCTTGGCGTCGCCACTCCGGTAGCACCACTCCCTCTTTAGACAAATATTCTTCCAAATATTCTTGGTAGTTAGATAGTTTGAAAAAATAGTTCTCCTCCTCTATTAGTTCAGGTTCTTGGTTGTGATCAGGACATTTTCCATCCACCAAGTCTGACTCCACCTTAAAAGACTCACATCCCACACAATAAAGTCCCGAATACTTCTTCTTATAGATATCACCTTTCTCAGCACAACGTCGCCAGATCTCTTCTGTTGCTTTTTTGTGCCCTTCATCAGTGGTACGGATAAAATTATCAAAAGAAAGATTGAGACCAGTCTCAGGGTCGGCTAATTTCCTAAACTCATTGGCATAGTGGTCAACATAAGCCTGCCTATCCTCCCCTTTTTCATCAGCCTTTTGAGCAATCTTTTGTCCATGTTCATCGGTACCAGTATTAAAAAACACCTCATGACCAAGCAAGCGATAATATCGCGCTAGAGCATCAGCTTGTACCACTTCAAGCCCAAAACCAATATGTGGATCGGAGTTTACATACGGTAAAGTGGTGGTGATATATTTAGCTTTTTTGTCTGACATAGTATGGTTACTTTAGCATAGGTTTCGGTGGTAAAAAAGCGGACGGCGCCTGTGGCGCCGTCCGCTTTTTTAATACAACCTATACATCTATTATTTATTTAGATACTCCACCAACTCGTCGATCTTCACCCTTGTCTGCTCGCCAGTATCACGGTCGCGTACTGTCACAGTATCCTTTAGCTCTGGTTTTTCTTCTCCTAGAGTTTCGAAGTCAATCACCACACAAGCTGGTGTGCCGATTTCATCTTGCCTACGGTAACGCTTGCCAATATTACCGTTGTCATCAAAGGCAACGTTACCGAAGCTCTTTTTTAGGTGTTTAAATACTTCTCTAGCCTTCTCAACCAACTGAGGTTTATTTTTCAAAAGCGGTGAAACCGCTACCCGATATGGTGCCAGATCTTTATGTAGTTTTAAGACCGTTCGTACATTACCATCAATTTCATCTTCATAATACGCATCTGAAATAACAGCCATAAACATTCTACCCATACCAACAGATGTTTCTAGAATCCACGGAATATACTTCTCACCTGTCTCAGGGTCAGTATAGCGAAGATCAACTCCGGAAAACTTCATATGTTGTGTAAGATCATAATCAGTACGATCGTGAATACCTTCAAGTTCATCAAAACCAAGACCTGGAAAATTATATTCTATATCCCAAGCATCAGACGCATAAAAAACAAGGTTGTCATGTTGTTTAAAGCGAAGATTTTCTGGCTTTATACCGATAGAAAGATACCAATCCCAACGATCTTTTTTTACTTGCTCGTAGGCTTCTTTGTTTTCATGTGGTCTAACAAACAGTTGTGTGTCTGCTTGCTCCATTTCACGAGTACGAAAAAGAAAGTTGCGTGGTGAAATTTCGTTACGAAATGCCTTACCAATTTGCACAATACCAAACGGTAGCTTTGGTGACATGGTATCGAGAATGTTTTTGTAATTTAGATAAATACCTTGACAAGCTTCCCCTGGCAAATACACGGGATTATCTCCTTTTGAAGTAAAATCTCCAAGATTTGATTTTACAAGCAAATTGAACGCACGAGCTGGTGTAAAATTTTTCTTACCACACTTAGGACACTGGATGTTATCACGGTTAGCATCAAAAAGTTGATTGATTTCCTCTTCCGACATTTTCTCATCTGCCGTTACACCAATGGCTCCCAGTTCTTTGTCGACTCGAATCCGTGTATTACACTCACGGCACTCAGCTAAAGGATCAGAAAAACCTGACGTATGTCCGCTAGCATCCCATACTTTTGGATGTTTAAACATTCCTGAATCAACCCCAAAATAATTTTCTTTATCGTAGACATTTGCCTTCCACCAAGCTCGCTTCAAATTATTCAGAAGTTCAACTCCATTTGGACCATAATCAAAAACCCCAGCCAACCCCCCATAAATCTCACTTCCTTGGAATACAAACCCTCGTCGCTTTGAAAGCGCTACTATCTTCTCCATTTTGTCGTTTTTCATAATCTTCAGAAATTAACACTACTCTGCCTGTACTCGACCGTTACCCTCAGAAAAACCTAGTTCTTCCGAAAGATTATTGTCCAACTTAATAGCCCTAGCTTTGAGACCGACTTCGGTAAACCGATCAGTGGCCCGAAAGTCCTGAGCTTCCAGCAGTGTCAATGTTTTACCAATATGTGTCACACTTGGCAAGAGCTTGATTTGCATCTTGATTTGCTTTTGCTGATGAGCTGACATATTCCCAACCCTCCAGCTAATTTGTTTAGAAACTGGATTAAATTCAATTTCACCATCACCACTAGTTCTCTCTGCCCAGCTTACATACTGAGGTAAAGCAGTAGTCACCACTCCGCCTGATATATCGTTAACCCCAGCAGTCGCGACTAGTGTAATAGTGTAGTCAGTTGTCTGCCCAGCCACTGGTGGGACGGGTCCACCGTCACCAAACGGACTACTAGTATGGTTTATTTCTCCGGCAATTTGTATTTCTGAAGAATACTTAGCTTCAGCCACCGCTGTTCCAACTAGATTTTCATTGGCATTAGCTTCATTTACCCGCCTGGCAAAGACCTTCACCGACAAATCAAACGAGCCAGTGCTCTGTCCCTTGTCCGGCTTCACGGTAAATGAAAACTTACGACTTTCTCCAGGTGGTACTTCTGTCAAAGATTTCATTCCAGCAATTTCCCAATTGATTTTTTTGGTCACTGAATCATAAAATCCGCTGGAAATATCCAAATTGTCATCGCGGATTAAGTTCCCTCGTGGCACCAACTCTACCCGCATATCATACAAAGTCTCGTTCATAGTATTGGCTACAAGAACTTCAACATTAGCATCTGCACCAGCCGCCAACACAGCCGCTCCATCGCGATCACCACCAATACCAACGGTCACATCTATGAAAGGATTCTCAATTGTGTACCCTACTTTAGTCTGCGTCAAAACAGAACTTAATTCAGTTTGATTATCTGATTTTGGCGTACCAGCTTTAAGCTGTATCTCAGCCGCCTCGCTAGCTAGTCCGGTGACTAAACCTTTAAAAGTAATTGTATAGACAGTGTCAGGAAGAACTTCATCTAGAAGCCAACTATTTTGACCATAGGTTGTCTGTGGTACCGCATTCAAAAAGGAGAAGCTGTTGGGATAGTCAGCGGTTATCAATACATCATGCATTGGATTTATAGCGTTAGATAAAAGAGTCAAAGTTACTTCAAGCTCCTGTCCGGAAGAAATTTTCTCAACCGCTTCAGTCCGAATCACAATGGGAGAAGAGTTTATTTTAACCATAACCGGTTCTGCGTTCTTGTAGAAAGTACCGTTGGAATTTTTTACCCGATATTCAATTGTTGCCTTTATTTCCTTGTCTTCATTTTCTTCACCAAACATTATGACCTTGATTGGTTTATTAACCACTCCACCCGCTTCAATATCTTCAAGCGGCAAACGATCTTCATACAAGTCGCGATTACCTTCCTCAACCGACTTTGTTCCTGGCGGATAATTTAGAATCAAGGTAGCTGATTCAATCGGAATGGAGTTTTGGTTGGTAATACCCACCTGAATCGGAACTGTATCGCCACCCGCCACTGAAAATGGCGCTTCAATAGAAATGCTGATATTGTTGGCTGATATTTGATTACCACCCAACAATATATAAATAGCGGAACCGATAACCGACAGCAGCAAAACTCCCAAACTAAAAAGAAGAATGATGGTTCGGTAAGTTCGGTTTTTCTTAGGAGGAGGAACGACAACATCTTTATCATTTTGAATAATTGTATCGGAGATTTGTGAAACTATACTCTCAGACTCATTTGGTGGCAGTTGGGTCACTGGTGGATTGTCGTGTGTACTTATATTTTCTTTAGCCGGAATTTGACTTGCGACTTCACTTCCCCAACCCCGCTTAACATCGATTGATGTTTTAGTAAGATCATGCCTTTTTACACTTTTATCTTGCCAACCACGATCGTAAAGACGCTTTCGTAGCTCGTCGATATTTTCCTGATCTTTAATTCCCGACATGGTTACCAGCCATTATATCATTATCAAACAGTAATTAGAGGTGGCTATTCGCAACTGCGTTGTCTATTAGTTTCTTCATTTTTTCAGCTGACAACTCAGATTCATATTCAGCCAAGGTACTGGCCGGGGCCACCTTGAAGTTTTTGGGAATATCTTTTGAATCAACATAGCCAAGCTCGTCCAAAATCCTTAATTGCACCGCCAATTCCAGAAAGCTGCGCTTTTGACACTCACTAATCAAAAGACGCGAGGCACCAACACAGAAGTCAAAAAGTAAAGAGTGCGCCTCCTCACCATGGACAAACCGCCTTAAGGTCTTCATAAGCATGACCACACTACCACGAGCCTCACGACTCTTAGCTGTAGCAAAATAGTTTGGCCCTGGAACAACACTACCGATTCGCCAACCTTGCTTACCTTTCACTAAAGAGACTCTGATTTGAGAAAACTCTTGCAAGGCCGGCCGCTGCTTCGACCGCTCTTCGCGCACACTACGGGCAGTAGCATAGAGCATGCCTGCCTCACGGGTAAAAAGCACAAATACCTTATCAGCGGTATTGTGCAAAAAACTACCGCAAACTATCGCCTCTGTGATGTAGGTTTGGTATGACATTAAACCTTAACAATAGAAATTAGGTATGAATTATCACCAATTTGGATTTCTTTTCCTTTGGTTGTGGTAAATGTGATTTCTTTCGCTCCAACCACTTTCTTGATTATATCTAGCTGTGCTTTTACCATCTCCTCACCAGCTGGTGATGTGGCTATGGTCAGAGTAATTACGTCCTGGGGCTTGAGACCAGACTCTTTACGCATATCCTGTATAACCCTAATCAATTCACGCGCCTCTCCCTCCTGTTTCAATTCGGTAGTAATATTAGTGTCGAGTACCACTACTTCAGACTGAGTTTCGTTGACTGTAACCGTCTTTACATTAACCTCGTCTGCAATCACACTTAATAACTCTGAATCAACCGGTTTAGAGACCGACAAAGACGACAGTGGTTGTCGTACCTTTATTCCAGATCGTGTGCGCTGCTCCAAAGCCAAGGTCACTAATTCACGGGTAGTCCTCATACAATCAAGTAAAACTTCATTAACAGACCCGGTCTCTGGCCACTTAGCCAAGTGCACGCTCTCTGCCTCACTTTCATCTCGCACTGCTCGGTATAGATATTCAGCGTAGAAAGGCATGGCCGGTGCCATTACCTTGGCTAATTCACGAAGGACATAGCGCAAGGTACCAAGCGCTAGCTTCTTGTCTTCCACATCCTCACCCTTGAGACGGTCACGTGAGCGGCGGAGATACCACACGGACAAATCATCAATAAAATCAGTAATTGGTCGCACGGCTTTATCGAGCTCATAAGCTTTGTAACCAGCAGTTGATTCGGCGATCAGTTGATTGAGGCGCGCCACGATCCAGCGATCTAAAACATTATTGGAATCGTGGCGCGGTTCGGAAGCCCCCCGGGCTTCCTCACCACCATCCGCAAACATTTCATACATCGCCAGTACATTATGAAGTCGTCCGATATTCTTCCGTTGTATTTCAAGCACGTCTTTTTCGGCGAAGCTCAAATCTTCACTATGCACTACCGGCGAAGACAAAAGATAATACCGCATCGAGTCTGCCCCCAAGCGACCCACGAGCTCCATCGGATCAGGATAGTTCTGCAATGACTTACTCATTTTCTTTCCATCCTCCGCCAAAACCAATCCGTTTACAATCACATTCTCATACGGCGACTTACCAAAAAGCGCCACCCCTAAGACGAGCATGGAGTAAAACCACCCCCGAGTCTGATCTAGACCCTCAGCAATAAACTGCGCCGGGAAACGCTCTGCCTCGAACTTTTCCTTATTTTCAAACGGATAATGAAGCTGCCCATACGGCACCGACCCACTCTCAAACCAACAGTCAAAGACATCCGGCACTCGCTTTAATTCCTCCCCGTCTTCATACAACTTAATATCGTCGATATATGGTCGATGATAATCGAGTTCGTAGCTGTCGTTATGAGGAAATGGCACAAACGGCAAAGCTCTGAGCTCTGCGTTATTTAAGTCGTAGGTATTTTCCTCAATAATCTTTCCTAAAGTTTCAAAATCATCACCTTTGGCGACCGCTTGCAACATCTGCAAAGTCCCGTTATGAGAAACAAACAAAACATTCTTATCCTTATGCTTTGTTTCAATTTCATTCAACAATTCACCCGCTCGTCTTTTCACATCCGTCCAGTTTTCTCCTCCTTCTGGAGTTTTGGTCAAACGATCAGTTCCAGTCGTAAAAAAAGCGTGATATTCACTTACAGTCTTGCCATCAAATTCACCAAACCGTACTTCAAGCAAACGTTCGTCCGCCACTAAAACCTCCTTAGACAAACCTAGTCCTTCCGCTACTTTCTCTGCCGTTTCTTTCGTGCGTTGTAGTGGAGAATAATAAATAAGATCAATCTTTTCGGCTTTTAGTTTTTCTACCAACTCACTTACCTGCTCTTTACCTTTATCAGTAATACCATTCTCAACCGCCACATCCACATTTAAAGTCTCTTTGGTATTCAAAGCTGATTCAGCGTGACGGGTAATAAAGTATTTATTGCCACTTTTGGGCACAAATTCCTGCATCTCAGCCATGCTACCGAACACCTTATATTCACCAGTCTTTTCATTTTTCCAGATCGGCAGTGGCGCACCCCAATAACGCTGCCTAGACACCGCCCAGTCGCGTGCCCCTTCCAGCCACTTGCCAAAGCGGTTTTGTCCGACATAATCCGGCACCCACTTCACTTTATTATTGGCGGCCACCAACTCATCTCTCATGTCAGTTACTTTCACAAACCACGATGTAGTCGCGTAATTTAAAAGCGGTGTGCTGTCGCGCCAACAATGCGGGTAACTGTGAGTGATATTTTCTTTCTTGAAAATCTTTCCAGCTGTTTGTAGGTGACGCAAGACTTCAATATCCGCATCCAAGTGCGACACCCGAGCTTCATCGTCATCTTTTGGCTTCACTAATTGCCCAGCAAAGTCAGTCACAAAATCCATAAACCGCCCACCATAATCAACATGGTGTGCGATAGGAATATTATTTTCCTTAGCTACATTCATATCGTCCTCACCATAAGCCGGCGCCAAATGCACGACCCCAGTCCCCTCCTCACCAATTTCGACAAAATCCGCGTGGTAAATCTTCCAAGCTTTTTTTTCTTTTTCTTTCTCCTCATTAAAATCATCTATTCTTTTTGGGCCTCTAGGTGTTGCCCATAAATTTTCAAAGTAATTGAACGGTGGCTCGTATGACAGATCTAGCAAGTCTGAACCTTTCATTTCCTCTACCACCTCATAAGGCAAATCACCCAATTGAGCCAATCGACCTTTGGCTAAAATTACATTCTCGTATTTAATTTCCTTTTTTATTTCTCCATCAGCACCCACTCTGTCAGGAATAGTTGAGTTTAGAACAGAAACCTTCACATAATCCAACTCTTGATTGACCGCAATTGCCATATTACCTGGCAAAGTCCACGGGGTCGTCGTCCAAATCAAGATACTGGTATCAGTCTTATTACCGTTTTCATCCAGTAGTGGCATTTTGACCGTCACCGCGATATCCTTCACATCCTTATAACCTTGATTCACCTCAAAGTTAGACAAAGTCGTCCCACAGCGTGGACAAAGATGCATACTCTTAAATCCTTCATACACCAGCCCCTTTTCATGGAGTTGCTTAAATACCCACCACACACTTTCGGTGTAGTTTGAGTCCATGGTCTTGTAATCATTTTCCATGTCGACAAACCGACCAAGGCGCGGGATAATCTGTCGCCAATCATCCGCATACTCCAAGACCGCCTCCCTAGCGGCTTCATTAAAATTCTTGATACCGTAGTCCTCGATATCTTTTTTGTTGGCTAGGCCAAGTTTTTTCTCAATCAAGTTCTCCAGGGGCAAACCATGACAATCCCAACCCCACTGCCGCCTTACGCGGTAGCCATTCATCGTCCAAAAACGCGGGATTGCATCTTTTATAGTGCCCGGCACTATATGACCATAATGTGGCAAGCCAGTTGCAAACGGCGGTCCATCATAAAAAATATAATCTCCTTTAGGACTCTCTCCCGCCGGCTTCTCTACACTTTTATTAAAAATATCATTCTCCTCCCAAAAAGCCTGTACCTCTTCCTCCCGCAAAGCTACCTCAGACTTCTCTACTTCTTTCACCACCTCAACTGAATCGTTCTCACGACCGTGTACTTTTTTATCTTTCATATTCAAATTAGTTTTTATGTATATCAGACATATTACTTATTGAAGATTAAACCAAAGTAAAGAAAATAAAGGAGGTGCGACCTTAAAGAGGAGCGATGAGCGACGAGAAAGGTCGTTCCTCAGTTATTTTCTTTACAAATTAATAAGCTCAAATTTCAATAAATACTTAATAAACATGTGTATCAGACATGTTTTTACATACTATCATGAGTGGTGATTTTGGCTAGCCAAAAATATTGACATAAAAATATTTCTATTATATAAAAAAGGAGAAGTGTACTTAAACAAAAACTTTCTAACACATTAAATCTATGTAAGGGAGAAAAAATGGACATAGTAAATGATTGGTTTGATGCAAAAAATATCTTAACCTTAACAGGAGCAATAACCTCAGAAAAAACTAGCAACTTAGCCAGCAAAATGCTGGAGTTTCAAATTAAATCTGAATTAAAAGAAACTACAACAGAACCATTAGTATTACTTATAAACAGTGGTGGTGGCGATATCATTTCAGCTTTAAAACTTTGTGACGTAATTAAATATGTTATTAAAAAACCTGTCAAAGGTATCGTAGTTGGCAGTTGTCATTCTGCAGCTACTTTGATTTTGCTGAGCTGTGAAATCAAAGTATGTCTACCTTATTCAGATTTTTTACTTCATTCCAACAGCGTAGCAAGAGTTACCGCCAGTACAGAAGAAGAATTAAGTCAACTACGAGAAGATTTGATTCTTACACGCAAAACCATTCTTTCGTATTACGAAAAAACCCTGAAGCTTAATGTTGTTGAAATTGAAAAGTTGATGAATAAAGGAGATCAGACCTTTAATCGCTATATTTCACCCACAGAGGCGCTAAGTATAGGATTTATTGATGTAATTCAGCATGAAAACATCAATATATTTTGATCAAGGTTATAAAAATATAACACCCCACCAAAACATCGGTGGGGTTGTTTTTATTTTAAGACAAGTAAACAAAGTGGTTATGCTCAGAAAATTTTTTGGGAATAAAATTGGTATTTTAGATTTACTTGGCGACTACATATTCATTTTCTCCCTTGTAGGTCGAAAATTTCATTGTGTCTGCCTAAGTAAAACATAGTGGTTGTGCTCCGAAAAATTCCGAAGGAAAGGAATTTTTTCGGAGAAAATTCGCAATAGTTAAGTAAAATTAAGGAGTGTAACGACTATAATTTACTTATGTCAGAATTTGTTCTGCCCTTGGGCAAATTCTGACCGCTATGCTCGTTTGCTCATTTTACATTCTCTCCGGGGCTTTGATACCCAAGACCCAAAGACCGTTTTTGAGAGTAGTTTTTACCGCTTTAGCTAAAGCGATCTTGTACGGAGCATGCTCGTCGGTCGTGTCAGCAATTTTTTCTTTGCCGTAGAAAGAGTTGAATTCACCAGCTAGTTCGGTCAAATACCCCACTACTTTATGCGGCGCTCGCTCTTGTAGCGCTATCTCAATCACTTCTGGGAATTGGTAAATAATTCGCTCAACTTGATACGGAGTATCAGGTGCATTAGCGATATTTTCTGCCAAGCCAGCCGTTTCAGCTTTTTCCAAGACACTTGCAATACGCGCGTGTGTGTATTGCAAGTACGGACCAGAATCCCCTTCAAAAGACAGAGCTTTTTCTTTATCAAAAATTGAGTCCTGCAAAATACTTCCTCGCAAAGTACTGTATTTAATAGCCGCGATAGCAACGTCTTTAGCTAGCTCTCCATTTGGCTCAGTTTTTCCTTCGGCTATTTTTGCCAAAGCAGTTTCTGTTACATCATCAATAAAATCATTGGCCGCTATCACATCTCCAGTCCGAGAAGACATTTTTCCAGTCGTTAGGCGTACCATCCCATGCCCTATATGCTCAGTCTTTTCAGCTAAGTCTGGATAAATAAAACTTAGAGCTTTTTTCAAAACCTTGAAATATTCATTTATCTCATTGGCAGTACTAACCACCGATAGATCATATTCACCTAGTCGATCTTCCTTAAGTTTTGCTAAGGCCAATTCTTTGGCTTCATAAGTCGGCAAACCTTCTTTATTTAAAAACACCCGAGTGTGAAGACCGTGATCTTCACCTCTAAAGATTCTCGCCCCATCACTTTCGGGAAATATTTCAGGGTGAGATACTACAATCTCCTTCCCTAACGGACCGGTTTCGCTTTCAAAAAAATAACTATCGAACTTAGTACCTAAAGTCTGGTAAATAGTTTCAAAATACTCTAGAGACACACGTCGTCCAGCGTCATATAACTTATTTATTTCTTCATCAGACCGTTCGTAGACTTTTTTATTGATATCACGAATTTCTGCTTGAGCTGTCTCATCTTCCTTATATGCGGTTGCCCCGAGAGCATAAGCCTGACCAAGCTCGCGAGCCGAAAATTCTTGATCTCTATCAATACCAATTTTCTTCATTCCCCAGATGGCGTTGGCTACATGAAGTCCAACATCCCCTTGGTAGTTCACACACTTGGTGTCAGCCCCGTTCATCATAAATAAACGAGCAATACTTTCACCTACCGCATTGGTAAACATATGTCCAATATGAAATTCTTTAAAAGGGTTGGGGTCAGTGTATTCCACTAGCACCTTCTTACCAGCCCATGAATCACTCTTCCCCCACTCTTCCGGTGAGTTATTGATACGAGCGATTTCCGCTGTGAAAAAATCGCGACTTAAATAGAAGTTTAGAAAACCAGGACCAGCGATCTCGATTCGGTCGACGTACTCGATTTGACCTTCGAGCGCCGCGGGGAAATGGGCCCCCAAATTCCGCGCGGCGCTTTCCCCACCTGCTTCGCCACCACCATCGCCACATTACAAGCATAGTCACCATGGGTCATATCAGCCGGATGCTCCACCACAAAATCAGCTGAGTCCAACCCCAGCCCATTTAAAACATCATCAATAGCCACTTCAATTACTCCTTTCATAAACCACAGAATACCCAATTATTTGTCATTCTACAACTGTCACTAATCCTTGCGGTGACTTTGTACTATCAATCACGAAAGTTTTCTTACCCAACACTTGTCCCCGCTTATTCTCCACTATACAGCGCCACTTGCCATCATGAACCGAAGTCACGGTTGTATAGCCACGATAGCCGTTCTTATTCTCTCCGGTTATTTTGTACGACCGACTAAAATGCTCCTGCCAGTCTCCATTTTTATCTACGTATTCCCAACGATGTACAATCTCAGTTGTCAACTTTGTCGGCGCATAGACCCGAGCAAAACAAGTCGCCCCCTGCCCTGCAACCGGATGAAAATAATCGGGCACAAATGGTAGATACTCAAACCAAGACTGCTTCTCCTTGGTGATGCGATAATCACCCAGACTGCTTCTATCTACCGATTGATAAATATTAAGTTCGGTCAGCGACAACGGAATCGGTGGAATGATGTTTAAAAAATAAAATCCATTAAATACCGCATACAAACTGGCAATAGTGAAGACCAACAATCTTTTTTGAAGGTTTATAAAATTTGGAATAATCCTTGACAGAGTGTGTATGGTTAAACTTACATCCAACAGAGCCAACAACCCACTACCAAAAAAGATTAAATTACTCATCTCACCAACCAAGACTGGCACTACCAAAACAAAATAAGAAAAAACTCCAACAAAGTAGACAGCCAGATTATAAACAAGTCGTTCTGATTGTTTCTTTACCAACTCATTAACAGCAATTACTCCAATAATCAAAGCAAAGAAAGGAGCACTGGAAATAAAGTCACCGCTTCGACCGTAGAAGATCAACATACCAGACAAAAGTCCACCAAAGGAATATTGCATCAACATCGGCATGTAGTGCCTAAGCTTTGCGGTCCACCAGTCACCAAGACGCCCGGCTACACCAAGATAAAAAAGCAAGAGTGAAGCCGTGGCCAACACCACATAAGTTAGTAGAATAAAATTATCCAACTTATCATCAATCCGATTTAGAAGTAGATAATCGGTTACAAAACCAAAAAGAAAGACCACTGTTAACCAGTGCGATTTTGCAAAACGCGCAAGGCGGCCAGTTTTTGGCTCAATTAATTTCTCATCAAAATTCTCCATTGTTAAATCTATTGTGCCATATTATAAAAAAGAGAACCTACACAGTTATAGTCAAATAAAGCAAGACCATAACCGCGTAGGTTGTAAAAAGAGAAGTAGTTCGACGCACCATGCGTCAATTTTAATGATGACACACGGCCAAAAAGTTGTAAATGTGTCAAAGTTTAATAAAGAACCTCTTGCCCCAGTAAGTTTGGGGCAAGAGGAAAAATACTTCCGCAACAACATGACGGTCCTAGGGTCATGTTTAATAATCAGAATACCACAAATATCTAAAAAAGAAACAAAAACCTGCACATTGCGTCTTACACAAAGGCAGGGATAGAGTGGCTACTTCTCACGAATAAACCTATCAGAACAAGAAAAATGAAGCAACCACTCCAGAAGACGGTGTTTATTTCGATAAATCTTTATAATTAAAAGATGTCACCACCTCCGCCACAAAAGTAGCATACAGCACCGAATAAAGCAACGGTTTCTAAACAAACCGCTCTGGCACCGGAAAGGCTTCACATATTTCTTCCACCTCTTGCCTGAATTCAACCTTTTTCTTCTTATCATCTTTAGCATGCAAAACTTCAACCATTATCTCAGCCAGTCTAGTCGCTTCCCTTTCTTTCATAAGACGCGTGGTCATAGCCGGTGTACCAAAGCGAATACCAGACGGATCAAGAGCGGTACGGGACTCATCTGCAATCATATTTTTATTTAAAGTGATACCCACTTCATCAAGAGCTGTCTCCGCTTCTTGTCCGGTCACTCCAAGGGAGTCGTAAACATCAGCCAGAAGCAAGTGGTTGTCTGTACCACCACCCAAAAGCCTAATACCAGCCGACTTAAACACCAACTCCATCGCCTTGGCATTTTTTAAGATCTGCTTACTGTATTCTTGAAACGCGGGAGTGAGAGCTTCACCAAAAGCCACCGCCTTGGCTGCTATGATGTGCATATGTGGCCCACCTTGCATCCCTGGAAAGACTGACCGGTTGATCTTCTTGGCAATTTCTTCATCTTCCCTCACCAATATCATTCCGCCTCGTGGCCCGCGCAGCGTCTTGTGCGTAGTAGTGGTAATAACATCAAAGCCGACATCAAACGGATTTTTAGCTACCCCACCAGCGATTAGTCCCGCAATGTGCGCCATGTCAGCCACCGTATAAGCACCCACTTCTTTAGCAATATCTACAAACTTAGCGTAGTCAAGCTCACGACTATAAGCGGAAAAACCGGCCAAAATAATCTTCGGTTTTTCTCTAAGCGCCACTTCACGAAGCTCGTCATAATCAATCTCGCCGGTATCGACATTTTTCATCTTGTAGCGTACGAAGTTGAAGACTTTATTAATGGTAGTAGTTGGATGACCGTGGGTAAGATGTCCGCCGTGACCCAGATCCATACCCAAAACCGTATCCCCCGGCTCCATTAGAGCAAAGTACATCGCTACGTTAGCATTAGCTCCGCCCAAAGGTTGTACGTTGGCAAACTTGGCGTTAAATAATTTTTTAGCTCGCTCAATGGCAATCGTCTCGACGATGTCAGTAAATTCCTGACCGCCGTAGTAACGACGTCCCGGGTACCCTTCTGAGTATTTGTTGGTAAAAATAGAACCAGCCGCTTCGCGCACAGCTCGTGAAGCATAATTTTCGCTTGGGATCATTTCTACCCCCTTACGTTCTCGCTCCTCCTCACCCTCTAGCGCACGATAGACTTCTTCGTCTTGGTCTTTGATAAATTTGTATTCGTTCATGATAAATAGCTTAAAAGTAATAATCTGCCTCAACTGAATTTTTTGAACGAGTTAATTTAGATCATGGTAATTTAGCTTATTGGTAAAAATTATAGCATAGAGAGAGGTAAAAGGTCGCCCAGCCCTCGCAAGCGAGGGCTGGGCGACCTTTTACCTCTATACAAGATCCCTTTTTCATACTATAATAAACACTTTCTAAATACGTTCTTTGAGGAGAAATATGAAAACAATCGTCGCCGCACTAAGCGCAATAGTCATGGTAGTGACAGTAGCATTTTTAGCTGGCACTCCCGAACCGGTAAATTTGTTGGCTGTAATAGCTGCTGTAAGTTCATTTTTTATTGGTTTAGCAGCTCTATCGCGGTCATTACCTGGATAAGTAATTTGTTTTTTAAATCTTTAGGGGAGAATTGCAATGAAAATAGACGATATCATTGTTGATAATATACTTAACAACAACAACTGCTTATCATTGTTACTATTTTCAATCTTTTTTGTGGGAGTAAGTATGCTTATTTGGCTACTTGCCCACAAAAAAGAAAGTTCTACTATGTTGGATTTTTCTTGGTTCTTTCTGCTATTATCGGTAATGTCCCTTGTGGTCTTACTTACAGAAATTGGACTAAATCCAGTTTCTTTGGCTCTTATTTTGTTTGCGATCTTAGGCGGTACAACAATTTATCTAGCACATTTAGAATACCCAGACCCGGTTCGGCACGAAGAAGAAACCGTGGAAATCTAACATTAACTAATAGTGTAACAACCTCGCTGGTATTAATACCTACGAGGTTGTGTTTTTATAAATTTTATAGCTTCAATTTTAATCCCCCTCAATCTTATGATCTACTCCCCCTACCACTGCCATTTGAGCTTTTATCGGAGGATGTGACTCATAATTATTTAGTGTCACATGTTCTGGTCTGAAATCATCTAAAGAAGTCATCTCATCACTAAGGATAACAGTTGGGAATTTCATCGGCTCACGAGACATTTGTTCTTTAGCCTGTTCTTTGTGATTTTCATAAATGTGCACATCACCAAAAGTATGAATAAACTCCCCTGGTTCATAACCAGTAATCTTCGCTAAAAGCATAGTCAAAAGTGAGTAACTAGCGATATTAAAAGGCACTCCAAGGAAGATGTCGGCTGAACGCTGGTAAAGCTGCAGACAAAGTCGACCGTTTTTTATATTCACCTGATACATATTGTGACAAATCGGAAACTGACTAGCCTCGCTTGGCTTAGCCATGCTATACAAATATTCAGGATTCCAACTATTTACCAAGGTATTGTGAGCATGTGGATCTTTCTTGATTTCGTCTACCACCCACTGCAATTGATCAATTCCTCGACCGTCTTTGGTTGGCCATTTGCGCCACATTTCACCGTATATGCGCGGTAGCTCCCCATGCTTGGTCGCATACTCATCATCAGTCGCAATCTTTTCAATAAATTCTTCTTTAGTCATTTCCGGCCAACCTTCTTTTTCACGCTTGTTGTTGTAGATACGGAAAGGATAATCGTCCCAAATATGCACGTTATTATCTACCAAATACTTTATATTGGTCTGCCCAGACATAAACCAATACAGTTCATGCAACACTCCTTTCCAGTAAACTTTCTTAGTGGTCAAAAGTGGTAAACCTTCGCTGAGGTCGAAGCGCAGCTGCCGACCAAACAAACTATGAGTTACATCTCCTGTCATTAAATCTTCTTGCCGATCACCTTTTTCTAAAAGCTCCTGCATTAAATCTAAGTATTGGTATTCTGGATGTTTGTTTGACATGATTTTTTAATTATTATTGTTAAAGTAATCCTTCAATTTAGTAGCGAACTCTGCTCTAGAAACTGGGTCTGACGAAAAGCTTTGTTTATGTAGTGAATACAAATCATCTCCTTCATATCTTGGAAAGACATGTAGATGATAGTGCCACACCTCTTGGTTTCCAGCTGGTTCGTTATGCTGCCGAATACTAACACCGTCACATTTATAAAGTTCCTTCATAGCAATAGCTACCTTTTTGGAAAAAATATGAATTTTAGCTAATAGATTATCTGGTATATCGTAAATATTCTCATAATCTGTGTTTGGAATAATAATTACATTACCAGGATTGTTTGGCCATTGCTTAGAAGAAATAAAAGCTGAAATATCGTTATCTTGATAAAAAATGTCCTCCTTATTGGTATGGATGCTATCAAAATTTCCGTTATCTATAATAGCTTGAAAAGGATTTTTGTATTCTGCGGATTTATGGCTGTACATTTTTTTATAATTACTTCTTCGGCTCTGCGAAGTGGTTTGAATTCTCGCTGTCATAGCGCCCAACATCTTCGTAAGACTTGCTAGTTGGAGAGGAAAGCTTGGCAAACAATAACTGCGCGATCTGCATCCCCGGACGAAGAATGATCGGAATATTGCTGGCATTCACGAGCTCAAAGGTCGGGTAGAATTTGTGTCCCGGATTAAAAAGCATAGCGGTGTTGTGCACCACCAGCCCAATCCGTGCCAAGCTACTTTTACCGGAAAGCAAGATCAAGTGCTCATTGTCGACCCCAATAAACTCCCGTTGCTTCCCTAGCACATTCTCTCCCGGATGAAGTACAAACTCATCATCATCCTCGATACGAAACTTACGGGTAGAAGGATAAACCTTCCTGGCCGGATCAGACGCTTGTACCAAATGTCTATCGACTACTTCAAACTCATTACCTAAAGTCACATCGTAGCTAGCGAGCTGCAACTGTTCTTCACGAAAAGGCTCGATAATAAGCGCCCCCCTTTTTACCCCATTCATGATGTCGACGTCAGACAAAAACATATTTTATTTAACAACAAAAGTCTTATCGGTGCCGTAATAATCCGTCCAGTTTTCATTATAAAAAGCAAACATACGCGCCAGACGATCCTGCGATAATTCTTCTACTTCTAATTCGGCCATCAATTTCTCCAGATTAGCTCGTACCTGATCAAGACCAGACTCATCGTCGGTGACCGTTTCAAATTCAGCCAAGTAACCATAACCAGCGTTTTTATCTAAACAAACATTGATATCTTTATAAGCATACTCTACCCGCTCCCTAGACCACTTGGCCTCATATTCATAGCCAACCGAAAGAATCAGAGCATCGAGTTCAAGTAGCGACAAAGCCACCGTTTCTTCAAATTCCAACCTGGAGACAGTGTTGCTACTACTACCACCGTCAACAGCAGCCTTCACAACCAAAAGTACCTGATCATCTTTTTGTCTAGTACGAACCGAAAAGTCAGTACCCCGCTCGGCAATCATTTTGAACTTATCGTGTTGATCATCAATAAAAAGATGCTCTACTTTGTCATAGAGGTCATGAATGTCCCCGCCGATAAAATAATGATTGAGCTGTTTATTTTCGCCAATTACCTTCAAATCCGGATCTAGCTTTCGCATTTTTTCGACTAAATTATCAGCTTGCTCTTTTTCTCCCAAGAGACTTTTAATTTCAATTTCAAAGTTGGCCATAGTCTAAGCATTATAGCAGACTGATTTTGCTAAAAAATCACGACAGTATTTGAAATCTATGCCATAATCAGTGCACTATGAAAAAACCAAACGTACCGGTAGTAATAGTAGCCGCCATGAGCCGAAAAAACCGAGTGGTTGGTAAGGAAAATAAGCTACTTTGGCACGTACCGGAAGATCTAAAACACTTTAAATCCCTTACCCTTGGTCACCCCGTTATTATGGGTCGCAAGACCTTTGAATCGATTGTTCAGATACTTGGTAAGCCTCTACCCGGTCGCACCAACATAATAGTCACCAGAAATTCTGACTATCAGCATGAAGGTGTAAAAACTGCGACATCTTTAGAAAAAGCTTTTACCATTGCCCAAGAAGAAAACCCGACCGAAATCCACATCGGTGGCGGTGAAGAAATTTGGCGACTATCTTTTCCTTACGTAGACCGACTTCACTTAACTTTTTTTGATGATGAACCGGAAGGCGACGCCTACTTCCCCGACTTTACCCAAGATTTTGTTGAAATAAAGAAACACCCTCCGCAAGAATACGGAGAGCTTAGATACCAGTGGGTAGATTTTAAGAGAAAACCTTAACTAATTTGTATAGAAAACAACCAAGGGTAGACCTTAAAGAGGAGCGACTAGCGACGGGAAAGGTCTACCCTTGGTTGTTTTTTGTTTTGGTTAACTTTAATTAGCACAGATGCCCCTATCTTGAATCACCACCCTAATTGCACAGACCATCACTTCCAAAATATCTGATGTGGAGACTTGAAATTATGTCTCTTTCTAGGACGATGATTTATACGACGAACCGCTTCAGAAAGTTCTTGTGGAGTAATGGTGTTGAAATCCAAGTCTTTCGGAAAATATTGTCGAAGTAGCCCGTTAGTATTTTCATTGGTACCACGCTCCCAAGAGTGGTATGGATAAGCAAAGTACACAGTCATACTCGTTTGTTTCTCAAACCGTTCCCAGTCACTGAACTCGGTACCGTTATCAAAGGTAGCGGTCTTTCGTTTGTTTTTGGGTATACGCCTGAATTTTTCCACCGCCAGTTTAGTGAGTAAAGTAGCATTTAATTTTGGCAGAAGATACGCAATTAGATACCCGCTTCTGCGATCAACGAAGGTGACAATACGTACTCGTTTGTCTCTTCCCAGCATAGTATCTCCCTCCCAATCTCCCAAACGGGAGCGACGTTCAATAATGGGCGGTCGTTCATCAATACGACGTTTCTTGGCTCTTTCACGAACTTTTTCACGTATTTTGGTGCCTCGTTTGCGCCGATACTTGCCTTTCTGAGAACGAAGAAATTGTTTAAGGTGTGGAGCTCGTTCGTTAATGTATCGGTAGATAGTGCTCGCAGAGATGTCATCACGTACTCCGACTATCTGTTCCGGTGAGTAGTGTTGTTTTAATAATCGTTTCACTTCTCGTAATAATACTCCTTTGAGTATTCTAGTACCTTCCATAGCAATGATACGTGCCTGTTTTTTCTTTCTGCGAACCTCGCGAGCATCGTATCTATCCCGACCACCATACGCTTTAATATGTCTATTAACCGCACTTGGATCTTTGTTGATAATGTGCGCAATCTCCACTCCTGAGTATCCCGCTTTGAGCATACGTGAAATAACCGGCCAGTCTTCCGGTCCTATTTGTTTGTGTGACATACAAAAGCAGTATGTATGTCATCTTGACCTGTGCAATTAGGGTGCAAAGGATTGTGCAATTAGGGTGAGAATTCAGGTAAATATTTTGCACCTTGTCAAAAATATGTTATAAACATTCATTCAAATTAATTAAATATTAATTTGAATGAATGTTTGTTTGTCATTTCTACTTTACAAAAGGAGAAGAAAGTGAGAAGTTTTTTGATCTTCATCTTGATACTTACAATTTTGTTTACCGCTTCATGCGCCTCTGTATCTGACAGAAAAAATGCGCTGGTAGAACCCTTTAAGTCCGAAAGAGCTCTAGCTGTTTTGGGTACAGAAAACTTACGGGAAATAGGACTGAAAAAGGACGACGGTATCGCCCTTGAAACTTTTATCCAAAACCATCTATCTATAGGTGAACAAGGTGGATTTGTAACAAAGAGTTTTAATGTAAGCAACAACAAAGATCCGTTAACCTTGTTCTTACTTACAAAGAGAATGGATCGAGAGACAAGCTGCATACCATTAGTACTGGGAATAAACTTAGGTAACGGAGACTCTTTCCAAGGGGAAGGTACGGTATGCCCTAAACTCACCAAACAAGGTGTGATCTGGAAAAGATCGGTGTAAAAAAACACAGGCTGGTAAAATTATTTACCAGCCTATTTGTTATTATCTTTAAACTCAGGGTTAATTATGCAAAATGCTAAATGAGTAATAAGAAGACCCCTTTCTTTGACCACTATCTCTTGACGGACTAAGTAAGAATAAGTCATTAGAAACGTAAGAAAATCTTAAAAGAATATTCCTTTTAATACATTTTACTATAAAAACACCCTTTTCATAATCGACAAGACATAAGACCCACACGTCTGGAGAAACCTTGTCCTCGTCACGGCACAAACCTAGTCTTGTGCCAACAGATAAACCTGGTACATAAGTCGTTTACTATCTCTCCCCCTATATAAATAATGAATTAAATTAACCTACAACAAGCACTTCTCTAAGCGATGATTCTGCCACATTTATATCAAAATAGCAACACCAAAAGACCAGCGCGAAGCGCCGGCCTTTTGGTGTTTTTATTTCGTTTCTTATTCTAGACAAGATTACCCCTCAATCTTTACCCCCATAGAATAAGCAGTTCCCTCTACAATCTTCATTGCGGCTTCGATTGAAGCAGCATTTAGATCAGGCATTTTTTCTTCCGCAATTTCTTTAACCTGAGCTTTGGTTAGAGAACCGGCTCTTGATACTTTGTTTTTGCTTGAGCCTTTTGGTTTACCAAGTTTCTTTAGAATCAAGCGAGACATTGGTGACACTTTGGTAATAAAAGTAAAAGAACGATCATCATAAACAGAAAGTTCTACCGGTACCACCTCACCCATCCTCTCTCGAGTCTGTTCATTAAACTGGTTTACAAACTCTCCGATATTGATACCAGCCTGTCCCAGTACCGGACCCAAAGGTGGAGCCGGAGTAGCTTTACCACCCACGGCTTGCACCTTGATCTTTTTTACTAATTTCTTTGCCATGTTTTTATTAAAATTAAGAATTTATTGTTATTTTGAGCAGCCTGTTCCATATCCAGACTTCTCAGTAGAAGCTCGCGTATCGTACAAGAAAAACCAGCTTTTTGCAAGAAAAAGAGGCCAAAAATATTCTGGCCCCATATTTTTAAATCATTTCTTCTGTCAGCCATGAATAGCTGACCCAATAGGCAACAATGCCGAGATTACAATGAAAACTACAAAGGCTAGTACTATAACTGGTTTTGGGATCATTTCCTGTCTCCTTTTTTGAGTGAAATGTCCTTACACATTAAATAATTTTTTTGAGCTTGTAAACATCCGCGTATGAAAAGCGCCGAGCGAAGCTCGGCGCTGATTTACTGTATAAGACTAAAGGTTGCTCTTGGTTATTTTGCTTGATTTTAATTAGCGTAGGTGCCGTTAACACTGTTATGGTTTAGTGTTGTCTACATCACCATGATTCAAATTACACAATTTCAGACACTTATCTCTAAAGTAGATTGCACCAATTCTTCTAATTGTTTCCATATTCATCCCTTTCGAAAAAGCATAGTCCTTAAACTTCTTATCTGTATCTTTATCAAACTCTATGCCATCAAACATATCAAATACATTTTCTTGTATCTCGTAGGCTGAAATATCGCAGTTATGACCACACTTATTATGTAACTCACTTTCATGTGAATCAATATATTCTTTCATCCCGCTAGCCTCTAGCACCCTCTCGCCCTCCGGCTTCAATCTTAGCGGAGATGCGTTGCCTATCAAATTTAATCTTTTATTATCTTTGGCAATACTTTGATTATTAGCAATATCCTTAACTGTTTCTTTCAACCAATCAATATTTGTTTCAATCGTTCCTATTCTTTCACCTCCTTTCCAAACAATAGCCATTATCGCTAGAAAATTCCCCAAACCAATTACTGTAAGTAGTGTTTCCATATCTATATGATACAGGTGATGTCAAATTAAAACAGTTTTTATCGACGATGGTTATCGTGTTATCATTGAATTATATACATGTAAGACCAAGGTCTGCCCTTGGTCTTATTAGTCTTAATAGTTAGTTTTACTCACTAAACTTTCTTAACCTGCAAGAAGTCTAGCTCGACTGGAGTTTCGCGACCAAACATCGGCACCAAGACCTTAACCTTACCGCTCTTTTCATCAATCTCACCCACTCTACCCTCTAGGTCTTTGAATGGTCCGTCAACAATTCCCACAATGTCGCCGGTTGATAGATCAACTTTGTGTTTGATGGTATCGGTAGACATCTGCTTCATGAGGGC
The DNA here is from genome assembly GCA_023898525.1 of Candidatus Nomurabacteria bacterium. NCBI lineage: Bacteria > Candidatus Nomuraibacteriota > Candidatus Nomurabacteria bacterium. The sequence goes on from CP060227.1 coordinate 483,657, forward strand.
ATTGTACTCTTCTTCAGTCAGTGGTACCGGCTGAGTTCCACTACCCACAAAACCGGTCACTCGTGGGGTATTTCGCACCACATACCAAGACTCATCGTCCACGATCATCTCTACCAATACATATCCTGGGTAGATACGCTCCTCTTCCATGACTCGCTTGCCACCTTTCACGCGAATCTTTTTTTCGGTTGGAACAACAACATTGAATATCTTGTCATTCATACCAAGAGAATCAATACGCTGTTTTAGGTTACGGGTTACCGCATTTTCATATCCGGAATAGGTATGAATAGCGTACCAGTGCCTCTCACCTGTATTTGCTTGTTTGGCCATATAAATTTAAATAATTAAAACGATGGTTTATATGCGGTTAATAATTGTGTCGATGCCGAGTTGGAAGACGTAGTCAAAAGCTCCCAAAAACAGCGAAACAAGAGCCGAAATAACGATAACCAGAATAGTATACAAAAACGCTTGTTTTTGTGTCGGCCAACTCACCTGCTTCATTTCAGCGGCCGTATCTCGTAAGTAGTTCCCAAAATTGCTCATAATAATAAGTTTACCAAAATAAAAACGCCTCTGCGGCGACTTGCTGACATTATACGCTTAATTGAAATAATGTCAAAGGCCGGCGCTTCGCGCCGGCCTTTGACACAAAAAACTCTAGAGAGCCAACTACCGTACTTGGTAAGTAATAGTCACGCGACTGGAAATGGTATTTTCTCCGGTTGGTAACTCTGGTGCCTCAAAAGACTTAGCGGCCGATTCTATAGCCATATCACCACCGATTCCATAGTACGGCCGTGGACCACTTTCGTCTTCATAGTAACCAACCATCTTAACTACTCTAACTCCGAGTTCGTTAGCCAAAACTCTAGCCTTAGCCTTAGCATCAGCAATTGCTTGAGCTCTGGCTTCTATCTTTAAGTTATCAGTGTCATCAATCTTAAACTGAAGTCCACTTATATTGGTTGCCCCTAGGTCACCCACCCCAGCTATCAGACTGCCCGCCGTATCAATATCCCGCACCTTTACTGTAATCATCTGACTAACTTCGTAACCATCAGGTACCCGCTTCTGTGGACAAAGACTTCCTTCCGGACACACTTCTGCTTCATAGCGGTATTTTTGATACAGGTTGTAATTTTCGGTTTTGATGTCTTTTTCCTCTACCCCACTATCTTTCAAATAAGCTATGATACTGTTTATCTTAGAACCAGACGCTTCTTGAGCCGCCGCCGCATCATCTCCTTTAGCGGTTACAGAAAAATTAAACCAACCCAGATCCGGCACCGCTGCTACCTCACCTACTCCAGAGACTGAAATTGTGACCGGACCGGTATAAAGATATTTAGATTGTTTCAGAGTGTAGGTAGCGTAAGAAGCTAAAGCAATGACCAAAGCAACCAAAGCAACCGTACCCAAAAAACGATTACCTTTTGAACTAAAAAATGAATTATTTATATTGTTCTCCATATTAATTTGTTATTAAAAGTAAGCTAATAAACCACGAATCATTTGTCTTGTTCTTTGAGAGACCTCCGTCCCTTCCCCACAAGTTTCCACCAAAGCTTCTTTATCTTCATCCGTTAAAACAACCAAACCAGACTGTTCTTTAGTTAAATAATACATTACTGAAGTTTCACCTTCAACATGATTAATACCAAGAGCGTGGCCAAACTCGTGCGCTAATACTTTTTTTAATTCTTCATTATTCGAGAATTTGTATATATTTATGCGTTCACGCTTAAAATCACCCTGCGTGAAAGTATCTGATCGGCCAAAGATTTCATTATAACGAAGTACATTAGCATTGTACCGCTCAATTATCTCACTACTTTCTTCTCCCAAAGCGTTTATTCTGTTGGCCGTATCATTTAAATCTTTTTCGGCCTCAAGTAATTTCTTTAATAATCCAGACAAGTACTCTTGTTCTTTTTTTAACTCGGTAAAGATTTCGCTCGGCGCCCCTCCTTCAGCGTTATATCTTTCAACTTGTTGGTTGTACTTATTAAGACGATCCTCATAAGTATCACGTTGTTTTAAGTAATCTGCCTCTAGGTTCTTGTATTCACTCCTTAATTGATCAACCCGGTCTGACACTTCTTGACTCTCTCTTTCCTGCTGATCTAAATCTTGACGCCATTCTTCCTCTGTTCGAGCCAACTGTTGTCGCTCATCATAAATAAAATTAACCGTAAAAGTCGTATCTTCATCATAGACAAATAGCTCGCGCTCTCCAGCCGCTTCCCACACATCTTCCGCTTCTAGAAGGACGGCTTTTGCTTGTTCCGCCGAAAAATTAAATCGTGGGTCTATGTCCCCCAACTTATACTTGATCGGTACGGGGCAGATATGAGCGGAGCTGGTGTACCAATAGCTGCCGCCAAATACAAGCACAAACAACAAACTGATAATAAGAAAAAAGCGCATACTGATTTTATATCATAGCAATTTTTAATCGCCGATACTAATAAAGGCAGATAGCGGGGACTGCGTTGTCGCGAAACGTAGTCCCTGCCATCTGCCCTTTAAGAATCTTGGCTGGTACGTATACATAATACACTGTCCGTGAAAGTAAAAGGTTGAGCTTTCAACAGGAATAATTAAAAGCCGTGGTTAATAATCACGGCCCCCTTTATAATAAGTGTGAGTTTCAAGAATGAACTTTCAGCTCACCAGTCGGTTTAAATTTGAGCTTTTTCCAGCCCACTGGTATCATGCGAGCAATCTTATTAAGTCTCAATATTCTTTGATTAGCGTTTGTATTTTTTTTAAGCTTCATGTCCTCTCCCCTTTTAATTTTTCGAGTTAGAAAATAAACGCTTTTGTACAACAGACCCTAAAATAACGAAATCACTCTAATATGTCAATGAAGATTGAACACAGTTCGAACAAAAAAATAACCACCGGTTTTTAGGCCGGTGGTTTTTATGTACGATAATTAATCATGAACGACGCAATCTAGAACGTCGCTTATTAGTCTTAGGTCTTGTATAGCATTTTGGTTTAAGTTTCAATACGCTTTGAAGACTTGACCAAAAATGATATAAAAATGATGTTGCTGAAATGGCCAGGATTTCCATTCTTTCTATTTGTGGTTCTCTTTTTCTCATTTGCATCCCCTTTTTCTAAGATTAATCAGAATCTTCGTTTACAGCTTTCTTTTCATCATCAACATTATGTATATGACCATTAAGATAATAAGGATTACAAATTTTATCCTCAGGATCAACATACTCTTGACAGGTAACCCTTGTACCAACCAGTCTAGGATCAGCATTCGCTAGTTCCGTCTCAGACGGTCCATCTCTATCATCCATAATGAACTTTCCCCTTTCGTGTACAAAAACAGATGAAACTGTAACAATATTCTTTAGTGATGTCAAATTTAAAAATAAAACACCCTCCTCGCCATAATGGCTCGGAGGGCAAATACTTATTTTATCCTGATATCATTATTAAACGTTTTCTGAAAACAGGTCAATATCTTTTGCTAATTCATCTATTTCACCAGTTCCTATGCCTTCAGTTATTTTTCTGGTGCTTCTATCGATATTAAGCGATATTAGACCACTCCGCTCAAGGCGTTTAACTAGTTCAGTTATTTGTGTAGAAAAAACAACTGAACAACCGCTGTCGGCGAGTGTTTTTAGTACTTTGTCGGAAAGCTCTATTCCTTGTGCTTCTTGAGTACCACCCCCCAACTCGTCAATGATGGTTATACATTGTGAAGGCTTACTCTCTTTTGCTTTATCGAGTAATGCCTTAAGCTTTCTGAGCAGTAACTCAGCAGTTGAGCCAGATCCTCGTTCAATGAATACTAGCCCCATGGCTTGTTTGGCGTTGAATTTTACATTTGTTCCAAATACAGGTAGTCCGCATTGAGCCAAATATAAGGAAGTTGCTATTGTCTCCAAAACCACAGTTTTACCGCCAGCATTGTGTCCTGTTATACTGATTATGTTATCAGCAATATCAGGTAATTTTCCAACAGGAATAATATTTGACGGATCGACGTCTACAGCTAAGTGAAAAGGAAAAAGATTGTCCGAAGAAAATACGTGATTATTGTCATCAAGTATCTCTGGAAAAGACAGTGTAGTCTTCCAGTCCTTTGACTTGATATCAAGTGACCGGATTATCTTTGTCATATCAATCAACTGGTTAAACAAGCCGCTGATGTACTGACGACAGGCATTGGCTTCATTAAACATATCGCCTACACCTTTTTCAACTTGACCTGAGCATAATGCAGTAATTGAGTTGTAAGCGAATCGGCTAGAAAGATCATCTGAAGAAACTTCAACCCCGCTCTTTGAGAAAAAGTGTTTAGTTTTTTCATCAGAAAACAGATTTGCCAATAACTTAGCTTTTTTTACGTTTGCCAGGTGATCCCTTGTAGAGGCTTCTTTTAGTGCTTCAACTTCTCTCAAAAAACGTTGTGTGTTTTTTTGAGAATAACCAGGAAAGTCTCTATCACATTTGATCTGTAGTGATTGACTTTCATATTCGTCTTTCTGGTCTTTGTGTTTAATACCACTCAGTTGAAGTTGTATGTCTACAATCTTAACAAAAAGCCTTCCATACTCATATGTTAAACCTAGTTTTACATCCCAGGTGTGATTTGATTCATTGCGTACGTTTTTAAATAGCTCACCTACCACATCAGCCACAATTTTTTTAAGAGACTCTGGAGTCTCGTCAATGACTTGTGGTCCGTATGCACTCTGATCATTGCTTTTGTTTAATCGTTCAACTACCCACTGCTTCCATTTGCGAGGGAGTGGAATTTTTGGAAAAAAACCACTGTCAATTGTCCATGGTTTGTAATCCAGGGGAGCGTATCCATATAGATGATACCCAAGAGTGTTATCTTCAAGTAACTTTACATCCCTTTTGTCTACAGTCAAAGATATAATGCTATTAAAGGAGACGGTAGTCCTTGATAGGTCAACCACCTGCTTTGAGAAGTTTTTCTCTAGCTCACTTATAGTTCCAAAATTTTCATTCAGAAATTTTATAAGTTTTTTAACTTCAGGTGGTACGTCTCCTTCTGCGGTACGCTGCAATGCAGTGTGGTACTCATGCAAGATTTCCAAGAATAAGGACGGCTGTTCTCTATCTGGATGAAAATCGTGCAAAAAAAGCTTGTCCTTAGTAGGTATGTCTGAAGGTAGGTTGAGTTCCAGTAATTTGTCCATAAAATCTGGATTTTGTTGTAACCATCTGAATATAGACTGCCTTGATAAAATTTCATTGCGATCACTGGTTGCAATGAGGTCTACCAACCCAGTCTTCTCAATACCCAAAATTTTCAGTACAGGTTTAAGTCGAAGGTCACCTTCGTTGATAACTTCTAATGGAGGCACTTCTTTATTCCAGAAGGTTATTACAGGATAATTATTTGTTGTACATGCATCGGTCATAAGACCTCCTCTTATACGTAACGTTAAAGAAACAGAATGATATTAATAAGTAAAATATCATGTCTGTTGGTATTAAAACAGAAATATTTTAAAAGTCAAGCCATGAAAAAAGCGGAACGGCTTTCGGCCGCCCTGCTTTTCCCCTCTTTCTACTTCTTCTCCGTCAACTTCTTCCTTACCATCTGCTGCGCGGCGTTCATACTATGCTGGTAATAGAGAGATTTAATTCCCTGCTTCCAAGCTTGGATGTAAAGCTGGTTGATATCTTTGACGGGTGTGTCCGGCGCCACCATTACATTAAGTGACTGTCCTTGGTCGATGTGTTTTTGTCGATCAGCCGCTTGCTTAATAATGGCAGATTGATCAATCTCGGCGAAAGTACGGTAAACTTCTTTTTCTTCGGCTGTTAAGAAGTCCAAGTGCTGTACCGAACCATCGTGATCACGGATACTGTCCCAAGTCTCTTTACTATCCTTACCCTTCTCTTCCAACAAGGTCTTTAGGTTGGGGTTTTTAATCGTAACTTTCATTTTGGCTACATCCTTGATGTAGCAATTAGACCAAATTGGCTCAATACCCTGTGATACTTGACCAAGAATAAAGGCTGAAGAAGTATTAGGGGCAATCGCTAAAAGAGTGGTGTTGCGACGTCCGTAACCCTTCAATATTTCTGGCTCACCTAATTCTTTAGCTAATTCTTTAGTTGCCACGACAGCTCGTTCATTTATGTGTTTAAAAACTTCAACATTAATCTTTTGTGCTTCTTCACTTTCAAAAGAAAGTTTTTTGGCTTGCAAAAGCGAGTGCCAACCTAAAGCTCCAAGACCCAGCGCTCGGTTGGCTTTAGCAAAGTTATAAGCTCGTTCCATAAAAGTAAACGCTAGACGTTTTTCTTTTTCTTTGCTATCTCGCATCTCCTCCAACTTTTGAATAAAATCTTCCATTACGGCGTCTAAAAAGGCAACCATTACCTCAACCAAATCTGTATCTTTCCAGTCGTCATAATGCCTAAGATTAATTGAAGAAAGACAACATACAAACGACCAATCGTCGTGTGACGGTAGCATAATCTCACTACACATATTACTAGCGTAAATCCTTAGTTTTTTATCTTTGTAGACATCGACCGTGTTGTTGTTGGCGGCATCCTGAAACATGATGTACGGATATCCCATCTCCCCCCGACGCTGAATCACTCTGGCCCAAATGGCTCGTTTCTCTTCGTCCCCTTCAATCATTGATTCCATCCACTTGTCTGTCACGGTTACACCGTGAGTTAGTTTTTGGATTGGATTGCCCTCGGTTCCAATATCGAGAAACTCTAGAATATCAGGGTGTTCAATTGGTAAATATGGAGACAGGTGCCCGCGACGAACCGAACCCTGGCTCACCACATCAACCAAAGTTTCAAACAGCTGCATAAAATGAACCGCTCCTGATGAATGTCCATTGTCACCAGAAATACGAGCTCCTCGTTCTCGCAAATCTCCAAAATATCCAGAGCATCCTCCACCAAACTTACTCATCATTCCCACTTCAGCATTAGTGTAAAGAATACTACCCATATTGTCGGCCACATAAGAACCAAAACAGCTGATTGGCAATCCTTTATCAATCCCAAAGTTAGACCAAACCGGCGAAGCTAGAGAAATCCACCCCTTACTCATGTAATCTACGAATTTATCAGCAAAACCAGGACGCTTCAAAAATTTCTCAGCTGCTTTAGCTATAACTTCTATTCTCTCTTCCGCTGTCTGTCCTTCTGCCAAATAACCTCTGGCCAAAAAACCGCGACTGTTTTCGTTCAACCAATACCATGACTCCATATGCGTTGTATCTTTAATTAGTATATTAATCAGAATAAATCATCACTAGTCACACTAGCACTGCGCTTATTATAGTTGATAGAGCGCTTATTGAAAAAGTCCACATGCTTAGTCGCAATCACCTCGTTGTCAAACCAGTCAGTTTCTTCAAGCAAGGCTTCGCTCACTTCAAAGATGCGTGGTAGACCAATCGAAGCCAAAGAATTATTAAGACGATTTTTAACAAACTCTTTCACGTTTGCTGCTGGTAAAAAGTCCAACTCACCCGCTTCATAGATCCAGTCAATTATTTCACTCTCAGCCTCGTAGGCTTCTTCGCAAGCCCTAATAATCATTGCCTTGCAGTCTTCATCAAACCATTCTGGGTGTTCTTTTTTTATGGTATTAATCACATCAATACCAAACATACCGTGAATCTGCTCCTCTTTTGAGGTGGCTTCTACGGCGTTACTGATTCCTTTCAACAAATTTCTATGTTTATTGAAAGACATGATAATTAGAAATTGTGAGAACAGTGACACGTGCTCAATAAACAAAGAAAATAGCAAAACAGAATGCATGTACTGACGATTTTCGTCTGTCTTTGACAGGGTGATTGTTTTTTCCAAATAAGCAATTCTTTTTTTGATAACCGGTACACTGGTGATTTTTTCAAACTCAGCATTTAGTCCCAAAATTTCCAACAAGTGAGAGTAGGCGTCCATGTGCCTCGCTTCACTCTCGGCAAAAGTCACACCAACCGCACTGATTTCTGGTTTTGGCATTTTTTTGTAAATATCTCCCCAGAAGGTTTTTACCGCCACCTCTATTTGAGCAATTGCCAACATAGCATTTTTAATTGCATTTCGTTCTGACGGGGTAACGTTAACGTGGAAATCGTTGATATCACTGGTGTAATTGAACTCGGTGTGAATCCAGTATGAGTGACGAATAGAATTAACGTATTCATACAACTCTGGATATTCGTAAGGTTTTAGGTTGGTACGCTTTTGGAATATGTCACGCTCACGGAGTTTTTTGCGGGCATTACGGTAGATAATGTAGGCTTTGGCTGTATCGAAATAATCAAGCTCCATCAGAGATTGCTCCACCAGGTCTTGAATCTCCTCTACCGCCGGGTAACCATCAATACACTTCTTGGATTTGCTGCTCTCAGGGTCAGCGGTAGCCGCCTGGACACACATATCGATAGTTTTTTTATGAACCAACTCGGCTACTTTTTTGGCATCTACCACTTCTCCCTCTTCAGTCTCAAAAAGTGCTTTTAAGATAGCGCTTTCAACCTTAGCAATATCAAAAGACTGTACTGAACCGTCTCTTTTACGAATCTGCTTAATCTCCATAAAATTATCTGAAATAAATAATACTTAATAAACCTAAATATCTCTCACAAACTTAATTGCTGGTGTTGTATACAATTAAGTCTAAGAAAGATCGTCGCTACAAACCGCGTGTGTTATAAGCCTTGGATGTCAAAACACACGGTGGAGAATTCGTGCGTACCCACATGATACCATTTTTTGAAAACGCCCATTTTTCGTACTAATGGCTAAAATAAAGGCTATTAATAAGCAAAAAAATCAAAAGTGTTTATAAAAATGTGGATAACTTAAGACCCTTAGACAGTTATGATAAGGAATTCTTGTTTTGTGTAGTTTGCAAAGTGCGAAAATGTTCTGTGGTTGGAGAGGGTGAAAAATTAATTAAAGGGGTGGCCACGAAGTGACCACCCCTTTAATTAATTTTTCACCCCTACTTCTGCAAAGAATCCCTGATTTCCCGAAGCAACTTTATATCTTCAGGTATCTCTTTGGGCTTTTCTTCTTTTTTCTCCTCCTCCTTTCGCTGCATCTTCTTCAGAGTCTTAACTGCGATAAAAATAGCAAAAGCGATAATGATAAAGTCAAAAACACTTTGCACAAACACTCCATACTTGATTTCAGCATCACCAATAGCCACTGATAGGCCGGTAAAATCCACCCCTCCCATCAGCATACCTATGAGTGGAGTTACTATGTTTTCTACAAGTGATGAGACGATTTTCCCAAAAGCGGCTCCGATAACTACCGCTACCGCTAAATCGATAACATTACCCTTCATGGCAAAGGCTTTAAATTCTTTAACGAAGTCTTTCATACATTATATTTAATATTAACCAACTAATTATAACACTTTTTTTGTTAATTAATGTGAATGTTGGTGGTGATCAGCGCAAGTGTGTAAACCATCTTCATCAATACATTTATCTTTAAAATACCAAGCCGCTAAAGTAGTGGTCAACGGTACAGCTAGTACCAGGCCAATACTACCAACCACGATGCGTAATATTTCAGCTGCTATCACTTCTTGATTAAGAGTAATGAGAATTGATGATTCGGACAGTGAGTAAAGCAGTATGAGAGGCAGTGCCGCTCCCACATAGGCAAAAGCCAATGTATTAACAAGTGAACCAACATGATCTCGACCGACCTTTATCGCACTTGAATACAACTCCTTAAATCCAAGATTGTGATTGGCACCCTTTAATTGTTGCACCACAGAAGCTTGGGTAATAGAAACGTCATCCAGTACACCGAGTAGTCCAATAATAATACTACCGAGTAAAAGTCCAGTTAGATCCAGCGTACCATCGGTGGCAAAATTCAAATACACCGCCGCGTCATCACTAAAGCCGGTAAAACGCATCCACTCCACCCAAATCCACGCCATCAAACAAGTCACCATCACTGCTCCAAAAGTACCTAGAAAAGTAATAAACACTCGAGGCTTCAAACCGTGAGTGAAAAAGAGAGTGAAGCTCAATATAAAACCGGCAATGACTAAGCTAGATAGAGCTGGCGAATAACCTGCCAAAAGAGCTGGTATTAAAACAAAAATTATCGCTATAATACTTATAGCCAGACTAAAGAGCGCCCTTACCCCCTGTTTACCTGACAACCAAATGATTAGGGCGATAAAAATAAAAACTAGTACAACAAGCGGACCTTTTCTTTCTACGTCTTTGAAAGTAAAGTACTCCGAACCGTCTATGGAAACCAGCCGGTTAACATATATACTGTCTCCTTCTCGCAAAATCGCTAAATCGTTCTCGAGTCGCACTACTTCACCAACCCTCTCCCCTTCTTTGAGCTGAATTCGGAGCTCCTGCACCGTTGTCGACGCTCCAGTACCCATGATATCTCTTTCATACTCAGCGGTTACCTCAAGTACTTCAGCTTTTACCGTCTCCTGAAATTCCTGATGAACTTCCTGAGCTTGTGCCACCGGCAGTATAAGTAAAAAAATAGCGCCTAAAATAACAAATTTTCTTATGCTTGCTAAGAGGAATTCCATAAGTGACTCAAAACAAAAAACGCGCCACATAAAACCCAATACCTGCACCCAAGACGAAAGTAAAAAATAGTGTAACCATCAAAGCTTCTCTATCCATTCCTATAACTCTAACACACCCAATACCCGGAACAAGTCATGCTGTTGACACAACAGTATAATGTGTTATTCTTTAACAGACCTGAGTTTATCGAGGTCATATTTCAACTTTCAACAAAGAAGGAAACGTAATGAAAAAGCAGACAGGTCTTACCATCATTCAAACAATGATAATTGTGGCCATTTTTGGAATTTTCGGAGCAGTCGGGCTAGGCGCTTGGGAGCAAAGTCAAAAAGAAAATTCTGAGATGACAAAAGGAAGATAATCCACTCCCACCGACAATGAACAACCACTCGTAACACAAGTTAGTTACCGAGTGGTTTATTTTTTGAAAACACTCGACTTTTTGGTTAAAAATAGGTATAAATGTATGCACTTCTTGGGGCGCGGGCTGCGCCCGCGCCCCAAGACAAACAATGGCGACTATCGTATAACGGCTATTACTCCGGTTTGTGGTACCGGTTATCCGGGTTCGATTCCCGGTAGTCGCCCATTTTAAGAAACTAGATATAGCAACATATTTTTAAGATATTTTTTAGTGCCTATTGAGTTTAATGGAACAAAAACTCCAAGTAACTTCCCTCTTACAAACAATGTTATCAATATCAGACACCGTTCAATTACAGAGGAGTGTTACAATGCACGTCAATATCAAAATTAAGACACTTCCTAAACAATTCATTTTTTGCCGTCACGCTGAATCAATCGGTAACGCCAGAGGTTTGGACGACAACTCCACAAAAGACACAGCGAATCATCAATTTGGTCTGTCTCCAAAAGGACAGCGTCAAGTTGAACAGGTTAGAGACTTTTTGAGGCACAGATTTTCAAACGGTTTTTCTGAGTACTACGTTTCTTCATTCTTACGTACCCAGATAACATTTCAAGGTGTTTGGGGAAAAGACATATCACCTTACGAAGACCCAAGATTGGATGAATGGTGGAAAGGCATCTTCCATAGTCTTACCAAAGAAGAAATTGCAGAACATTACCCTGTTGAATCAGCCACTCTAAAAAGAGAAGGTTGGTACCATTACAGACCGCCACAAGGTGAATCTGGTAAGGATGTGGAAATGAGGATTTTGTCATACTTAAACTCACTCAATCCAACAGAAAGTGTTTTTATCAGCGGACACGGACGTTGGTTTTGCTTTTTCAAAAGATTACTTCTGAAACTTCCGAGAGAGAGAATGAATCTTGAAGCACCGAAAAACGGCTCAGTGATTTCATTGACTAAAAATGGCAGTAAATACGAGTCTAATGTTCTATTTACACCTAAGTAAGAGAAATTGTTTTATCGCCTGAGAAATCAGGCGATTCTTTTTATTTAAATACTACTCCACCCTCTCCCTAACCACCCCTTTTTTCCAACCAACACCTACATCATATTAGAATATTTTGGAAAATTGTCTTTAATTATTCTTTCCCATTTGTCTGTTTCATTTCCTTTACCGGTTAGAAAACTCTTGTGGTATACGAGTAAAAAGATAACTTCAGCCTTATCTGGGTCAACAAAAGCGATAGCACGACAACAAGAGCTTTTGTACGAAACATTGGTGCCGGCTATTTTGAAATAAAATTTACAAATCTTATTCCCGTCCTTCTCATGGATAGTTTCAACCTGATCAGTCTGCATCATGACGTCAAAATTCTCTGCCATATCCAAAATAGCCATTTCCGTTATATCCCACTGTTTTTTAGAATATTTCTTATTAAACTTTTTTATATAATGACTAATCGCGTAGTCATCAAAATAAGAAGAATACCTAGTAGACATCTTTCTGGTCTAACTGAGTAATCAAAGGATAAGACACTGTCTCCCCTTCAAAAGCAATCTTGTATGGTAATTGCTTGTGAGTGAAATCCACGATTTCTTGAGTATTCGCATCTTTCCATTTTTGCCAAACCTTGGCTACCAAGCTCAACTCTTTATCATTCAATTCATCCAAATCCGTACCAGCCGAACCTCTACCCTCAGTTATCACATACATGTCCCTGCCACTTTTTTGCTCATGGGTAACTTTAATCGAGCCATCCTCTTCCATTTCTTCAACCGCTTGAAAAAAATCACTAGGAACAGGACCAAACTCCATTTTCTTATACTCCATTCCACTCATGCTTTCTAAGTGATTATAAAACCAAGCAAAATCAGTCAAATATAGAAGCTTTGCCAACTTTGTCTTCTTTAGCTCCACCTTACTTTTATTTGCTTCTCGGAGAAAAGCCAGAATCATTTGTTTGTACTTCTTATAGTTGGGTGCCTCCGCTCGTATAAGTTCATCCACTGTAATACCAAAAACACGAACCAGTCGCTCAGCCTCAGACAAACTAAGCTCTTTAGTCCCCTTTTCTACCGCCACGTATGACGGACGTGAGATATTAATCTTCTCCGCCATAAGAGACTGCGAAATACCTCTCGACTCCCTAAGAGACTTTATAAAATCCCCATAAATATTGCTCATACAAAAAAATATTATCTTTCTTACTATTCAGTGTACTACACTATGCAAAATATTCAACATATGTTGTAAACATTCTCGACATTTTGAACGTGGTTAAATGTCTTTAAGAGCTCATTCGTTAAAAAATGGGGACTGAAAATGTGAAAATGGGGACTGTCCCCCATTTTCTTCTGTCCCCCATTTTCTTAACATATTAATCTGTTACACACCCTTAGAAGTCAAGCGGTTTCCCATCTTTGTTTTACCAATATGATAAAACAATACACCCAGAAAGATTAGACCCTGCATAAAGACAATCGCTCCACCGGTTGAAATGTCAAAATAATAACTAGCATATGCTCCCACCACCGAACTAAGCACACTGACCAAGACCGCGATTTGCACCATTGAATTAAATTTTCGAGTGAGCAAAAAAGCCGTTGAACCCGGTGTAATCAACATCGCAATCACCAGAATAATACCGACCGTCTGCAGCGAACCAGTAATAGTAACCGCCAACAACACCAAAAAAGCATAATTAACAAAACGCATTGGCAATCCAACCGACTGAGCGTGTGTCGGATCAAAACAAAAAACCAGAAACGTGCGCCTAAAAGCCAATACCACAGCAGTCACAATTGCCAAGACACCGATCGTGTACCAAGCAGCTTGATCAGAAATACCAAGCACATACCCAAACAAGACGTGAGTTAAATCAACACTACTGGTCACCTTTGAAATCATAATTAGACCAAGCGCAAATAAAGTGGTGAACACAATCCCCATCACCGCATCTTCTTTGATCTTCGTATTGGTCTTAATAAAGCCAATCAAAACCACCGCTAAAAGCGCAAAGACAAAAGCTCCAATACTAAACGGTATACCGATAAGATAAGCGATTACTACTCCCGGCAAAACCGCATGAGAAATCGCGTCACCCAAAAGGGACCAGCCTTTTAAGATCAAAAAACAAGACAAAACCGCACAAGTGGCGCCCACTACCATTGAAACCAAAACGGCTTTTACCATAAAAGCATACTGGAGTGGTTCGATTATAAATTGAATTAGTTCCATAAGCTATTTTTCAAATTTAATGTGATGGATAAGACCGTCGAAGGTTTTGGTAATTAAATCTTTGGTGAAGACTTCTTTGGTTGGACCATAAGCCAACACAGTGTGCTTTATCAGCGCCACCCGATCACAGTTATCAGACAAGGACGTTAGCTCATGAGCGGCTAAGATAACAGTCTTCCCTTCTTCCTTAAGAGAGACCAGAAGCTCGGTCAAAGAGCGCTCGCTCACCGCATCAAGACCGGCAAACGGCTCGTCAAGTAAGAGAATATCAGCACCCTGAGCTAAAGCTCTGGCAACAAACGCTCGCTTCTTTTGCCCGCCGGAAAGCTCACCAATCTGTCGGTTGCGAAAATCTTGCATGTTTACCTTTCGCAAGGCTTCATCCACATGTTTTTTATCTACATCAGTCGGAGTCTTAAAAATGTTCTGCAGACCAATCCTCCCCATCATTACCACGTCATAAACTGAAACCGGGAAATCCCAATCAACCAATTCTGCCTGCGGCACATAAGCAACATGACCGTGTTTTTGAGCTGTTTTTGGAGCATCACCACAAACCCTGACACTACCGGAGTCAGGAGTAACCAACCCCATAATCACCTTAAATAAAGTTGACTTCCCGGCGCCATTCATACCGATGACACCGGTAAAAGTACCATAAGGAATACTAATAGAAGCACTACTTAAAGCTTGATTGTCTCCATAGCGGACACTAACATCGCTAAGATCAATGGCGTTGTCTTTGTCGTTCATAAATTTATTTATCACTCAAGCCACTAACAATTGTGTCGACCGTACTTTGCAAAAGAGTTAAGTAGGTAGGAGCCGGTCCATAAGCGGTAGATAGGGAGTCTACATACAACACCCCACCCATTCTGGCCCCGGTCGCTTGGACTACTTCTTCTTGGATTTTTGGTGAAACGGTACTTTCACAAAAAACAGCCGGTACGTGATTGGCTTTTACTTTATCAATGACAGCGGCCACTTGTTGTGGTGAACCAGCGGTATCACTATTGATTGGCCAGATGTAAATCTCTTGCAGGCCGTAGTCGTTGGTAAGGTAAGTAAAAGCACCTTCACAGGTCACTAGATAGCGGTTATTTTCAGGTAAGACCGACAATGAATCATTTAGAGTTTTATCAAGCGCCTCAAGCTTAGCCGAGTAAGCCGCTGCATTAGCGTTAAAATAATCCTCGTCGGCTGGCGAAAATTCTACTAAGGTTTTTCTAATATTTTCCACATATTTCAAACCCTGTTTTGGTGACATCCAAGCATGCGGGTTAGGCTTACCTTCGTATGCACCCTCAACAATCGACAGCGGTTCGACTCCCTCACTCACTATCACACTCGGTACATCGGGCATATTGGCCTTAAGTTTATTAGTCCACAACTCTAAGTTCATACCATTTTCCAGTAAAATATCCGCCCGTGAAGCTCTAACCAAATCACTTGGAGTTGGTTCATAACTATGAATATTTACACCAGGCTCAATCAGCGAAAGTGACTCTACCCGATCACCACCGATCTCATTAACCATGTCGGCGATAATGGTAAACGTGCTTAAAACTACAATCTTGTCTCCTTCTTGCTTAGGACTATTTTCTGCATTTTTTCCAACGATAAAAAGCACTCCGATTACAATAGCAATTATTGCCCCTGTTAAAAAAGCTTTGTTGTTAAACATAATAAATATTAGAAATAAATTTGCTTATAATTTTTTTAAGACTCCCAATTTTTGATCTGTGGTATTTCTGATCCGTGCGGATCATTGGTTGGATGGTTTAGTAACTTTGCAATTCTCTGAATTACATCATCACTGCAGGCGTGTTCCAATTTTTCAGCCTCTTCATGAATACGGTCACTGGGAACACCAAGAATCTGTACCAAAAATACTTCAATGATGCGATGCTTGTAGGTTAGCTTGCGACCAATATCCAACCCTTTCGGTGTCAGTTTCACGGCTCCGTACGGCTTGGCGTCTACTAAACTATCTTTAACTAAACTCTTAAGCCTTTCTGAAACAGTTGACTTACTTAAGCCTAAACGCTCGGCAATCTGAGTAACCCCAATCTCCGTTTTCGATTCCTGCAGTATGTAGATAGCTCTAACATAATCTTCCCTGGCAGCATTGATTGGTTTAGGAGTCATGATTGTTCGTACCTACGAACAATACACCAGGTTGCTTTTTTTGGCAAGCTGGGAAGTGAATAAAAGTGAAAGCCCGCCGGCTACGCCGGCGGGCTTTCACTTTTATTCACCTCCCCTACTTCACCTGCACCTTAACTTTCTTGTCAGGAGTCTTTTCTCGCTTTGGCATAATCACCTTTAAAACTCCATCCTTGTATTCCGCCCCAACCTTCTCCTGTTCGACAGAATCAGGCAGTTGGACTACTCGCTCAAACGACCCGCGCCTAATTTCTTTGGCGTAGTGATTTTTTTCTTTCTTTTCCTGCATCTCTTCGCGACGACCGGCAATCCGCAAGTAATTATCCTCGACTTCAACATCTATATCTTCTGCTTTTAGTCCGGGTACATTCATTTCCGCCACAATATCATTTCCGTCTTCATAGACATCAACCGCCATATCAAACCCCACCTGATTACCCCGCGCCGAAGTCAAAGGGTGCACATCTCTAAGTAAACGATCAAACTCATCAAATGGTTCCCATTTAATTAATGACATAAGATTTTAGATTAAAAACTGCTAACCGGTGACAATCTTGTCACACAAATATTTTACGCCTATCAAAATTTTCTACAATACCCCCAGATCTTTGAGGTTTTCTCTGATTTTCGCGCGAATTTGTACAAATTCCGGAACATCATAGTAGAAAAGAATTTTTTGATTTCGAATGGTCGTATTAGCCGGCTTCCCTTCCCTGACAAAATAAACAAAAGTTTCGGCCATATCTTCTTCCGGAGCATTTACAGAATATTCGCTTACAAACCGATTTTCGTTATCATCAAAATAATCTTTGTTTAAATAGTAAATTTCACTGGCCTTTGCCTCTTTAATTAGATCAACATGCGCGTAGTCCTGACGAGTCCAAAAGTTTGCTTTGAATTGATCAGTTAATCTTGAATAATCGTATAATAGTAGGTGAGAATATTCGTGAATGAATAAATTGGAATATGATTTGGTTGACTGCTTACTTGAATCGTAACCATCGATGTTCACTCCCATTATCCAATCGCGCGGACCATTTTTTGTAGTTGCCATTAGCTCGACATACCCCCCAAGGTCGCCGTGACTTCGGTCAAAGATTCGCCACTCACGAATCTTCCTATCAACAATTTCAGGTCCTACTACATCTACCAAAAGTTCAAAAAGTCGCTTATCAATTGATCGACTTGATCTGGTGCCATCAGCATAGAGAAGTCTCCCATCTTCTACAAAATAAATAGCCTCGTAAGGAAAATCATAAAATTTTGATTTGTATGGTTGACGATTGGTGACAACTTCTATTTCTCTATTAGAAACAACTTCTGTCTCCTGAACCTCTAGAGATTCTAGAGCTTCTAGCTTTTTTTGCAAACTCAAAACAACATTCAGCAGCTGCTCTATCTGAAGAAGTAGCTGTAGCTGTCTTTCTTGTTCAACCAAAGTAGTATTAGCCACCGCAGTTGCCGGTACACCCGCCGCTAAAAGAAGCGGTATCATTAGCAGTCCAGCAATAAATTTCTTAAGAATCATCGCTACCTATTATACCTTGAACTAACTTCCATTCTCAATTTTTTTGTATTACCATGTGAAAGTAATCCAAGATAAGCTTGCACAACCTCTTCTTTACCGTCTTTTATCGTTAGCTCACGAAACATTTTTCGTTTTGTCGACGTCCGTAACACACGGTGTCTGGGAAAGTGTACCCAACCCAAGAAATCAACTCCACTTGCCAGAGTCTCAATTGATATTTTATTTGGATGTAACTGTAGCGCCAATTTCTCTTCGAGAAATTGGCGCAGTCCCAAAAAAGCTCCACCAAATACTCCTTATCCCGTGACAACACCACAAAATCATCAGCATACCGAATATAATATTTGGCTTTGAGTTCGTGTTTCATAAACTGATCAAACTCATTCATGTATACATTCACCAAAAGTTGGCTGGTCAAGTTGCCGAGTGGCAAACCTTTATTTGGCTGAATTTGAAAACTATTAATCACTTGCCCCAGCAACCAAAGAACGTCTTCATCTCTAATGTGCTTTTGTAAGATATCCAGTAGAATTTTATGATCAATGCTAGCAAAGAACTTTTTGATATCACACTTGAGTACCCAACAGGTTTTGGTGTGATTTTTTGAAACTATGACGGAGAAGTTTTTGAAGCGCTGAATAGCTTCATGTGTTCCTTTACCAACTCGACAAGAATACGAATCATAGATGAATTTTTTATCAAAGTAGGGATAGAGCTTTCGGTAGATAGCGTGGTGGAGCAAACGGTCACGGACACTCGCTTTGTGAATGTTGCGAGGTTTAGGGTCAGAGATATTGAATGCTTCATAAGTTCCGTGTTTGTATGTTTTGTTTTTTAAATCTCGGTGTAGATCAAAAATGCTATCCATCAAAGTGTACTGAAAAACTTGCACATCTTTACGCTTACGCTTTCTGTGCAAAAACTCTTCCCACGCGCCAAGAAGATTATCGAGAGAAATGATATTATGGTAGGTAATGTCAGGCGCAAACAAAAACATACCTCAGTCTACCCCCCCCCGCGCGCGACAAATTCAACAACCTAGGTTGATTCCGGTCGTCTTGAAGTTGAAAGATACGTATCGTGTATGGCAGGAGTACCTTATATCTTTTCCTAAGCAAAACCGCTACACGCTCGGTAACAAGATTGACGACGTATTTTTACTCGCCATTGAGTACTGCTTCTTAGCTAGTTACGCCAGCAAAGACACAAAGCTGATTCACCTTGAACGCTGTATATCACGGGTCGATTTATTGAAATTGTTGCTTCAACTTGCCTGGGAAATACGCGCTCTTGATACCAAGAAATACACGGTACTTGGTGAGCGGCTACAAGAAGTCGGTAGAATGCTTGGTGGCTGGAAGAAAGGCATTGAAAGTAAACGATGAAATGAAATTTATTCGTCCAGCAATTTCTTCTAGAAATGGAAGAAATTGGGACGTAAATTCGCAATATTCGCTTGCGCTCGTTTGCTCATTTAAAAAACTCCCCACGTTAAGTGAGGAGAAAATGGTGTGTTGCTGTACCACCAACCGATGACGATTGTCGGCATTCCAGACGTTGTCGTTGTCGAAGCGGTTGACGTTAGCCTTGAGCTTGCCATCATCCACATTGACGTTGGCAACGAACAGAAACGATATGTGAAATGCGCCATCTATACCACCAACCATTGATCATAAGTGAACAAGGTTTTGTATTTTACGCGGGACCTCAAAGTCCACCAGCGCACTTCACCAACAAACTATTTTTTAAAAGAAACTAACATGTCCACACTTTACGCAACCGTGATCACGCAAACTCCAAGATATGCTGTCTCACTCACAGACTTCCACAGCCGTAGCCGTAAAATAATATCTGTGGCTTCATAAGTATACAAAAGTCCCCTGAACACGCGAAGTGCCCAAGGGACAAAGGGTCAAAGACCAAAGTGCAGAGGTCAAACAGTCTGTTGCTGAACCACCAACCGACGACGATCGTCGGCATTCCAGACGTTGCCGTCGTCGAAGCGGAAGACGCGAGCCTTGAGCAGGCCAACATCCACAAGGACGCGGGCAACGAACAGAACTCCGTTCACCTCAAACAAGAAGAACGTACCGTAGCCACCTTGCCGGAGTGAGTCGCGATGATTGCGACAGAACTCTACAATCTGCCCTTGCGACAGCGCAAGCTGGCGTGGATCGCCGAGCGACTCGAACAGCGTTTCGTATGTGCCGTTGCGAGTCATCTCGTGGACATCGACCGTGACCTCGTTCGTGTCTTCGCCGGAAACATCAGTACTCCAGTTCTTGAAGTCACTGTCGAGGTAGCCAGTGAAGACATCCTCAGCTTCTGCGAGCGTGACACTGCCCTGAGTAGGGGCGAGGGTGACGGTTTTGAGGCGACGAAGGTATTCACGCTTCTCTTCCAGAATCTGCTGCAAAACATCGGCAACAGATTCGGCGTCGCGCACTCCGTCAACCACCATCATGTTGATTTTTGTCTGCAATTTAAACAGACGCTCAATCGTTTTGGTGTCATTACTCATGACATTCTCCTTTCAATAAACCATTACTCATGGTCTGCCAGAGGGCCTAACTACCTTATGTAGGTTTACCATAGCTTGAAATCAACAAACTTTTGCTGACTTGAAGCTACGGTAAAAAATAAAGAACAATTTGTTAATTATAACATGGTTAACGTTTTTAGTCAAAATTACGTCCCTGAATTCTCACCCTAATTGCACAATCCTTTGCACCCTAATTGCACAGGTCAAGATGACATACATACTGCTTTTGTATGTCACACAAACAAATAGGACCGGAAGACTGGCCGGTTATTTCACGTATGCTCAAAGCGGGATACTCAGGAGTGGAGATTGCGCACATTATCAACAAAGATCCAAGTGCGGTTAATAGACATATTAAAGCGTATGGTGGTCGGGATAGATACGATGCTCGCGAGGTTCGCAGAAAGAAAAAACAGGCACGTATCATTGCTATGGAAGGTACTAGAATACTCAAAGGAGTATTATTACGAGAAGTGAAACGATTATTAAAACAACACTACTCACCGGAACAGATAGTCGGAGTACGTGATGACATCTCTGCGAGCACTATCTACCGATACATTAACGAACGAGCTCCACACCTTAAACAATTTCTTCGTTCTCAGAAAGGCAAGTATCGGCGCAAACGAGGCACCAAAATACGTGAAAAAGTTCGTGAAAGAGCCAAGAAACGTCGTATTGATGAACGACCGCCCATTATTGAACGTCGCTCCCGTTTGGGAGATTGGGAGGGAGATACTATGCTGGGAAGAGACAAACGAGTACGTATTGTCACCTTCGTTGATCGCAGAAGCGGGTATCTAATTGCGTATCTTCTGCCAAAATTAAATGCTACTTTACTCACTAAACTGGCGGTGGAAAAATTCAGGCGTATACCCAAAAACAAACGAAAGACCGCTACCTTTGATAACGGTACCGAGTTCAGTGACTGGGAACGGTTTGAGAAACAAACGAGTATGACTGTGTACTTTGCTTATCCATACCACTCTTGGGAGCGTGGTACCAATGAAAATACTAACGGGCTACTTCGACAATATTTTCCGAAAGACTTGGATTTCAACACCATTACTCCACAAGAACTTTCTGAAGCGGTTCGTCGTATAAATCATCGTCCTAGAAAGAGACATAATTTCAAGTCTCCACATCAGATATTTTGGAAGTGATGGTCTGTGCAATTAGGGTGGTGATTCAAGGTTCCGCTAGATTCTAGTCTGAAAAGCAACAACATCTAATTCCAGCACGCTAGTGCTACTAAGCACTAGCTCTGGACACATAAAAAAAGAAGTATAGAAAAATTCTATACTTCTTTTTTTATGTGTCCAGGACTGGAGTTGAACCAGCACGGGGAAACCCCCACTACCCCCTCAAGGTAGCGCGTCTACCAATTTCGCCACCTGGACATATTTTTAACGACCACCGGGAGTATAAAAATAGAAATACTCTTGTGGTGGACAATTGTCTTTATTTAACAAAGCCCCTGCATTATGCCTGAAAAGATAGTTCACTTCAAGCGAAGTGAGACCACAATTACTGAAAAAACCAGACCGTACGGTCTGGTTTTTTCAGCAATTGTGGTTTGAGCCTAACCTTTCTTTTCTTCCGCTGCCGCTTCGGCTTTTTCTGACTCATCAGCTGGAGTCTCTTCCGTTACTTCTGGAGTAGCTTCCTCGACTTTCTCCTCTACCGCTTCAGTTTCAGTTGGCTTAGCTTCCTCTTCAGCAGCTTTTGCTTCTTCCGCTGCTTTAGCCTCTGCCGCCTCCCTTTCTTCCTTTTCCTTTAGCTCAGCTTCTTCTAGTGCCTTGGCCTCTGCTGCTGCGCGAACCGCTGCTTCGGCCTCTGATTCTGTCATTACCCCCATCATAGTAGTACGACGCATCTGACGACGAATCTCACGGGCCACCTTCTCACGAATATAATAAAGTTTTGAACGGCGAACCTTAGCTCGCTTTACAATCTCCAACTTATCAATAAGTGGAGAGTATAATGGGAAGATTTTCTCTACACCAACTCCACTAGCCACCTTACGCACGGTGAAAGTTGCTCCCGGCTCACTGCCGTGTTTGCGGGCTAGTACCAGACCCTCAAAAATCTGAATACGAGTTTTACCCTTTTCTTGAATCTTTTGGTGAACACGCACAGTATCCCCGGCTCGGATACCAAGTTGGCTGCGTTCATCTATATTTACCGGTGAAATATTAACTCCTTTTACTGCTGTTTTCATATAATAAATTAATTAGGTCTTTAGACCTTTAAGCGTGCCATAATCTACCACATACAATCCTACTCTGCAATATGTTCCGCCGCTATTTCAAATTCAGGCGGAATTGGTGCAATAAAGCGTTGTCTCTCTTCGTTTGGTAATACAATATCCAATATATGTGCATGCAACGCCAAACGATCCAGCTCTAAGTTATTTGATACCGTGATTTTCTTATCAGCATATAGCTTATCCCCGACAATTGGCCGGTCAATCGCCTTCAAGTGCACTCGCAGCTGGTGGGTGCGTCCGGTTTGCGGCATTAGTTTTAAATACGAAAAAGCCTCATCCTTGTATTCACCGACCCCAATTCGCTCAAAGTGAGTAATTGCCTCACGCAACACACCTTTAGCTCCGCGCTCGGCCGAACGCTTCTTAAAATCCTTGGCACTGCGCCCAATCGGTCGATTAATAGTTCCCCACTTATCATGAATCCGTCCGTAAACAAAGGCTCGGTACTCTTTCTTGGCCAATCGATCGTGAAATTGGGCTTTTAGAAAAGCATGCGCTTTTTGCGTCTTCGCCAAAATCATTACCCCCGACGTCTCTCGGTCTAGGCGATGCACTATCCCCGAACGCTCAAGCTTGCTGCCGTCTGGTTTTAAGGTTTCCTCCCCCACCCCTTTGGCGCCAGGCACCTGGGACAAAAACCAATCTACCACCGTACCCTCTGGACCTGATTGCCAATCCTCGTGCACCAAAAGACCGTAGGGTTTATTAATCACCAACACTTCGTCATCTTCATAGATAATCTCCGGCACCAACTTAGTCTTAGCGACCGATTCTTCTTTCTCGCTTGGCATATTCTTCCAGAATACTGGTAAATTCGGTTTTTGTAAAAGCAGGCCAGTAAGTATCAATAAAGAAAAATTCACTGTAGACAGTCTGCCATGGCAAAAAGTTAGACAACCGCTTCTCCCCACTCGTGCGAATAATAATATCAGGGTCAGGCATACCGGCAGTCCAAAGCAACTGACTAAACTGTTCTTCATTTACTTCTTGACCAACCTTGACCGCTCGATTGACGGCTTCTATAATCTCCGCTCGACCACCATAAGAAAAAGCTACCCAGACAGTAGTACTGTATTTATCAGCTGTCTCTCTTTCAACCTCAGCAATACTAGCCTGAATATCTTCCGGCAAATCATCTCGCCTGCCAACCACTCTAACATTAAACTTTCTCTCATCTGCCTCTTTACGGATCTGTGCCAAAAGCTCACGAAACAGCATCAACAAATATTCAACTTCTTCCGGGCTTCGTTTCCAGTTTTCGGTTGAAAAGGCATAAAAAACTGCGTGCGGTATTTTCATTTCTTTCAACCAATCAGTTACTTCCAAAAACTTCTCTCGACCGGCCAAGTGACCATTAAGCGTGCTTAGCCCTCGCTCCTTAGCAAACCGCCGATTGCCATCCATAATAAAACCGACACATTCAATCCTCTCCTTACTTTTCTCCATATGTTCGCAAAAGAATTTTAGAAAATGGCAACAAAGCAACCCCTACACTTCCCCATAAAATGGGGAGCCATAGTGGTAACGACAACCAGTGTTGAGTCTGATAAACCCAAGCCCCCTGCGTAACAACTATCGCCTCTGCAGAAAAACCACACACAGCAATTACTACAAACATGATTAAAGCAGATCGTGCAAAAGAAAATTGCCACCACAAATACAATACCGATATTAATAATCCCGAAGTCACAAACAAAGTATTAGAAAAATGAAAAGTTACCAAGTAAATTTGAATAAACGCAACTATAATTGAAGCTGTTATAGCCTTTTTTTGTTCGAACATAATTTATATTTTAATTTAACACCGAAAAGTCGTCATAAGTTACACGAGCCGTCCCCCACTCAATCGCTACCCCTTCCACCTTGGCCAACAAAGACCCCTCATGAAGGTACTCCACCAACTCTTTCAAACTATCTGGCTCACCCTGCGCCACCACCATCACCGAACCATCAAACTGGTTTTTAACATACCCCACCAAACCCAACTCACCGGCGGCGTTTTGCACATAATCACGATACCGCACCCCCTGCACCTTACCAGTCACTGTACATCTGATTTCATTCATAATATAAGTATTGAGTATACAATCTTTGCTGCAGATATTGAAATTATTTCAAAAAAATGTAGTATATAGCCTACTGACATCATCATCAGTAAAGACCTCAAAACAGAAGTATATATGCGCGATTAGCTCAGTTGGTAGAGCAGCTCGTTTACACCGAGAAGGTCGGGAGTTCAAGTCTCTCATCGCGCACAATATTAAATACCACCAGCTTCTGCTGGTGGTATTTAATATTTGTCGCCAGAGACTTGAAGGCCGGAATGTAGCGAAGCGGAATGAGGCGGGGTCGCGAGCCCAAAAAATAATAAGTTAACGAGACATTGTTTTCTTATGAGGGACGAATTAGAAAAAAAGAAGTACCCTTGTGGCGAGTATATTTTTTGAGGACTTGTGACCAAGTCTCTCTTCGCGCACACACGATATTAGAAAACTATTCTATATATACCTGATTGATCATAACCACCTCGTCACCAATAATTAATAACTCGAACGGATAGTGGTCACTTGGTAATGAATAGTAATAAAATGGATCAATCTTTCCAGAGTACACATCGTAGAAAGTCTCGCGGTCAACAAATTTTTCTGGATTTTGAACACTTTCAGTCTGATAGCTAATTAGGTGTATGATTGCATTGTCGGCAATTTTAAACTTTTTACCACTCCAGTCTGAGTTCCTGCAACTGAAGTATCGGTATCATTTCACCTGCTACAAGAACATTTTTCTGTTTGTATTCCTCTCCTAAAAATAATTCATATCCATTTTCACCAAACTGGACGCTTGACACTGAAGCAATAAACACATTTCCGAAGGCAAAATCATTTTCACCCTCCACTGTTTCAACCTTTACTTCTTTATCCACTTCAATAACTTTAATCTTTTCTATATTAACTACTTTTTCAGGAGCGTAAGTGTAACCAATCCAACCACCAACAAATGGCATTGCCACAAACAAAGTCAATGCAAAATATTTTGAGAATTCTGTTACCCGAAACACCGGGTGTTTTTCTTTCGACATTTCTATGGCCTCAAAATTATTTTCTTCTTGGTTCATAGTAAAATTGTAACATTCGTTTCTAGGAAGATTCAGGCTAAAGAAACATTTTAGGTGCTAAAAATGCTAAAGTACGGCTCTATTAAAAGCTGAACTGTTAATTATCTAAAATGACTTTTAAAAAAACGTACCAAATGCCCAAGCTGTGTGTCTTTAAATACCCGAAGGGATGGTATGCAAAGTGGTAGACAACGATACCGTTGTGGTGACTGCGGTTATAGATTTCAATATAAAAAACGAACCCAAAAACTAGGTAACAAGCTCTGGCACGAATACACCAGAGATAAACAAACCTTGCTAGAGTTAAGTAATAAGTATCAAAAGAGTCATGTCACCATCAGAAAGTATCTTTACTCCGAAGATTCTAACATCGTCTCGTATCGCGCGCCAAACAAAGATAAATGAACTACCTTGGCCTAAAGGCATGTGGTAGTTCATTTCTATTTTTCGCAAACTTTACTTTACGTAATTTTCTTTACTAGAAAAGTGCAAGGTACCAGGCAAAATTCGATCAACGATCCATTCAACCAGTTAGTAACCTAATAAACGCATTGTTTAAAGTGTTATTCTTAAAGCATTATAAATTTGTATTTTTTATATACATAAATATAGGTTCATATATATATGGTAAATAGTATTTGGTCAAAAGGTCACTCTCTAAAGCTTATTAAGTTTTTATTATTTTACACAATCATATTTGGCACGATTTTAGCCTATCTATTCACTTCCCCCAACAAAGCGTTGGCGGCCGTAGATGACCCCGCTTCTTATACGATAATTTCGTACGATTATATACTTGCCCTTGGTATTATTGTTGCCAATAGCGTCCCAGATATTTACCACAATGATACAGTCACTATCCACTACGGAACGGATAGCAACATGAGCATCGTCCCTCCACCTGAGGTTAGTAATATTTTGGCTAAGATATACCATATAACCGATAGTGGACAACGTGAAGATCAATATACTTTTTTTTGGTGAAAAGCACATCTTTTCATACGTGCCACCTCCTTATATATGGAAAAAGTCTGGTAGGTATGAAGTAGATATTTATGAAATGGTAGATAACGCCCCTTTGATTAAATCATACCTAACCACCATGCAATTTAATGTAGTCATAGATGGTGGACCAGCTCCAACCTGCACCTTGACTGCCACCCCAAGCACGATAGACCCAAACCAAGGTGAGACGGCCTTACTAGAATGGAGTAGTAACTACGCTTCAACTACAGTAATTGATCAAGACATTGGATCAGTTGCTACTTCCGGCTCCTTAGTTGTCTCTCCAAATGCCACCACCACCTACACCGCCAACTTTACCGGACAAAACGGAACCAGTTCCTGCAGAGTAACAGTAAATGTACCAAATCCGGTAATCATCCCGCTTCATGAGCAAGCTGCCGCGCTAGCGCGGCAGCTGGTAAACCACACCGAAGCCTACCTCTGGGGTGGTAAGGGTTGGGATTATGATCTAGGAGAATTCACTACTCCCGAACGCATCCTATCCGGCTACACTTACTTCAATCCCGACACCGGGAATAAAGATACTGGTATAGGGGTAGATTGTTCCGGACTAATAACTTGGGCCTTTAATCGTAGCTATAATGCCATAGCTGGATTTAATAGTAATTTTATAAAGTATGTAAACGCTGACGGTCTGTACCGAGACTACCAGTCAAGTCCAATAAACGAAGCCGAGCTGCGGCCCGGCGATACTCTTATTTTTGACTGGGAAGGAGATGGGTACATGGATCACGTAGCCATGTATGTAGGTGATAGTGGTGGGTATGATGTGGTTAATGCGGGAAACCCAGCTGTTGGAATAATAGGCCGCACAAACAACATTTACAAACTTACAGCTGGTTTTGAAGGTTATAGACGAATCCACCAAGCTGATGCTGAGCTTACTATCAAAACCGGCTCACCGGTTGACCTGGAAATCACCGACCCGGATGGCAATACCCTATCCGCCGCCAGCACCATCCCTTCCGACGAAGAATACATCAGAGAAATTCCCGGTGAGATGTATTATCTAGAACTGGAGCAAGGTCACGATGGTCACCCCGAAGACATAGTACTCTCACCGATCGCTAAAGATGGGGCTTATACTATCAAAGTTATTCCCGAAGCCGGAGCCGCCTCGGCAGCCACTTACTCTTTGACTGTGGAATTAAATGGTGTAGAGACAATAGTGGCCAACAATGAGACACTTGATACTATACCGACTGAAGGCTTTACTCTAAAGTTAGCCACTGGAAAAATTCTCGGCCTTGATTCGACCGTTAAGGTTTTACTTAGTGACCTATACCAATCAGTTAGTGATCTGAACCTAAACTCAACACAACGCCAGAAAAACCTCCTCTCAACGATTGACTCCGCCATAAACTGGTTTGACAAAAACCGACCCGATCAAATAATCCGCAAACTCACGAAGTTGCAAAATGATGTTGATAGACACATCGCCAATGAACTGACAGCTGAAGAATTGGCAAATATCACTAAGCAAATCGATGACCTTCTGTTATTATTACAAGCATGAGATACTTTTTGGTTATTATTGTACTTCTGACCGCTGGAGCTGGTTATTACTGGTGGACATCAGCTACTACCACTACCAATGAAGATGAAACCGACATAGTGTCAGCTACTACCACTACCCAAACCCAAAATCCCAACCCAAAAACAGTAACAAAACTGGACCACCAGATCTACACCAATGATACGTGGGGAATTACATTTAATTACCCAAATGACTGGGAAATTAGAGAACCTGCTTTTTTCAGCAAAGTTAGTAAGCTTAATTTAAGTGTAGATCCAGAAATCGGTAGAAAATATCCCGAGACCATACTAATCAATATCACACCTAAAGAATGGATAGAAAACGCCATAGATAAAATGAAAAAAGATGGTATTGTTTTTACAGACGATAAAGTTGCTGATCTTGACGCGCTTCGATTTGAATCTGCCTACGAAGGCATGCCACAGATTGATTATCTAATCTTAATAAACAATACCTACTGGATTGACATCTCCGGTAAAAAGGGGTACGAGACCGAACTTAACCAAGTTCTAGACTCACTAACAATAACCCCTGTCGAAATACCTTCGACCGTAGAATAAACCTCGTCTTCACACCACCTCTTTACTTTTTGCTTTTTTGCGGTACCCTACTCCTCATATCGTTTTTTGAGAGGTGCAGCAATGTCACAAACAGAAAGCAGTATAGTAATAAAAATAGGTACAAACGTCGTAAAAATTAACCAAGTTGGTGGAGGGAGTTGTCTTAAAATTTTATTTTATGCTGTCATAAAAACAGAGTGGCATAGTTATTACCTACACGACACAGGCGAACTTTTACCTAGAGCAGCGACTGGTGACCGCCACAATCCGATATTAAGCGGTTTTTACACAAACAAAGACGCCATAGCTAGGATGCTAAAAGAACCTAAACTAAGAAAAAAGATTAGGGGCTTGTGCTAAAAAAGCCGCTTTAATTCTCAACCTGAAAAGTCGTCTTATAGACGGCTTTTGCTTTGTTTACACCAAAAATATTTTTAAATATTTAGTATTCCCTCTTTGGATATTTTCTGCTATCCTGTGAAGCACCATCCATTGCCCCCATAGTTCAATGGATAGAACAGGAGACTTCTAAGCTCTTGATGTGGGTTCGATTCCTGCTGGGGGCACCCAATAGTGAGACCTACTGAGAGGGGTTAATACCCCACTAACCTCAGTAAGTCTAGCGAAACAATAAACCACCCAATCGGGTGGTTTATTGTTTATGCAATCGAATCAAAATGTTCTCGAACTGTTTTGCCTTGATATGTCCAATAAATCGTCCCTTGTACTGCTTTCCAATCCTTCCCAAACTGTTTCTTAAGCACATCTTTTGCGGCTGTCGAAAGTGAGGTTTCCTTACCTTTGAATTTTATCTTCCCGTTAGGCAACACTGTAGCAACTATGTTCTTATAGATTTCTCCATCAACAAAAAGAAGTTTGGCTCCGTCTGGAATGCTCGCTTGGGCAAACTTACTCTTTGACTCTTCTTCCTGTCGCACCTTGCCTTTATGCTCACGAATAAAATCACACACCCTCTCAGGGTGCTCCTCAATAAACTCTCGTCTTCGATTTAATCTTTTATCTGAAAAATGTTTTAGTACTTCTTGTTCTAGCAGTTCAGCATTCTCTATTGCAAAACTTTCATAAATTTGGAAACGAGTCGGTACTCCAGTTTTATTTAAATCGTTTAAGCGTCGTTCCAGGTTATCTGTAATACCTACCTTACAAAGGCTTGGCATGGAAATATTGGTAATGACATAAAGAATCGATTTCATTAGTCGAAGTATAGCAGTTGGCTAAGATTGTGGAAATTTTACAAAATCACACATCTAATTGATGTGGTTTTATTATTTTTGAGCTAAGTCGTTGAAAGTATCTGTAAGTTGCTGAATCAAGGTTGAATATATGAGACTAAAATCTGACCCTTCTGCAATACCGAGTCTTTCACAAACTGTTTTCAGTATTTCCTCATAATCATTCTTGCTCTGTGCATGGAGCAAACTCACCCTTAAGTCATATAGAACAAACAGAGAAGAAACGGTGCTATGAATATCTTTTTCTGGATACCTCAAACTAAAGCACATCTCCAGTTTCTTAAGGGTACCCAAATCAGCGGGGTCACCACCGAGTGTCACAATTGACCTCTTTAAATTTGTTGCGTGCAATGACTCTATGACTATCTTATTGAGCAAATCAATCACATCTTTCATTTCCTTTACACTATGAAAGACGGGAGTGTTCAATTCTTCAATAGAAACGAGGGTCTCTTCTTTTAAATTTTCGAACTCAAGACCAAATTCTTTAGTAGCAGCTTCTAAAAATTCAGCTCTGGCATTAAGTAGTGCATCTTCTGGAGAATGTTCAGTAAACTTCACTTCAATTTGGCCGTCATAAAATTCACTACCTATATCATGATCTGATTCAACATTTTCTGACCTTAAATAATACTGTTCATTTCTAGGTAATGAAGCAACATCTCCCAACCACATAATTAACTTCCCATTTCGGTTAATACCAAAAGAGATGTAAAACTCATCGCTGCCATATATCGTCCCATATGTTTTTGATGCTAGTCGTACTCTATAGTTTGGGTTATTTTGAAATTTGATAAGAGCTTCTTTATTGAAAAATACAGGTGTTAAAAATCCAACATCATGTGGTCTTTCAAGACCAGGCAAAAGAAAATAATCATCAGGATCGTACAGAAAATCTATGTCAGTAAATTTAAATTCTTCCTGAATCTTATTTCTTGCCTGAGTAAACTCAGCAAGACCTGCCTTTGTAGCTCTTTGGTGCAAGTGAATCACACACGCACTACCATGTTCAGGTAGGCACCTAAAACCGCAGCTGGGACAAACCAGATACGGGAAGTTTTCGAGGTGAAAGTGTACACCTGTAACTGTTTCATCAAAGACGTCGTAGTCTAAAATCATCCAGTCACCACATTTATCGCAATATATGTCTCTTCTTTCTTCAAGAAAAAATTCATTTATCTCCATCTCAATAAAAGTCTACCACTCAAAGATATCTACAATATCTACAATCGCACCTTTAATGCGGTCAATGATTCCTTGTCGTTTAAGTACACTTGGTGTCTCTGGTAAAAGAGCAATAATGTCATCTCCTAAAGGAGTCCTCTGTGTATAGATATACTCGCCGATAAGATCTTGGAAGGATTCGAGGTTTATATGCTCATCTTCTGCAACTTTCCGCAAAGCACTTGAGCGTTCACTGTCCCAGAACTTAGCAAATTCAGCTTCAACATCTTCTGAACGGCCAATCTGGGGAAGGTTCTCTTTTATAAACTTTTGTATAAGTTCTTTCTTCTTACGAAGTTGAATATCACGATCAAAGATCTTAAGGATTTCATCAGTCTTCTTAGCTCTAAGTGTGTCTGACGTAACATCCTTAAGCCCAGCGATTAGCTTGATAATGTAGTCAAAATTTACAATATCAGTCGCAACAAGCTCCAATTCAAAATCAATCTGATCTAGTACGGACTCAAGTTGTTTGCTGTCCTTATTCTTTCGCTCCTCGTATACATCAAGATACTTACTTTGGTAATCGTAGAATTCTTGTTCAGTTATACCTAAGTCAGCGAAATCAAATTCAGCAAAGGTCTCAAGCGATGATTTAATACGAAGCAAATCACGGAAACTCTGAACAAATGACGCTTTTTCTTCCTCACTTTGAATTTTATCCACGTCCTCAACATTTGGCACTTTCTCACGAAGCTCTTCCAGCTTCGCGCCAAACTCTTTCTTCTGTTCTTCGTATGGTTTCTTAAATACCACTTCTTTAGCGTTTTCATCACCAAAAAGTGCCAACGCTTTATCAGTATTCTTTTTCAGATTACGAAACGAGACAATATTACCGTGTGGCTTATCTGAGTTGAGGAGACGATTTGTACGTGAATAAGCTTGAACCAAACCATGATAGCGAAGATTCTTGTCGACATACAAAGTGTTAAGCCGAGGGCTATCAAAACCTGTCAAAAACATGTTTACAACCAAAACCAAATCTACCTCTTTATCTTTGATGCGTTGTTGAAGGTTTTTGTAGTAATCATAGAAGGTGTCAGTTGAATAATTAGTACCAAACTCGCTGTTATATTCTTTTATACATCGCTCAAGGAAGTCTCGAGAATGTTCATTTATAGGAGCGTCGGTATCAGTAAACACATCTGCATCAAGCATGTCTGAACTTTCATCTTCATTTGCCTGATAGGTAAAGATGGTGGCAATTTTGAAATCCTCGGGCTTCTTGGCTTTAAATAAATTGTAGTATTTCTTCAACACTTCAATACTCGGAGTAGCAAAAATAGCATTAAACTTACCATTCTTAGTCTTTCGCTTCCAATCTTGCAAAATATACTCAGTGATTTTTTGGAGACGGTCATCTGACTCCAAAATCTCTTTAGTGTTAATGCCCTCAACTTCCATATCAGCAAAGATGTCCGCATCGAGTGTATCCTGTTCCTTTTGAGTATATTTACCGACATATTCAACAGCAAAGCCGAGTACATTACCGTCAGAAATGGCGTTTGTAATGATGTACTTATGTAAACACTCTTCAAATACATCCACCGTGGTCACACCACCAACATTATTGTCCGCAAAGATTGGTGTACCCGTAAAGCCAAATAGTTGTGCCTTCTTGAAGAAATTCTTAATGCGAGCGTGAGTTTGTCCAAACTGACTTCGGTGACATTCATCAAAAATAATAATCACCTTTTCATCAGCCAAGTCTGCAAACTGATTAAGATACCCCTCCCGACCAATAGCGATGTCTAGCTTTTGTATAGTGGTAACTATTAGTTTACGTGTGGGATCTTTAAGTTGGTCAACGAGAGTACGAGTACTACTTGTCCCATCTACTGACCCAGCGGAGAAGGAGTTGAATTCTTTTGTAGTCTGAATATCTAAGTCCTTACGATCAACCACGAAAAGTACTTTCTTAACTTCAGGGATATCTGAGAGTATCTGACTAGCTTTAAATGATGTTAACGTCTTACCTGAACCAGTTGTATGCCAGATATAGCCATTTTTAGATGATTCCTTTACTCGATTCACAATACGTCGTACTGCAAAGTATTGATATGGTCGAAGAATAAGCGGAATGTGAAGTGACTCAGCAAGCACGATGTATTCTGCGATCATCTGCGACACCGCGCACTTCTCAAGAAATACTGAAGCAAAGTCTTCCAAACGAGTAATCTTTTGATTATTTTCATCTGTCCAATAAAACGTCTGCTCGAAAGACTGCTTTGGATTGTTTGAGAAATACTTAGTGTTTACTCCGTTTGAAATGACAAAAATTTGAATGTATTCAAAGAGGCTGCCAGCATATGAATGCTTGTGATATCGCTGGATCTGATTGAAGGCCTCTTTCAATTCCATCCCTCGACGCTTTAGTTCGACCTGCACCAGTGGCAAACCATTTACAAGCAGTGTCACATCGTAACGATTTTTATATGAACCGACTTGGGTGATCTGCTGAGCAACTTGGTACTCATTCTTGCACCACTGCGCCATGTTAAAGAAACGTACGTAGAATGTACTCTCATCATCACGCTTAAGCGCAAAACGGTCACGCAGTGTTTTTGCTTTTTCAAAGCGATCTCCCTTATTGAGATGATTGAGAATTTGTGAGAACTCATTATCAGAGAAAGTAACACCGTTAAACTTACCTAACTGAGAACGCAAATTAGTAACCATTGCATCACTATCAACCAGAACGACAGACTCAAAACCCAACCCTTGAAGTTGTTTCAGGAGTGTTTTTTCTAGTTCTTGTTCGGATTGATGAGTCATAGACCTCTATATAACCTAATAATTAGAAATTACACAAACATTTTCTGGAGAAGGCCTCTTTTCCAAGTCTCTGCTTTCTCGATCTGCTTTGACTTAAATTCAATTAGTTCGTCAACAGATTTTAGGAAATTGCTAATTTCAAGCTGCTCATCCTTTGAAGTTGGCACTGTAACTTTAATTTCTTTAAGGTGCTTAAACTTTAGATTCCAAGTATCTGAAGTAAGACCCTGCGAATAACGGTAGAAATCAAACACCACTCTCGGTATCTTGAATAAATAGCCAAAAAAATTAGGATCGCCAGTCTTAGGAGCGACAACTGTATATGCTGGACTCACAATTCCTTCAAAGGCAGACACACCGGATGCCCCTTGCCACATCCTCATTGTGTTATATGCAATATCATTTTTGCGGACTACTTTGTAATTTGATTTGTTACCACTAGAATTATTTTTCTTAACTGAATCATCGTATTTAGTTACGCCGTTTTTCATTGTGATCGAAAGCAAATCATAATTTTTATTACCCGCTCTTTCAGTTCTTTCTTCTATGATTTTACCAAGTCTTACTGTTTGCCAATCAGGAAAATTCTTTCCATTTTTATCTTTAAAACGTACTTCCTGTGTGAAGATTTTTAGCATAACTCCCTGCTTAAATTCTTCAAGTTTCTCCCTCTGGTATTTCATTTTTTCAATAAGTGAATCGGCATTATTAAGAAAAACTTGAATCTTTTTTTGTTCACCTACAGAGGGTAGGAAGACCTTTATTTTTCCAATGGTACTTCTTGATAAACTTGGTACGCCAGATGCCTCGTTGTACTTCTTCCAATAGATATTCTGAAAAAGTCTATAAACGAATTTGGGGGTGACTTCTTTGAAGTCACTAGTATAAAAGAGAGTATCAACAGTCCAAAAACGACCGCTAAAATAAACTGGCTTATCAATAGTACCCTTGCGACCAATGAACACTGACTCACCATCATGAAGAGCTTCATCAACATAAGTCATAACCCCACCGGTACCAAAAACTGGCACATTACCTGCTTTGAGATGTTTATAATCTCTACCACTACATACTGTGAGTATTTGAGCAATTCGTTTTTCTTGCCATGAGTCAGAAAATTGTGAAAATCGCAGTTCGGGCACTTTTTTCTGTTTTGTAGAAGATTCAGACATGATTAAAACGGTATTTTTATTCCAAGTTCTTTACACGTTTCACTTATGACTTTCTCTAACTTAGTTTCGTTTATTTTCAAGTTCTTAAGCTCTGTTGCGACGGCATCCACATTAATTGAAACCTCCTCTTCGAATGTGTCTACATAGCGAGGAATGTTTAAGTTGAAGTCATTTTCTCTAATTTCTTCTAATGAGGCATTGTGTGAGTATTTATCAATCTCCTTTCGGTGACGGTAGGTATCAAAAATTTTTTCAATATGTTCATCATCCAAGAAGTTTTGATTTTTACCCTTACGAGAATCTCTTGAAGCTTCAATAAAGAGAATCGTATCGTCTTCTTTTCTACACTTCTTAAATATGAGAATCGTTGCTGGAATGCCAGTACCATAGAAAAGATTTGCTGGTAGTCCGATAACAGCATCGAGATAATTGAGTTTTTCAATAATGTACTTACGAATATGACCTTCGGCTCCCGAGCGAAATAGTGCACCGTGTGGCAAAACAACAGTCATCGTACCGTTATCAGATAGATGATGGAGCATGTGAGTAACAAACGCGTAGTCCGCAGCTCCTTTTGGGGCAAGTCTTCCGTATTGAGAAAATCGATCGTCTGCAGCAAGGGTCGGGTCAGTATCACCCTTCCACTTTGCCCCAAAAGGAGGATTGGCCACTACTGCTTCGGCCCTAAGATCTGGAAGTTTATCGTCCGTGAGAGTATTGCCGTTCTCAATATCAAATTTTGAATAGTGTACTCCATGCAAGATCATGTTCATGCGAGCAAGGTTATACGTAGTTGTGTTGTACTCCTGTCCATAGTAATGAGCAATTTCAGCATATTCTCCAAGGCGCAGAAGAAGTGAGCCAGAACCACACGTAGGGTCATAAACTGAGCGAAGTTTTTTCTTACCATCAGTCACAATCATTGCCATGAGTCGTGAAACTTGAGCAGGAGTATAGAACTCACCCGCTTTCTTCCCAGCCCCCGCCGCAAACTGAGAAATGAGATACTCATACGCATCACCCAGCACGTCGCTCTTTGCGTCTTCCAATCTAAAATCAATCTTTGAGAGATGTGAGAGAATCGCAACTACTCTCTCGTTTTTGATCTTTTCTGATGACCCGAGTCTTACTGAGGCAAGGTCTACATCTGCAAACAGACCTTTGAAGTCATCTTCGCTATCAGTACCAGAAGAAGTCTGCTCAATTGAGTTAAGTACTCCCTTAAGGTCTTCGAGTATGAACTTGTCGTCACCTCGTTCACCGTTGCCTTTCTTAACAACTTCCGCAAAAAGTTGATTTGGCAACAGGAAGAACCCAAGTTTTTCGAGTGAGTGTGTTTTGACCGCTTCAATGTACTCTTTATCTTTCTTTATATCTAAACCAGCAAAAGTGCGCTTGTCAGCTTTCAAAAGTTCCTCGTTAGCATATTTCTCAAGCTTTTCAGAAAGATATTTATAGAAAATGAAGCCAAGAATGTAATTCCTGTACTCATCAGCATTCATGCTACTTCTTAGCGTATCTGCCACCGCCCACAGTTGTTTCTCTAGAAGTCTTTTTTGTTCGTCTGACATAAGCGGTTTATTTTAAAAGCTGATTAATACTTACTCCTAAAGCGTTGGCAATTTTTTCTACTGTATGAACCCTAGGGTCCGGTGTTATACCACGTTCGATCTTCGAAATCGTGTGGTAATCAAGACCAGTATCTCTCACTAAATCGCTCTTTGAGCGACCTGATTTTTTCAATAACTCTTTAATATTTGCTCCAATTTTTGAATCAAGCTTCTCGTTCATGTAAAAGTTTTGCTTAGCATAATTATACCAATAGTGAGAGTAGTAAATTCGCATTGATGTGAACAAGAAAGTCATATTATTTGCCTAAACTTATAGTTTTGTTTGCCAGCAGAAGTCTGGTTTTCAGACAGGATAATAGCTCTCGTTTTTCATGAGCTTGCCCTTCCCTCAGAATGTACTTAGCGTAGTTTCGTACCTCAATATCTTTCACTTTCACCTTCGTCTCTTTCTCACCAAGTAATCCAGCTTGAAACTTTTTATGTCGTTCAATCTCATCTTTAATTTTTTTGCGCATTCCGATTTCATCAAACGCTATCTTGTCCATCAGTCCAGCTAGTTGCTCGATCAAATCTTCTTCGTTTATGTACCCACATGTACAGTTTTTATCGTTATGCTTCGTGCACCCGTAATACACGTACCGGTGTACGTTTCCGTTCTTTTGAGTTTTGTATTTCTCATCAGCAGTGATACCTGAGCCACATAGACCGCAACTCAGTAACTTGGTGAAGGCAAACTCTTTTGTCTGCCATCCGTCTGACCTGCTGTTTTGTACTTTGATCTTTTCCTGCACCTGATCGAAGAGCGCTTTGCTAATGATTGGTTCATGTATGCCCTTATACCACTCACCACTGCCTTTCGGATATTCGAACGTTCCATAGTAGAAATGGTTTCGGAGAATCATATATAGATTGCCGAGGTATATCGGTTTGCCTGTTCTTGTCGTGAACTTCACTTCGTCACGAAGCCAGAAGTAAAGTTGTCTACCTGTTAGGTTCTCGTACGCGATCTTCTCAAACATCTTCTTTACAATCGGTGCTCTCTTGGGGTCTATGTCCTTGTGACACTTTTTGTCAGTGCGATTACTATTCAAATATCCCGTCGGTGCAATACATGGATAAAGACCCATCTCACACCGTGCTCGCATACCTCGCTTTACGTTCTGAACTTTGTTGTCATTTTCTAGTTTGGCTTGTGATCCAAGAATCATCAGTAGAAACTTTTCATTTGGGTTGTTGGTGAACTTCTGGCCGTACGTTCGTATCTCGTGCAGTGTTCCCGAGTCCATGAGATCCACTATTCGTCCGAGATCTCCTGCATTCCTTGAAATTCGATCAGGTGCCCATGTCAGTATGGCGTTGAACTTACCGCTATGGATATCTGCTACAAGCTCGTTGAACACTGGTCTCGTGCCAGCTTCTTTAGCGGAATGTGACTCCTTCCTGATTTCAGCCACCTCCAGATTATCTCGCTCCGCCATCTGCAGCATTTCTTTGATCTGAGAGTCGATAGAAAGCACTTGCATCTCCTCAGACTCCGTCGACTTACGTGCGTACAAGCAGTATTTTAGTGTTACTGGCGCTACTATTTTGCTCGACACGAACCCCTCTGGTGCTTCTGTTCTGCTCATTACCAACACTAATGACGCAACCCCTCTAGGAAGTCTAGAGGGGTTGGTAGTTGGTAAGTTGATCACTGAAAATCCTTCGCGACACCAGTCACATTCATACGGTAGTTCAACATTTCCTTGCTAATACCGTATTTTCTAGTCGCCTGAACATCCGTGAGTTTTTGTTTCTTTATATAAATACAAGCTTCTCGTGGAAGAAGTAGACAACCAGACAACCACCCCGCTTCATCTTCTTCATCCTGATTGTACGAAGCATACAGCAACCCATCGATAACATAATTCTTTCCGCCCTCATGCCCCAAAATCAAATGAGACAGTTCATGAGCCAAGTTACTAGCCTGTCTTGCTTTCGAATGTGTCGGATTTAAAACGATCACCGCAAGATCATTCGACCTTATCGTCATAGCAGACCAGCTGTCGGGATCATCTTCTGTCAAAGTCTTGCAACATTCTTTACTCACACCATTAATGTCTTCTGGCAACCAAATCCTAATGCCATGCAGCTCTGCCAGTACCCACATGTCTAGCGGGGAATAGGCCTGATGTCCTTGTCTCTTCCTTATGTTAAGCGCGGTTTTCTCCGCCCATGCTTTGAAACCACGTTTATACATACCGGGACCTTATTCACTCCCAATAGGCTGGAGTTTCGCCATCTCTTTTTGGGCAGCAATAATTACTTCTGCTAGAGCTTTAGCAGTAGTAGGTTTAACTTCTTTGTTTTTTCTAAAGTGGATTGCTGCCATTGGCGCTTCGTGCTTGGTCGCCTCACGAGTTTCGCCCTGCAGAAAAGCTCCTGCGTCAATCTCAAGCCACGCACAGACTTTTTGGAAAGTATCTATGTCGGCCATATATCCTCGTTCGATACGTGACAAGGTCGCCGGACTAATCCCAATGTCCTTGGCCACAACACGAACACCCCGCCCGGCTCTCTTGGCGAAAACTTTTTCGCCAAGTTTTTCAAACCTGCGGGAGGTGTCTTTATTTGATTGTTTCATACATAATACAAAAATGTTTGACAGATAAGACGCTCATGCCTTATACTGTGTCTTACATGTGAAACAGTACCGCGATTCCCTCTTGGGGTCAAGCGCACTGGCCACATGATTTAACCAATAAGCTTCTATTTATTATATGGAAACTTCAACAAAAGAGCACGCACAGCGTGGTCATAAAACAAAGCTCGTAACCGTCACCGTGGATGGTGTAGAGCACAAAATTAAACGAGGAAAGTACACGGGTAAGGAGCTCAAGCAAGCATTTGGTATCGAGCCGAACCGTGAGCTGCTTGAAATCAAAGGTAAGAAGTTGGTACCGATTGGTGATTGCGACGAGACCAATGTCTCAGGACATGAGGTGTTCGTGACACACGTATGTACCGGAACATCATCGTAAGCCGTATGGAGTTTGATCAAGAACAACTAAACGAGTTGGGTCACCAGTGTGAGCGAGTCGAAGTACTCGCTGACGGTCCTCATCATTTTATACTGCTCACCAATTTGGAATTGATTTCCGATGGGAAGGTAGTGGTGATGGATGCGTTACTGTGCCCATTCGCTCACACTGGTTATGCAACTCGTCTGTTCTTGGCAGAACCTTTGAGTCACAAACAGAAGAACTGGACAATCCATCAGCTTCTAGGGAGAAATTGGCATACATGGTCATGGAAAGGTGTCGAGGCCAACCAACGTTTGTCACAGATATTAGCGAGCCATTTAACCGCTCTCATATGAAGGTCGTCTACAAAATAAATGCTGATCTAATAGCAACAATTAAGGAAGACCTATCGCGGTTTCACCCGTATGCGTTTGAGCGTATAGGGTTCATCTCTAATTCTTGTGCGTACACGAGTGATGACACGCTCACCATTTATGCGCTAGGTTATACGCCGATACCCGATGATTGCTACATCCCTGACTACACGGTAGGAGTGAGGTTCGGTAAAGATGCAATTCAAAAGGCACTTGAACTCGCCTTCAATGAAGGAGGTCAGAACGTATCAGTCTTTCATGTCCACGAACACATGGGGTCAAATGTGCCTTGGTTCAGCCAGACTGATCTATTGAGTGCTGACGAATTTGTCCCAGACATATTCAACACCGCACCCGCAATGCCTCATGGCATTCTGGTACTCAACGAACGACATGCTTCAGGAAAAGTTTGGACTACCAAAGCAGAATCGCAGCCAATAGAAACCGTTATTAGTGTTGGTTCGCCAACAAAATACTCTAATTACCATGAACGAACGTTATTCTAGACAAAGCTTCTTAGGTGAGGACAGCGACTCACTTTTCGCCCGCTTGAACGTCGCTATTGTTGGTCTTGGCGGCGGCGGTTCACATGTGGCACAACAACTAGTTCATTTGGGTGTGAAAAATTTCATCCTAGTTGATCACGATTCGATTGAGGAAAGCAATCTGAATCGGTTAGTTGGCGGTACAGCGGAAGATGTACGAGCAGAGAGAAATAAGGTGGATATTCTTGCTCGAGTGATACGTAGCGTCAATGAAGATGCCGATGTCTCAGTTCAATCGCAAAAATGGCAAAACGCTGCTAACCTATTGCGCGAGTGTGACTGCATATTCGGTTGCGTTGATTCGCTAGACGAGAGGCGACAGCTCGAAAATTTTGCTCGTCGCTTTATGATCCCTTACATTGACATCGGTATTGATGTAAGTAATACAGATGGACGTACTTACATAACTGGTCAGGTTGCAAAATCGATCCCATCGAAACCTTGTCTTTGGTGCCTCAACATATTGAACGAACAAAATGTAAACAAAGAAGTGCAAGAGTACGGTGCTGCTGGGGGACAACCTCAAGTGGTGTGGGCGAACGGTATTGTTGCGTCGGCTGCAGTGGGAATGTTTGTCGAACTGTTTACACCTTGGAACCCTGATCAAAACCAAGTGCTTTGCCTAGACTACGATGGTAATAAACACACATTGGAAGTGAGTAACCGCATGCTCTTTCCAAGTGTGCAAGAGGGTATTTGCGAGCACTACCCAAAGGAATTAGTGGGTGACCCTTTCTTTAAAATTAATAAGATTGTGAACCATGGATGATTTAGCATTTAAGTACCCGAGAAGAATTCTGCAAGCACTACTGGTTGGTGCGATGGTGATTGCTATTGGCTGGGGTGTTATTACTTGGAACTCGCAAAATGCGATCAATCTCTGGACTAAGGAAGTAACGTTTATTACTCAACCGATCTTTAACTACTTCACAAACAAGATGGAACGTAGGGTGGAACGAGCTATGGAGCCGGTGACGGAGCAGCTCGAAGCGTCTGGTAACTCCGCTTCGCAAGACCAGTAAACTAAGCTAAAGTGCTGACTAATAGCCCTATTTGAGCTATTATGTCCGTTACAACCAAATACGGTAGACCTAACCCATTGGCAACCCCAATGGTATGGTCGAAAATCCCAAAGCACATAAAGAACCCGTCATCAGGGCTCGTGCTTTGGGTTATAGGGGGAAACTCCTATAGGAGCTTCGGCTCTCCTGGTGGCGGGCTTTTTGTACCTCACCAATTTATAAACCCAAAGCACAATTTATATGGAATCATTTAAACTATCGTCTTCAGAAAACGAAGACAAGAACGAGGAAGGAAGTTCATCTGTAGCGAAGGTACTTCTCAGCCTCATTATTATGGGAGCAGGAGGTTGGTTCTTCTTCGGCGGAGGACTCGAACAACAAGCAGCTAATGACCTCGACAAAATCGAAGACCAGGTCGCTGCTGATTCAGTCCGACAATACAACCTCGCTAAGCAAGGTGGTGACGCAATTGAAATCTGCGTACAAGCAGGAATGGTCACAGCTGCGTATCTCCAAGCCGAAGACCAACCAAACTACCTAAAGTGGAAAGACATCGAGAAAGCAGACTGTGCTAGAGCAGGGATGTAAAAAATAAACCACTGACGGGCAGTGGTTTATTTTTATCTTTCCCAATCATCAGGATGACCCCCATTTTCAATGAACTCTCGATATCGTTCAAGACGAGCAATAGTTGGAATGGAAGCAATAGTGATTGGTGGTGTCATCTCTTCCAAGCGGTACGGCGAAGTAGTCTTCTTCGGATGATAGTCATCGTGACAGTTACTCAACTGAAACTTAATCGCTGGAAAGTAGCCTTCACTGATACTACGCATAAGCTGGTTGTGCGCCAAGTCATTTACATAACTCTTGCCGTCACTGATTGCCTTATCCGCCTGTACCGCAAAATCTTCATCCTCCTTCACCCAGCGATAGTACGTCTCACGGCTCAAGCCAGCCTTCTTGCAAGCAAAGCTCACGTTACCCGATTCACACAGAGACTGGAGTACTTTCTCTTGCTGTTTCAGAATCCGCTCCTGTATCCGCTTCTCGCGCTTGTCCATTACCAGTAAGTTTTAGCCAGCGAACAACGATAGTCTCGCAGTATTCTGGGTCCATCTCGACCGTAATACACTTACGCTTCGTATGCTCGCAGGCAATCAAGGTTGAGCCACTGCCACCAAACGGGTCATAGACGGTGTCACCAACCTTCGTGCTGTTAAGAATCAGTCTGCGGAGTAATCCGACTGGTTTCATCGTCGGGTGGAGCTTGCTTTGCGACGGTTTCGGGTAGAACGCAACTGACTTGTCTTTGCCACGCTTGAAGTCGTGCGTACCTTTCCAACCGTAGAGAATGAGTTCGTGTTGCGGTAGGTAGTCGAGTCGTCCCACGATTGCTCGATCCTTCACCCAGACGATAAGTTGGGCAATTTTCATGCCTGCCTCAAGACAGGCCTGACGGAGAGCGAAGATCATCTTGTCGGAGTTGAAGATGTAGATGCTGTTTTTCTTGGACAGCTTTGAGAGTGCTGGAGAAAGCCAGCTCTTAGTGAATTCAACGTACTGTTGGTCGGACATAAATCCGTCATTGGAGATGTCTTTATCCTTGGCAATCTTGCCAATGCCACGCTTGCTTTCAGCGTAATCGACACCGTACGGCGGGTCAGTTAGAAGGAGGTCGATGTTCCCGTAGACAGAGAGGTCTACCTTGGAGGAATCACCGCAGATGAGAACGTGCTCACCAAGACAGATGATGTCCCCTGTCTTAATTGATCTTGGTAGCTTTGGTACCGGTGAATTTTTCATAGCGGTTGATGATTACCTGAACAAAGACGGGGTTGAGCTCGACCAGAAACGCATTGCGCTTCATTTGCTCACACGCAAGGAGGGTTGAACCTGAGCCACCACAGAGATCGAGCACGTTATCGCCGATCTTGGTGCAACGGTTGAGTGGTCGCTCATGCAAAGACAGAGGTTTCTGCGTTGGGTGATCGTAGGATTGTCCTGCGTCACGCTTAGCGAGCCAGATATCAATCATGTCAGTGACATCATCGATGGTAGCGTTACCGATGCCGATATCTTTATTCAGAATCTCGGCGAGTTTGGTGTGCTTTTTAGAGAGGTATGGCTTACCAACCGTGCCGTAAAGGGCTGGTTCGTAGATTTTCGAGAACGCTACTTGTGGCGTTGGGTTGATACCGTTCTTGATCCAGAGGGCGGTGCGTTTGTATGCGATACCTACCTCAACGAAGAGGTTTTGAAGCATGCCGACATACGCTGAATCGCAGTACCAGATGTGGTGCGAGTCCTTAGCTGAAACGTCCACCGCATTTTGCATCAGTGTGCGTACGAAGGTGCGGTACTCAGCGTCTGTCTTCTTATCATCAACGACACCACCGTAGCTTTTCTTGCCCCCGATGCCTTTGTCGTACGAGAGTCCGATGTTGTATGGAATATCTACATACGACATGTCGATTGTGGTCTCACCAACAAGCTTCTTCACTGTCTCGGGGTTCGTGCTGTCACCACAGATAAGATAGTGGGTACCGAGCTTGAAGAAGTCACCAGACTTAATGTCAGTCGTCTCGGCTTTCTTGAGCTCTTTCTCAGGATTAAACTCATCGTCATCAATCTCCAGCACATCGTCCCAGATGTCAGAGAGGTCTCCGTCATCGAAGCCGATGTCCAAGAGGAACTCAGTGTCAAAATCCTTCA
This sequence comes from Candidatus Nomurabacteria bacterium, assembly GCA_023898525.1. NCBI lineage: Bacteria > Candidatus Nomuraibacteriota > Candidatus Nomurabacteria bacterium. Next base: position 528,250 of record CP060227.1, read on the forward strand.
ACAGTTCGTAGTCCCACGAGCCTGTGTTCTTATTGGAGCGTAGGAGATACTCTTCAAATTCCTTCTTGGTAAGGGTGCGGTTTGGTACTCGCACGTCAATTTCTTCTTGCCCGCGACCGAGTAGTTGCATCACCTTCAATCTGGCGTGTCCTGCCACGATAGTGTTATCAGTGTTGATCGCAGGAATCTCCGCTAGAGAGAACTTGGTAATGCTCGCTTCAAGGTCTTTACGCTGTTTGTCCGACAAGGTGCGAGGGTTCTTGTCGTACGGCACGAGATCATCGACTTTGCGTGTCTCTGTGTGCCAAGTAATTTTATTACTCATAGTAGATTGCGAGGGTGTTTTATATTAATGGTCCCTCTACCATCTACTGCTGAGATTTCAGCGACTAGTTAGTCATTGCGATATATTTCGTCTTCAAAGTCCATTGCACCAGAATGTCGCAGTTCACCACTGCCTCGTAACTCCTTTTCAGGAAGAAGCGTGAACTTGGGCTGGTAGCCAGTCTCGTTGGTATATCGTTCAAATGGTTCTTCGTTGATACCAAACGCCTGACGTAGACCCATTGATAAGTCACTCTTTCGTTTTTCTACTGCGTTTGGTGAAGTAACACCGCAAACATTCATCAAATGCTGTTTCGTGGCAGGTATGTTTGGCTCACGTCCAAGCAAGGCAGACATCATCCGAAGCAAAGCCCAACGGCGATCTGGTTTTTTCCATTCAGTGTTAGCCTGAGCGAAGCCGAGATCCTCATGTGAATATTTTCCGATGATTGTGTCTCCGTATTTCACCTCTACATCTTCGTTGTTTTTGAAGCTGATACTGAGTTCCTGCCACTTAGCGTTTTCTGGTAATTTAACCTTCGCCTCAGTGAACAAGACCTCTTTCTTGGTTTTAGCCTTCATTGAACTTGCTGACACGGGAGCTGATTCCGTTGATATCTCAGTCTCTGTCTCAGCGCCGTATACTTCCTGATAAATAACTTGAAGCTCAGCAATGAAGCGGAGTGTTGGTTTTATTGGTTCTATTGCTTGTCGCACCTGATCCTCAAGAGCCTTGCGTTGCAGGAGAGCCTGACGGAGCGAAGTAAGTGTGTTTTTTGTGTACATATACTCTAATTATACAACCGACTTTTACAGCGATAATATCCTTGTTTTAAGCCATATCCGTATTTTCAAACCGTTCTGAAAATGCTCTTAAAATAGCTGTTTGGGTGTCAGATTTGTAACATGTGGCTTTACTGAGCCATCGGCATATAATCACTTTATGAATTATCAAATCGCCGCTCCGTCTGAGAAGCCCATCGTGCTCAAATACTGTATCTACGCTCGCAAATCCATGGAGCAAGAGGAACGCCAAGCGTTGTCTATCGACTCTCAGCTCAAGGAGATGAAGGAAATCGTTGACCGAGAGAAGCTCGATGTCGTAGCAATAAAAACCGAGTCGCACTCAGCCAAGCACTCAGGACAACGTGAGGTCTTCATGGAAATGGTCACAGAACTCAAAGCTGGCAAGTACAACGCCATCCTTACCTGGAACCCAGACCGCCTCAGTCGTAATGCTGGTGACCTCGGCTTGCTGGTAGACATGATGGACAATGGCAAGTTGTTGGAGATTCGTACCTTCAATCAAGTCTTCTCCAACTCACCAAACGAAAAGTTCCTCCTCATGATTCTCTGCTCACAAGCCAAGCTGGAGAACGATCAGAAAGGTATCAACGTGAAGAGGGGTCTGCGAGCTGCAGCTGCTAAAGGTCTCTGGCCCTGTGCCTATCCGCCACTCGGATACAGCAAGTCACGCATGAAGGGTGAAGAAGGAGTTGTGCATTTAAATAAGAAAGACGCTCCATTCATCAAGGAAGCGTTTCGGAAAGTAGCGTACGAGGGCTATTCAACCTACGCCATTGAACGCTGGCTCAAGGAAACTGGCATGACCACTTCCTCTGGCAAACCCCTGAATTACAGCCTCGTTCAAGCCATGCTCCACAACTCTTTCTACTACGGCTATTTTGAATTTCCGAAGAAGAGTGGACAGATATACAAAGGTGCACATAAGCCCGCCATTACCAAGAAGCTTTTCAATGATGCACAGGAAGCAATTGCTCAGAAGGAGCGGAAGAAACGCTACCGTAAATCTAAGACTGCGCCGTTTGGTTTTCTTCACTTGATACGCTGTGGTACTTGTAGCTCGGGTATCACTGCCGAAGAGAAGTACAAAACTCTTAAAAGCACTGGTGAAGAAGCTGTCTACCGTTACTACGTCTGTTGCCGAAATCGTAACCGTGACTGTCGTGAGAAATATATTAGCGAGACTCAATTACTGGAAGAACTGTATAAAATTCTTGATGTCGTCGAGCTTGATGAAATTGGTATGCGAGAAATGCTCGAGTCTGAGATTGAGAAGTGGTACAAGGTGCGGGCATTTGTTCAAGGCAAACCCGTTGAAGAACGCACTGATGAGCAGAAGGAATACGACCTCCGTAAATACGCCAAGATTATCTTTGAAGAGGGTCGTAACGATGAACAGCGTGAGATCTTGAAGTATGTAAAAGGCAGGCTGATTTTGAGGAACAAGCGAATATATCTCGATACCGTTCCAGAAGAGGCAAAATCCTAATAAATAAGTCCCTACTGATAGGGGTCAGAAAATAGCGACATCAGTCGCTCGGAAACCCTTGTGGGGCTTGCTGGGTGAAAATCCGCAACGCCAAGGGGGCACACAGGCAAAACAAACAAACGACTCTTTTAAAAGAGTCGTTTGTTTGTTTTAGAAACTGAACTGCTTCAGTTTCGTGCCTGTGTGCCGGGCGGAGACATGTTTTCTTCTCCTTCCCAGAGAAGAAAACAGTCGAGCCGGGGTCGAGAGTACTTAGCAAAATAAGAGCGTCAGCGAATTATTATGCTTAGTAACTCGTGACCACAGAAAAAATAACAATGGGTGCACAGAATCTGTAAGATTCGCGAACACTTAGCAAAATCTGCACGGAGTGCAAGATTATACTTAGTGATTCGTGTCCCCCAGAGAAAGCAAACGGTTTTGCCTTCGTCATGAATCGAAGGGATATTGGATGTGTGACAACACGACAATATCCCAGGCTCGAAGAGGATTCCTGCTGGGGACACCGAAAGAATCAGGAATCCCATTCACCCCCAACTACGAACCAGTATCTTCAACTACATCTGCCCTAGTCCCTTGATTACTTGGTGTCTCTTGGGTTTGAATATCCGAGTCTGAGACCGACGTGTCGTTAGTTACTTCACCAGTAGCTTCACCCTCTTTATCAAACAATGGCAGTTCATTATGACCATACTTATTAATCATATCTAAGCGTACCGTGTCGTATATCTCTTGCCGTTGGTTAAAGTTATTTATTGCCGCTTCGACAAATTCACTTTTATAATTAATCGGCGCACCGCCAGAACCATCAGTATCTTCTACAGACACATTACTGTACTGCATATAGGTGCTAACACTCCACCAGACCCCAGAAATCACGACTAATGTAGAAATCACAAGTCCAATCAACCACTCTCTTTCCGGGTGCATGATTTGATTGTCGGAGAATTCTTTTTTATGTGGATGGATGACATGGTCTACCATCTTTAATATCTCTTTTTTCTCGATCATGGTGTCTGCATTGTTATTAATATAGTCGCCTCACCTTCCCAAGTATCTCCAGCTATTGATTTTAATGACAAAGATTCGAGATACGAATGGTAATGTATATTTTCCAGTATTCTTACAAAGTCTTTCACCGCATCTTTTTCACCCACGTAAACAAAAACAACCTTGAAAAACTTCAAACCTTTTTCCTTATCAGCAATAGTATCATCAATGGATTCTGTCCTTAAGGTTAGACCTAGCGTCGGAGCCAGTGCTTCCATTTCATCTAGAAAGGTAATTGAATCATTGGCATCTCGGAGAAACTTTGTTGACAACTCAGTCCGCTGTGCTTCTGTCTCCTGCATTGTTCGTGTAATATTTAAATGAGTATAGTCTTTCTTATTATTACTTTTTAAAAGAGCCACGTTATTATCTAAACGAACTCCTTGAGCATTAATCTCAAAAAACAAAAAGCCACAAATAGCTGACGTTAGAACAAACGATATCAATGAAATAATAAATGTGCTTTTGGTGTTATTACTCATAGGCTATTTATTATCAGTATTAAGATTAACTGATAAGGTAAAACCAATATCCTTATCTTTCGCTAAATCAGAAATCGGTAACTTTACATCCTTCACTTCAGGCAGAGCTGAAAGGTTGTCACGAAACTCGACCAAAGCTTCTCTGGTATCAGCTATCCCTTTTACCTCTACAGACTCTACAGCCATGCCCGCACGAAGAAACTCATAATCGTTGATAATAATCATTGAGCCTTGTAGGTCATCAATGGCTGCCATCAAAGAAGAAAATTGTTCTAACTGCTGTAGCTCGACCAACAAGGCCGATTGTCTCTTGGCCATTGTTAAAGCCGAAGCCGAAAGATCATAATCAGCCACCTTGGCGGCCACCTCCTTAGCGGATGAGGCATAAGTACCAACCTGAGAAGTAACCAAAACATAGACCGGTAGTAGTGAAATCGCTACCAAAAGACCCGCCACACTCACCGCAAATAACCAAACCGAAATAACCCTAACCCAGTATTCCTTGGTTATTTGTTTTTTAGCGGTTGGTGGTATTAGATTAATCATAAATACTAAACAGAGCTCTTTATAGCCAAACCAATAGCAGTGGCATAACCATATGAATAACGTTTTTCAATTGGCGGTATCATCACTGAAGTATCAAAAGCATTTTGCCAAACATTACCTCGCACACACTTAGCCCCCAACATCTCAGTTAGGTACTCCGGTAGCCCACGCAAATTACCACTCCCTCCACAAATAATTACCTTTTTAATTCGTCGCTCATCTCTATTACTACCACGCTGGTGCCAATACTGCATACGAAGCGCTATCTCGTCTTTTATGACAGAAATGGTAGAAATTAATGCATCATAGACTTTTGTATCGTCGGTTTCAGTAATCAAGCCAATGGTATTTTTAATTTTCGTCAATTCATCCTCCGGTACGTCTCCCAGGGTTTTCCTAAGCATTTGTGACAATTGCTTGCCACCCAAATCAATCGTGGATGTATACAGTAGAGACTGCCCACCCACAATTCCGACTCCGGTTCTGGTCTTACCAAAGTCCAAAAGCATAACAACATCATCGTTATCATTAGAAACCACCGCCCGCGCCATAGCTTGCGCCTCAACCTCAAAAGAAAGCGGGGTTAGCCCTGCCTCCCTACAAACATCATAATATTTTAAAATAGTCTCACGTTGATAGGCGGCCACTACAACCTTGACCATGTTTTGATTGGTGTACGATGGGATTATTTCATAATCAAAAATAGCGTCTCTAGCAGGTATCGGTACATTCTCTTCCAATCTAAACTCTAAAACATTACGAATTTCTTTCGGTGGAACATTACGCTTGATCTCTGTTTCAAAAATATACGCTCTTTCCTCTGGTAGTGATACCCTAATGTAGTCAGCCTTAGTGGTAGCTTTGAATTCTTTCAGCGCATTAACCATACCTTTTGGATCTAGGATCTCGCCTCTTTCCAAAACATCTTTCGGGATTTTAATGTCACCCCACTCCTTTAGGACCCGCAACCGGTCGGACCGCAGTGACGGATGAAAAGACACATACTTCATAGAAGTGTCGGAAATATCTACCCCAACACTAGGCATCACCATGAAGCTCGGCGGTGGGACTATTTTCGTCAGTGAACTCAAGACATTCATATTATCTATTATACGCTGTCTCTACCACCAAAAACGTCACCTTCTTCACATAGTGAGTAAAAAATAAATAATGATGGAAACAAAAGTGATAATGGTAATTGGTTTGATATTTTTGCGAGCCATCCGAACCGCATCTTCACCGTAATGATATGTCAAATAACCTGCAATACTGTAGCGAACAGAACGTCCCACAAACACTCCTGATAAAAATAAGAGTAGGTTACCTTTAATAGCTCCAGCCGCCAAAGCAGTCAAAGTAAAAGGAACAGGCGTAATAGCTCCCACCAACCCAAGAATAAAGGTACTGTTCTTAAATTCCTCACTTATTACATAAAATTCAGCTACTGATTTGTCGGACAAAAAGCCAAGTATGATATCAATAAAGAAATTGGCTGTTATGTAGGCGACTAGGCCACCGATAATAGAGGCGGCTAGAGTTACTACAACAGCTGTCACCACCTTAGAGCGATGGAGTAATATATATGCGATCAGAAAAGGATCGGTTATTAAGGGAATCAAAAGCATTGACTCCACAAAAGATATGATAGCCAAAACCCACAGACCATAGCGTGAACTAAGTAGTCCTTTTGATTTTTGTGTCACCTCTCTTAGGTCCTTATCTTTAGTAGTTTTAATTTCTACGTTCTCTGGCATGAAAGTTATCTTACTTCAGCACCCGCCTCAACCGGCGCCTGCGGTACCAATAAAGTAAATGTTTCTGCAGTACCGGTAGCCAAAATCATACCATGACTCATCAGGCCTTTTATTTCGCGCGGTTTAAGGTTGGTAACAAAAGGACACTGCACACCAACCAATTGCTCAGGTTCTTCGAAATAACTCCTTATACCAGATATAATTTGCCTAGGCTCCGTTTCACCAAAATCTACCATTAGTTTGAGTAGTCGATCAGCTTCCGGAACAATCTCTACCGACTTAATAGTGCCAATCTTTATCTCCAGCTTGGCAAAATCTTCAAATTCAATTTGCTCCATAATCAATTATCGGTGACTTAAATAATTATCTAATATCAAGGTGGCGGCGGCTGCATCAGTCATATCATTGCGCCCTTGAATCCTTAGCGCCGCCTGTGTGGTGTACTGCTCAGGTTCAAGGTGGATTGGTAACCCAGTTTCAAGAGTAAGGCTGGTGATAAATTCCTCAACTGCTTCGTGTACAGCATTAGGTTTTCCTTCTTTATCCAACGAATAGCCAATCACAATCTCTGCTACCTGTTTCTCTTCAATAAGAGCCACTACTTTTGTTAGTAATTCTTGATCATTCCCATAAACCGCATGCGGGAATGCCATCTTGCCTGATTCGTCGGTAATTGATACTCCGACTCGCTTTTGACCAAAATCTATACCTAAAAGTCTCATGTTTTTTAGCATAACACAAATTTTAAAAAGTTAGAAAAGTCCCGCGCGAGCTTCGCTCGCGCGGGACTTTTCAACTAGCCAACTGACACTCTAGGAATCCTCCAATATCCTCTTAGTCTCAACCTTATACGACTCAACATTAGGCTGATCAAAGGCATTAACATTGAACAATTGACCTAGGTACATCACTTCCAGCATCTTAAACTGCATAAAAGCACCGATCTCATACTCGTTTATCCCTTCTAGTTTTATTTCCATAAACGGTAGATCATTTTGGGTGTAAGCAATTTTTACCCCCTCTAGAATTGCTTCCACGATTTCATCAGTAGTCTTACCGTTTATCATGGTAGCAATTTCACCAAACATACGATCGGCTGGTACAGATAATTGTTTGTCGGTATTTTGATTGTAGACAAACGTAGTTACCTTGTCTTTGGGACCACCTAGATACAACTGTCCAACTGAATGCAGATCAGTCGAACCGATTGAGACCGTAGGAGTCAATCCAGTATTTACCTTTTCTCCGGCCAAGTTAAATTCTTTACCGATACTTTCTCCCAAGAGCTGGCGATACCATTTACCCAACGACTCAAGCTCACTGTTGAAGAGAAAAGTATCATGAATAGACTTACCGTCATCGTGCGCCAAAGATAAGAAAGCAGCACTTAAAAGAGCTGGGTTTTCAACCATTTCTGAACTAATACATTTAGCTCGCATGTCAGCCGCCCCCCGCCTTAAGGCTCTTATGTCTAAACCAGCTGCCAAAAGCGGAAAAAGCCCAACCGCTGATAGAACAGAGTACCGCCCACCAACCATCTTAGGTATCGCCAGTTTGGCAAGACCAGCTTTTCCCGCCCCTTGCCACAACAAAGAACCCTCGTCGGTAATTACTACCGTTCGCTCCTCAGCATCAGTGAATTTTTTATTTAGAGCGCTTAGGATTATTTCTGTATTGGCCATTGTCTCAGTAGTACCGCCAGACTTACTAATACTAACAACCAAAAATTCTTCCACTTCTTTAATAGTCGGAATTAATTCCTCAACGTAAAAACGAAGCATAGTGGAATTATTGGTATCAACAAAAATCATCTTGGGATGATTTGCTGACAACACATCACCATAACCGACTAAAGCATCGTAAACAGCCTTAGTACCCAAGTTAGATCCGCCAATCCCAGTCACAAAAATATATCGAAGTTTAGGCGAAACTTTTTGTGCCACCAACTCTTCTACCACAGACAGTAGCTCATCATCAACCGGTAGGTTGATTGAAGCCTCAGCTGCTTCGTAGTTATTATCAGCTGCCACTTGCCCCAACCCCTGAACGTAGTTTGTTAATTGTCTGGCCCGGTCTTCTACTACCGAAGATGAGTACGTGGTTGAATTCTTTAACTCGAGTTTCATAGCTGCTTATATTTTATAAAATTTCAAAATTAATAATCTATTCTCAGTATTATAGCCTATAAACGACCCCTAGCTTTTTCAGCTTCAATAATCCGATTGATCGCCAACTTATAACTATGCGTACGAAGAGAATAAAGATCGTCCTCACTAGCCCGCAAAACACAAGCAAAAGCCTCAACAATTCTCGACTCCAACTCTGAGTGTACACGTTCAATCAACCAATAATCGTTACTGCTGTTTTGAGCCCATTCAAAATAACTCACCATCACCCCGCCGGCGTTAGCTATAATATCGGGAATTACAACTATACGCTTTTGCTCCTGCAAGATTTTATCGGCTTCCGTTGTAATCGGATCATTGGCCATTTCCAAAATGGTTTTGGCCTTGATTTTTTCTACGTTATCTTTAGTAATCTGATGTGAAATTGCCGCCGGTACTAAAACATCAACATCAAGCTCCAAAAGCTCAGCATTGGTTATTTCCTTGGCAGATATATCTGTCGGTAATTTTCTGTGCTGACTGTCACCTAATATTGCCTTGATATCCAAACCAGCTGGATCATATATAGCCCGCCTGGTATCGCTGACCGCCACTACTTTGGCTCCCCAACCATGCAGTATTTCTGCTAAATATGAACCGACATTACCAAAGCCCTGAATCGCGACTGTCGTTCCTTGAATCTTTTGGCCAATATGCTCCAGATAAGTACGGAGCACAAAGGCTCCACCAAGCGAAGTGGCTTCAGTGCGGCCTTTTGAACCACCGAGTGACAAGGGCTTACCGGTAATAATTCCCGGCACAAATCGACCGCTAATCTTTGCGTACTCATCCACCATATAACCCATTATTTCAGCATTGGTATTCACGTCCGGCGCGGGCACATCCACTCGATCACCAATGAAGGGGTGGATTTCACGAATAAAAGAACGTGACAATCTCTCAAGCTCACCCTTTGACAACACCTTCGGATCAACCTCAACTCCACCCTTAGCTCCGCCAAACGGAATATTAACGAGTGCACATTTAAGCGCCATTAAAAACGCTAGATTTTTTACTTCCTCAAGTTCGACTTCCGGATGAAAACGAAGACCTCCCTTACCTGGTCCACGCGCATCGCTGTACAAGACCCGATAAGCATTGAAGGTTTTAGTTTCACCGGAATCCATCTTGACCGGCACCGTGAAGGTTACAATCCGCTTGGGTCGATCAAGTAAACAAATCTCTGACTCAGAGTATTCATCTTCAGACAAGATGCTCACGAGCCTGTGCCGACAATCTATACAAATATTCTTGTCTTCCCCTATTTGATTAACCATATTATTAGTGTAATTAAAAATTTTAAATATATACCACACTCAACAAACACTTCTTCTAATCCACCAAATTTAGCCTATGTTTAAATATTTTAGTATATACGCAAATATTGTATCAATCATACATAATAATTTCAAATTCCCCTATCCACTTTCTTTTTTAAATTCCAATTATCAGCCACTTAACAGCAACAGCCGAAACGTATTCACGTTTCGGCTGACCGATTTGTGGACTTATTTTTAAGAAGCGTAGCGACTATGAAAATAGAAATGCCCTTGTGGTGCTCCCGCCAGGAATCGAACATTACATGTTCAGTACCCGTTGTGGATATTTTAGTCGCTTCTCTCCTAAAATATCTCACAACAGCTTCGATTCGTGCTACGGCTTTTTATTCCGCTATCGCTTCATAAAAACCCTGCACCTGGCGGGAGCACAAGAAAAACCGGCTAAACGCCGGCCTTTCTTACTGTGCTCCCGCCAGGAATCGAACCTGGAGCACTGGTACCGCAAACCAATATTTTATCCATTAAACTACGGGAGCTTCATTTTGAAGAATGTTTTTATTGACAAGCAACAAAACTGTTTTACTTCTTCAACACGAAGAGTATACCCTAAAATCCAAATCTTTCCAGTATTTTTACAAATAAAGGCTCCTCAAGTAATTCTTCCTTTAGTCGACCTCTTAAAATAGATTCAATGTCATCAATATATTCTTCAGGGATTGGTATAACTAGAAGTGGCATAAAATGATGGTCTGTTAAAACCAGTAGTTGCGGACCGTTAGGGTCTTCTTCATCAATATGAAAAGATTTGAGTGAAGAATAAGGATAGAGCTCATCATTTACCCTAATTCCTCGCACTGTTACCGCGAAAGGAATGATCGATGGCTTGCGCGCTGCCAACACCAAAAGCGCCACACCAGACACAGCCATCAGCAAAGCAAATAGGGTATTACTAAAAACCAAAGCAGAAATAACAACCGCCACAATTACAATAATCAGTGAAAAATACCAATCACTCCCCTTTTCTACATGATGGTGTTCTGGGGCTTCCCAAGTGATAGCGCGAGCTGATGGTTCCATTGCAAAAATTATAGCACAAGGCAGTGTACATTTTGCAGGTTATTTGGTAGTATCTGTTGCTAACGGGCGTAAATAACCCCGTAGGAAGTAACTACAATCGAATATAAATGGAGGGATGGCTATTAAATCTAAACTGCTTTAGATTTAATCCGATCGTTCGCTAGAACGAATTACCGATGCTTTAGCGAGGTGATAGGGAGTGGTCAATGAATAACAAATTGTAGAGGTAAAATTTAATACGGAGAGATGGCTGAGTGGTTGAAGGCAGCGGTCTTGAAAACCGCCATACGTTTACGCGTATCGAGGGTTCGAATCCCTCTCTCTCCGCCGTTTAGAGCTAGCACGAGACACCTTATTTTAAGCCGTATTTCCGACTTTAAATTTGACAGTGTTTGAGGTGTTCAAAACTGTCTGTATTTCAGACATTCATAATTTTGAAAATAGCAACTCGTGTGTTTTTTGTTATAATTACTATTATTATGAATACAAAACATGTCAGTATTGTAGTTTTAGTAGTGATTGCGTTAGGTTTATTTTATTATTTCTCACAAACCAACAACTCATCAAATTCTGAAACAACAACATCTGTAGAAAAACGAGACCAAGAAGACCTAATTAAAGGCATAACAAACATAGAAGATGTGTTGGGTGAGAATGCTCGAGTAGGCTTGTCGGTCGTAAATAGTGATGCGGATATAATTTTGCAGCATCGAGGTGATGAAAGGTTCCCTATGACGAGCACCTTTAAAACACTTGCGTGTGGTGTCGTGCTACAGAAGGTAGATGCTGGCGAAGAGTCACTCGATAGAGAGATGTTAATAGGTGAAGAAGATATGGTTCCGTATGCCCCTGTCACGGAAAATCATGTTGGTGGTTTATTGACGCTGGGTGAGCTTTGTGAAGCAGCAATTACAACAAGTGACAATGTGGCGGGTAACAAAATTTTGGAAACATTGGGTGGTCCTGAAGGATTTACGGCACTTTTGCGTAGTGTTGGAGATATTCAGACCCGTTTGGATCGTTGGGAAGTTGAGCTTAATGAGGCGGCTCCCGATGACCCTAGAGATACAACTACTCCAAACCAGATGAGTGAAACTCTACATACGTTTCTAACAGGAAACACACTGTCTGATGAGTCGAAAAAACAATTGTCTGACTGGCTCTATGCACAGGCGGTAGCAGATTCATTGTTTCGTTCACGACTACCCTCAGGATGGCAGATCGCAGATAAGTCCGGTGGCGGTGGATTTGGATCACGATCAATTGCTGCTATGCTCAAATTACCAGAAGGAGAAGCTTTCTTTGTTTCACTGTACATAACTAACACCGAGAAAGAAATGGCTGATCTTAATGTGGTGGTGGCTGATATTGGTGAAATGTTATTTGAATTCTTTTCAGGTAGTGAAGACTTAACTGAGGCAGATGCGAAATAATCTGTCCAAAAGGTATACAGCTCGTGTAACGAGAGAAATTCCCTTACTCTCCGCCAGACTCGGCTAGCACGACTCGCTTTAATTTTAAGCGTCTCGTGCTAGCCGTTTTTCGTTATATGGTTTATGTATATGACAAACATAAATCATGGGTCAATGGAAGTGGCGACCTTAGATAAACAACTTCCGCAAATTAAATATTGTCTTTATGCTCGAAAGTCTATGGAAGACGAAGATAGACAGGCACTGTCTATAGACTCTCAGTTAAAAGAAATGAGAAAGATTGCTGAGCGTGAAAATCTATTCATTTCAGCCGTTCGTACAGAAGCTCATTCAGCAAAGCTGTCAGGTCAAAGACCAGTCTTCAACAAAATCATTGAGGAAATAAGAAACGAGAGATTTAATGCAATCCTAACGTGGAATGCGGACAGGTTAAGCAGGAATGCTGGCGACTTGGGAGTTCTAGTTGATTTAATGGACCAAAATCAACTAACTGAGATACGGACATATAATCAAACATTTAGTAACTCACCAAATGAGAAGTTTCTTCTTATGATTTTGTGTTCACAAGCCAAACTTGAGAATGACAACAAAAGTATAAATGTAAAACGAGGACTACGAATGAAGGTAGAAATGGGGTTATGGCCATGTATCGCACCCACAGGGTACTTAAATGATATGGTCCGTGGGCACGAAGGAAGAGTTATCGTTGATCCAGCACGGGCACACATCATTAGAAAAATGTTTGAACTAGTAGCTGAAGGCTGGACACAAAGACAGTTACGGTTTTGGTTAAAAGATGAACTAGATTTCACCACCAGAACTGGCAAACATCTAAGTATGGGTAGTATTCAAAAGATTTTGAGTACGCCTTTTTATTATGGCGAGTTTGAATACCCTAAAGGTAGCGGTAAGTGGTACAAAGGTATTCACAAACCAATTATCACAAAAGAGTTATTCGATATAGTTAAAGCTCAAAATCAAGCCCGCAGAAAACAGAATTACATTTTCAGGAAAAATATTGCTTTCACCAAACTGATGAAGTGTGGTTTATGCGGTGGCAACGTAACTGCTGAGGAGAAATTCAAAGCACTTAAAGACGGAACTATCGCAAGATACGTTTATTATGGCTGCACTCGATCGAAAGATGTGAACTGCAAAATTAAATACATCCGAGAAGAAAAGTTAATCGAAAAATTACGTGAGCTAATCGACAAAATATCTTTGGATGATTTAGGTCTTAGGGGTCAGTTTGAACAAGAGGTTGAGCGCATACATAAATTCAACTGTGATGTTATGGGAAAACCACCAGTTTACTCTGATGAGGAGCAGAGAGAAGTAGACATTAAGAAATACGTGAAGTATTTGCTCGCCTACGGAGATATAGATGAAAAAAGACATATTTTAATTAGTCTTAAAAACAAACTGATCTTGAAAGATGGCGAGGTGTATTTAGAAACTATTGATGATACTGAGGAAATTTAATCGCCAACATTGAAGGCGACTTCAAGTACGATAGTGACCAATCGCTCCATACGCTCAGTATAGAAGTTGAAAATTGGTTCGGTGATAAAAGTTATTGCCCAAGTCCAAAAATTCAAAAAATTATCAAAATTCCATGTCACCAGACCATAGAGTATAGAAACACTAAAAAAGCCAATCACAAGCCATTTTAGGACTTTCTGGGGCCACCTGAATGATAAATCGTCCATTTAGGCATTTTATGCTTCTGGGTACGATTAGCAACTGTTAGAGAATATGCACTCCGAAAGCTTCGAGTTTATCTTTCTTTTTCTCCCACTTGGGATATTTCTCGTCTAAAAATGCGAAGAACTTCTTATCGTGATTTTTGTATCGCATATGACAAAGTTCATGAACAATAACGTAGTCAATACAGTCTTTTGATACGTGTATTAGTTTGGGATTAAGAATGATTTTGTCTTTGTTCACAAAACTACCCCAACGACGCTTCATGTCCCGAGTAGTCAAGGCTGGAGTATGTTTGTAATCAAAACGCTCAAGCATCTCGTTAAATCTTTCTTCGAAAACACTTTGTCGTTTTTGATCAAACCAAAGCTTAACAAGTTTTTGAGTATGGACACCGTCACTTAATGCCTTAGTGGTGGAAACCATTAGTACTCCTCGCAGAAGAGAAACAGAATCTATCTCTCCCTTTCGAACAATTAACTTATGCTGTCTGCCAAGGTAGTGGAAACTTTCGCCAGAAACATACTCTTTGGTATACGTTTTACGTTGGTACTTACCAAAGAAGTTCAGTTGTTTCTGTAGCCAAAACCATTTCTTTTTCAAGAATTGCTCAATTCTTTCATCATCAGCTTCATGTGGACACTTAACACAAATCCGCATATCCGGAGTAACGGTTAGGCTGAGGGTTTTTCTATCTTGTTTAATGAGGTCGTAGCAGTAGACGAATGAGCCAAAAATAAATTCTTTTTGCTGTTTAGGAGAAGATTTCATGGTTATTCTCAGCAAGCATAAGTGTATTGTTTATGATGGTTCGAATATCATCATTGGTAAGATCAATCTGCTTTTCAGTCTTTACTGTGTCGTAGAGGTAATCATCAACCTTATTCATGATTTTTCTTTTCACATCTAAGTTTTTGTACCAATCAACAATAGCTTCTGCTTTAACGATATTGAAAATATCGAGGACTATTGTAACGAATTCTTCTTCTGAAAGTTTAAAGTTGCCAAATGATTCTCTTAAGTTTCGATAAAACACATCTGAACCACTAACAGACTCAATCGCGGTTGGTAGACTGTCATCCTTTTTATTAACAACATCATCGCTAATTAGCTTCAATTGCTTAAGAGCAGCGATGTCAGCCATTTTGCCCTCATGCATTTTCTTTAAGATGTCTGATATTTTCTTTGAGAATCGCTCGTAGAATTCAGGATCAGAATCCATCTTTTCAGTAATGTTCTTTTGAGTCTGTGCCGCAATCGCTTCTGCCTTAGATTTATCTGATCCTAGTGTTTCGATTGCTTCCTCAAACTTTTCGCGATCAGTAATATTGATTTGTTTAGTTAAAAGCTCGACACTTTGGGCATCTACGTACTTATCAAGAATCCCAACCAGTGATTGTTTGTATTCCGCCAAATCAACTCGGTCTGCATACTTCAAACTAGCAGTCTTTCGAAGCTCCATAAACTTCTTAAGTTCACGAGTGTACATATCGAGATTATCAAACTCATGAACAAAGTCTTGAAGCACAAAACACTCATTTAGATTTTTGATGAAAGCATTGAGAGTTTTGTAGAAAGTCTCTCGGGTCGGGGCATCATCCAGTAACTGTAAAAACTCTTCATCGTCAGATGAGCCTTTAATAGTTTTAAAGATGTCTTGAAGAAGACTGTAACTTTCTTCCAACTCCTCAACCTTCTTACTCACATCAACCATGGTGCCTTTCACGTCTTCTTCATCGTAGTTACCAAACAGCTTCATCGCTGTATCAATGTTCTTGGCATTTTCAGAGTAGTCGATGATATACCCTGCTGTCTTAGGCAACTTCTTATTTTCATGCAATCGGTTTACACGAGCAATTGCTTGTAAAAGGTTATGGTCACGCAAGTCTTTTGCTAAGTAGAGCACTGTATTTCGAGGGGCATCAAAGCCGGTCAAAAGCTTATCTACAACGATGATGATTTCGATTCCATCATCATTGTATTTAAAGCTATCAATCACATCTTTTTCATACTTCGCTACACTACTGTGATTCTTTCGTACACTATCAAGGTACTTTACCACCTCAGCCTTATGGGTGTTTGCTTCGTCACCATCATCATGCTCGTCTGAAATAACTACTGCAGTACGAATTTTCGCCCTGTCTTGGAAGAACTTCTGAAACAAAACAGCCGAATACTTTGAAGGAGCAACCAACTGTGCTTTAAGACCAGTATCTTGGAAATGTTCCGTGAAGTGCTTTTCAATGTCATACCCAATTTCAACAATACGCTGAGGATTGTCTTTAATAACTTTAGTACTTATGTATTTCTGAATCTCTCTTTTTTGCTTTTCGTTTAAGTCTTCAGTAATTCGATCTACCTGTCTATCAATTTGCTCAGCATTCTGTTCCATTGGCACATAACGCCCCTCATAGATAAGCGGAAGAATGATGTTATCAGCCAGAGCATCATCAATCGTGTATTTGTCGATATATCCACCAAACTTTTTCCAACTAGCCTTCTCTGACTTCATGAGTGGGGTACCAGTAAAGCCGATGTAACACGCATTTGGAATAATGCGATTCATCTCAAGATTGGCGATACCGCTTTGACTACGGTGTGCTTCGTCAATCAAGACGAAAATATTTTGATCGTCATCAATAAAGCCAGCCTTTTTCTTAGCTGCTGAATCAAACTTATCGATCACCGTTGTAATTACACCGAGGTTTTTATCCTTGATGAGATCAAGCAGGTTTTGTCCGCTGGTAGCCTGAATAACCTCTTTCTTGAGATTACAGTTTTTAAAGGTATCTCGAATTTGTTTATCCAAGTCTTTTCGGTCAGTCACAATTAGAACCCGAGGGTTGCTAATCTCAGGATTTTCAATCAGCGCCTTCACGAACATGACCATTGTCAGTGACTTTCCTGACCCTTGTGTATGCCACACCAAACCACCTTTTCGACGAGTAATACCTGTATCAGTAGTCTCAGTTTCTTTAATGTGGTTCAACATTTTGCTGATAGCAAAATACTGCTGGTAGCGAGAAAGTTTTTTAACACCTGCATCAAAAAGAATGTAGTTCTTTGTGAGATCAAGTAAACGCGCAGGTTCAAAAAGCGACAAAATACCTCGATCTTGCTCAGTCGGTAACCGATTCAGTTTTTGCTTATGGCCAGTAGTGTATCCATTCAAATCAGTCAGTACTTGTTTGTATATTTCTGCATCTACTGGTGTTGCAATCAGCTTTTTAATCTTTGCGTCTAGTTCTTTTGGTGTTGTACCTTTTTCTTTCCAGACAGCATAAAACTTATTTGGTGTACCAGTCGTACCGTATTGCAATTCTTTGCCATTTGTCCCTACAAGCAACTGGGTAAAGGTATACAGTTTTGGGCAAAACTCAGGTCCCTGATTACGATTCATCTGATTAATCGCTTCAACTACGGGAACACTAGACTTTTTATTCTCAATAACTGCAAATGGGATACCATTTACGAAACAAACGATATCAGGGCGAATGTTTTGCTTACCACTGGCCACATATTCAGCTGTGATATGGAAGGAGTTGTTTTCAGGATGTTCAAAATCAATAAAACGAAAGTTCTTTGAGACCGTCTTACCACCCGCACTCACCTTAATAGTCTTACCGCCCGAAGTTGGCATGATGATGTTGTAGATTTTTTGTGAAGTATCAATCAGGCCCTCGTACTGGATATGTTCAAGCTCTTCAATCGTGTCTCGAACGTCTTTCTCACTAAACTTGTATGATTTACCATCAACCTCATATCCGTTGATATCCATCAATTTACGTTCAGCAATATCTGCCAGTATGAAATTGCTGGTGTCGCCACCACGTTCCTTGAGCACATCCTCAGCAGAAATGTATTGGTAGCCCATAGCAATCAGTAACTCAAGGGTGGTGAGTTGAGACTGTCGGGCTTCGTCAAAGTGTACTTTTTCTAACATAGTAATTTATTTAGTGGCTGATAATGATTTAACTGTTCTAATATTCCCGTGAACCAGGTTTTCTAGTAAGTATTTTCTCTGTTCTCTTACAAGTTTTAATTTGTCTTTTAAGTTCTCTAGTTCAAGTTCGCAAGTTTCAAATATCTCAGCAATTTTGATTTGATCGTCAGTATTCTCTGGAAGACTTACCTTTGTCTGCAAGAATTGGTTTTTTGACAAATTATATCTACTGACTCCCTGAGCTATTCTAAACATATGTTTCCTAAATGACTTACCCCTAAACAAAAAACGAGCAAAACGTGGCTCTAAAATATTTTGTTTTGGTCTAAACCCAAAACAAAAGCTGTTTAGCAAGACTTTATTTTTACTTTCATCTAAGAAAACTGAGGACATACCTACATCCTGTGGTGTTTCTGATGATGTGGTGAATATCAAATCACCATACTCTAAGTAATTCTGCTTCTCTCCTTTTTGGATAGAAACTAAACCATATTGATCAGGATGAATCTTTGAGTTTGAAAAAACATTCATGTATGTGACATATGGTGTGCCAAAACCGAAGTCGTCTTTTGATTTTCCTGTAAGTCCAGTAAAGGTTACTCCTAATTGGGAGATGGTATAAGTTTTCCATTCGCTTTTTGAACCTGGTACTTTAATTCGTTCATTCAATACTTCTTCTAGTAGACCTTTCTTTGTTTGTTCCTTTTTACGAATAGTTCTTTGTAGTTCATTAATATAGCAATCCCATGTAGTAAGGATTGAAACAATTTTCTCTTGTTCTGCAGTTGGAGGGAAATCAAAAGGTATTTTTTCAATAGTCGTTTTAGATAAACTTGGTACGCCAGAAGCTTCGTTGTATTTAAGCCAATTAATTTTCTGAAAAACGTAGTTGATGTATTTAGCAGTAGTGTCCTTGAAGTTGTAGGTATAGAAAAGCGTATCTACTGTCCAAAATTTTCCATTGTAGTAAAACGGTTTGTTAATAGTTCCTTTTCTGCCAATAAAAACTGTCTCGCCTTCGTGCAACGGGGTATCTACGTGACGCATTAAACCACCTGTTCCAAACACTGGAATATCTCCGTCTTTGAGATGCTTATGGTCTTTGCCACTTCCTATTTTCAGCACGTCGCCAAGCTTTTTTCGAGACCATCCTTTAACTAAAGTTTCTTTTTTCATATTACTTTTGAATTTTCTCTAAGTCAGCTGGCATATACCGCACCACGTTACCTTGCTTATCGACTGAAAAGACATGAAGCAAGAGCTTCTTGGCAATTTGATATGGAATACGTTTGATAGCCTTGTCGGCTGATTTTTTAGGCAGAGCAATACCGTAGTAGTAGCGTGTAGAACCAGAAGTGTTCATGCGAGTAATGATCTGGCCAAGTGAGTAAATAAAAGCCACCTCTTCACTTGAAGAATTATTTGAACCCTTACACTCAATAAGGTAATAGCGTGAGTATCGTGTGTGGACCGCTTTAATATCGACTCCTTTCTCTCGTAGGGTAGCCACCTTAACTAACCGCCAATGATGTTTCGACAGCCATTCAATCACTCTTGTTTGCACAAAGTCTTCGGTGATGTCTCGTGAGGTATCTTTTTTCTTAGCATTACTCATATTTAATTGTCGATAGCTATTACTTGGGAAGGCACATTGTCACCGTTTTCCTTAGGTGCCATGATGACCTGCTTGTAGTGATTGCAGGCAGCGTTCAAATATTCCTGTAACTCGTCTAGATTAACAAGTCCGTTTTTTATATCGTCTGGATGTATGGCTATGATGAGTCTTTCACAAACATTAATTTGCTTATTAGCTTCAATGTAACTATCAATAATCTCCTTGGCTGTCGTCATCTTAGTCAGCGACGCATTACGCCCATGGCCAGAATTTACTAGAGGAATTGTCACATATTTATTTCTACCCGATTCATTGCCAATAAAATCCCAAACTGAAGCAAGCGAAGTAATCAGGTCATCAATACTTGCCTTAACACGATTGTTTTCTAGTTTGTGTGAGTTTGCTAGTAAATAAAATCTCTTATTGTTATTTTCCACCTCAACTGTCGTACCAATTGGATTTTCAGTATTTTGAGAAACTTTATCTTTTATATCAGCCTCTAAATGCTCGTGCCTCCCACCGTAGTAGTCACAAATTAACTTGTTTTGTAGACTATTTGCCTTTGCAACGTTCCCGCCTAAAGTCAGGTCAAAGTGATCATTTATTGGTACTATCAAAGCACCTTTATTTTTAAATGCGTCTCCAACTTTAACTTCAATAAAATTATCTTTTTTGCGAATCCTGCTTGAAAAAGAAGTTTTCGGTTTATTCTTTAAAATTGCAATAATAAAAATTAGCACCATTATTGGTAATGCAAACCACGGTTCTTTGAAAAGATGATCAACAACCCCGCTGGTCATGTAGCTACTCATCTCAACGGCCAACCAAAATAAACCTAAGCCAGTTACTGTGTCAGCTACAATCAGTTTCCATTTTTTGATCCAGCGTAAAATCATAGTCCCAGATTTGTATATATCGAATTACCGTAATGGTATGCACCTGTCTTACCTTGTGCTCGATATGACTTGTGATCTTCTGGCCATTCGCGAATGGCTTTTGCCACAATTGATTTATTGAAACTTACGTGCACCGCAAGTTCCCCAGTCAAAATGGCAGGACACAAATCATCCTTATCTCTTTTACCGTTTAGATTGACAACTACTATAGGAATGTCTTTTTTGATTGCTTGTTCGATTTCCCAGCGAACAAATTTGTATAGATATTTTGTGTTGTTACCCACCAAAAGTAGAAAGACACGGGTATTGGAAAGACGTTCCCGCAACTTTGCCTTAATTGTCTCCTCAGAAGAATAGGGCATTAGGTTGTTTAGATCATGTGCGTCATAAAAACCAAATGCACTGCCGTCTGTCTTTCGCCAAGCCTGCATTAGTCGGTAGTAACGAATATCGTTATCAGCATCAAACGCAACGTATGCTTTGTTAGTATAGGTGCTCATATTATTTGCTATTTTTAGTTGCTATATCTTTAACATCTTTCACGCTCTCAATAACTTCATTTTTCATCTTTTTATAGAACCCTTCCACATGAAAGCGTTCTGAAACACGGTCAATTATTGTTTCGCCCCGACCAAGATGCTCTGCGGGATTATGTTCAATAGCTTCGAGAAGTATTTGAGCCAATTTGTCCTTATTTGCAGTGTCTAACTGATATGATTTGTCTCCCGTATTAAACAATAGATACATCTCTACGACTCTAAGTTTGTGATTATATTCTTCAAATAAGCGTTTACGTTGAGAGATATTTCTTTGCCCGTACCATGCGATCCAGATTAAAGGAATTGAAATAATGGTCTTTACGTAGATCAGCTCAAGTGCAGAGGGAGTGACACCTTCAGCAGTGAGACTATTGAGAACTATTTCTGCAGTCTTCTCATTCACAAAAATGAGAGACACACCTACAAGAGGTAATATGAACATCGCATAGTTCATAACTGAGCCAACGTGACGACCTAAAATATTATGAAAAAATATAAGGACATTTTCGATGTGTGCACCTTTAATGAATTCTTTTCGCTTGAACTTTGAATATTCAGATTTAGATTCTGTGTAAGCGTTTAGTAAAGTTCTGGTGGTTGCATCAGATAGAAGAGAGTTTACATCTTCACGCTTAGTATCAATGTCAGTCCTCAGATCTTTAAGATACTTTCTTGTTTCTTCTATTTCTGGAGTTACTTCGGTGTCAATTTTTTTCTTAAAAAGCTCCGCTTTCTTAATGTTAGCTTCAAGATTTTGAATTTCACTATTCTCACCCTCAGGAGCATCAAACAACTCTTCGTATTTTTCGGTGATTTCTGTGTATATTCTTTTTGTCTCTTCTTCAATGCCGTCAGTCTCTGTGAGTTTTGTATAGAAATCACGAATTTCCTTTGCTTTACCTGAGGTTCCATCACCGCCTAGCAAATCAACATAAAAATCTGTGATTTTTTGTTGAGAATCCTTTATATCAGTTTGTATTGAATCTGGGTTTGAAATCAGTTCAGCGTGATAGGCCTTAATAGCATCAACTTGTGTTTGTAGTGCATTAACAACAGAAGTATCTGCGATAGATCCGTTGGGAAAGATTTTTGTGTACGCATTATTAATATCCTGAATTTTTTGTTCTATGGCAGGCAAAACTGCTTCAGACCCATTATCTCCTTCAAAAAACTTTTTGTAGAGTTCATTGATTGATCCTATTTCTTCAAGCGATGCCTTGATCAGATCCCACAGTTCTTCCTTAGTTGGAGATTTTGCGCTTGGGTCTATTTGCGAAAGTAGTTCGTTAAGCTTGCTCATAAATTATTTGATACCTAATTCTTTTAAATAAACTTCCATCTGTTTTTCCAGCTTCTTTAGCTCAGGTTCAAGCTTTGCCAGCTCTTTCAAGTTCGCTTCAATGTCTACAGGCTCCTCTTCCTCAAAGGTATCTACATACCGTGTGATGTTCAGGTTAAAATCATTCTCCTCAACCTCAGCCAAGTCAACCTTGCGAGCAAACTTTTCTACATCTTTCCGCTTCACGAATGTATCGTAAATTTTATTGATGTGGTCTTCGGTAAATATGTTTTGAGCTTTGCCAGCTTTAAACTCTTTCGATGCTTCAATAAAGAAGATGTCTTTCTTCATTTCGTTAGCGCCACCTTTCTCACGTGAGCGGTCGATTACTAAGACTGCAACTGGAATACCCGTGGTTTGGAATAGTCCAGCAGGTAAACCAATTACCGCATCAATGATGTTTTCTTTAATTAGTTGCTCACGAATTTTTCCCTCTGCACCGCTTCGGAAGAGAACACCATGAGGAACAATCACTGCTACACGACCAGTCTTAGGTTTAGCGGTTTCGATCATGTGGGTAATGAATGCAAAATCCCCCTTGTCTTTAGGTGGTACTCCTCGCCAGAAGCGATTGTACGCATCAGACTCTGCATGCTCTGCACCCCACTTCTTCAGGGAGAATGGTGGGTTTGCTACAACTACATCGAAGTGCATGAGTTGGTCATTTTCAACTAAGAGCGGGTTATTTAGTGTGTCGCCCCATTCAATACGGGCTGAGTCTTTACCATGCAAAAACATGTTCATACGAGCAAGCTGATAGGTAGCACCAGTAGATTCTTGCCCATAGAGCGCATAGTTCTTTGAACCTTTCTTTTCTACTTCTTCACCAGCTAAAAGCAGAAGGCCGCCCGAACCACAAGCAGGGTCGGCTATACGGTCACCTTCTTTAGGTTGCGCTAGCATGGCTACTAACTGAGCTACGGACCTCGTCGTGAAAAATTCACCCGCCTTTTTTCCAGCAGCTGCACCGAAGCGCTCAATCATGTACATGTATGAGTTTCCAATGATGTCATCTCCAACATCAGACAGGTCGATTTTTGCGAAATCTTGAATCAAGTTGCGAAGCATCTTATTTCGCTGTGGTAGTTTGCCAAGCAGTGCTTCTGAATTGAAATCAACACTAAACACACCTTCGAGCTTATCGCTGTTAGCGTCTTCAATACGATGGAGGGCTTTGTTTATCTCATCGCCGATATTATCTTCTTCAATTTTGCTGTAGATGTAGTCAAAAGATGATTTGGGAGGTAGGTAGAAACGGTCGAGTTTCATTTTCTCCTCAATACGCTTTTCGTCATCGCCAAATCGCTCTTTGTACTCTTGGTACTTCTTTTTGTTTTGATCACTCAAATACTTAAAAAACAACATCGGCAACGCATAGTCCTTATACGTTTCAGCCGCCAATTGACTGCGGGAAGAATCAGCCGCTGACCAGAGTACTTTATTGAGTTCTTCTTGTGTGAATTTTTTAGTCATGTTGTTTTGTAAGGTTAGTAAATGTTGCTTCGACGATTTGTTGTTTTAAATACTGGCGACGATCGACAATTGATTGTTGGGCTTGAATGTTTTCATGCAGTGCTACGATTGCTTTTTGCTTCTCTAGCTCTGGCACTGGAATTTTTATGTGTATGAGTTCCCGCCGGGGTAAGGCCCCAATGTATGAACCAGTGACGATATTAGCCAGTGAGTCTTGTCCCTCTTTTGAATTGAGGTAGTGAGATAGAAACTCTGGAAGCACCTTGCTCGTACTTATTCGAATAATGTGTACAGATGCCGATGCAATAACATTCTGAGCATCAGACATGAAGACAGCTGCACGAAAGGCACCAGCCTTCATACCTCGTGCCACAATTAGAACATCATTTTTTTGGAGGTACCTGTCGTCAGGAGGGAGGTCAAGCGATATCTTGGTCAATGAACTCACATCCGAGACTGGGACACCTTGTACCAAGTCACGAGCCTGAAATACCAGTGTATTGCCGTTGCGCGTTTCTTCAATAGCTCCGCGAAAAGCGTAGCCTGGAGTTACTTGGGCAATATCTGACAATTTCATATGCAGTAGTATATGTTACTGCGTAATATTTGTAAAGTACCCTACCTCTAGTTAGGCTGACTTTGTAATTTAACAACCTTGTTATTCATGGTTATTTTCGAGTTAAAGCATGAAAGTATCTCTCGCTTTTCCTCGATAGTACCGTCTTTGAGTAAGAACTTTATGTAGCTTTTCGCATCTATCTCACTTGCATCAGTACTTGTCTTCTCACCCAAAAGGGTCTGATTGAATTTCTTGTACCGAGCAACCTCAGCTTTAATTCGCTTGATCACTTCGCCCTCGCTGAACGAAGCGACATCGACAAGCTTTTGAAGTTGTTTGATGAGATCAGTCTCATTTAAGTAACCACACTTACAGTGCTTGTCCCGTGCTTTGGTGCAGGTGTAATAGACATGAGCGTTAATCTTGCCGTTCTTAAGCTTTTTGTATTTCTCATCAGCACTAATACCAGATCCGCACAAACCACAAATCATCAGCTTGGTGAAAGCGAACTCTTTTTCTTGGCGAGTCTTTAATTCGTTTCCTTTCAGTTGTTCTTGGACTAGGTCAAATAATTCTTTCGTGATGAGTGGTTCATGTCGCCCTTGATACCAGTTGCCACTGTTGCGAGGATATTCAAAGACACCGTAGTAAAAGTGATTCTCAAGAATTCGGTAAATATTGCCGAGACTTAAATGCTTTTTACTAGGTAGAGCACGGAAGTTTAATTCAAACCGAAGCCAGTTATAGACCTTGCGACCAGACCACTTTTCATACGCGACCTTCTCAAATACCTTTTTAATCACAGGTGCACGTTCTGGGTCGATAAGTGTCTCGCATTTACGATCCATTCGTTTTTCTTTCACGTACCCTGTCGGTGCTGGAGCTGGCCACAACCCCATCTCCACCCGAGCCTTAAGGCCACGCTTCACATTAATACTCTTGTTATCGTTCTCCAGCTTGGCTTGGGAACACAGAATCATGAGGAGAAACTTTTCACTTGGATTATTGGTGAATGTCTGTCCATGTGTGCGTATCTCAACGAGTAGTTTTTGGTCCATGAGGTCAACCAACTCACCGAGGTCACCAGCATTACGACTGAGTCGGTCAGGGTGCCACACAATAATCCCATTAAATTTCTCTCTTCGTATATCTTCTAGTATTTCTCTGTATACAGGTCGCTGGCCAGATGCTTTGGCGGAATGAGCTTCACGGCGAACTTCTACTATATCGAGACCTTCTTTCTCAGCCATCTGCATCATTTCGTTCACTTGTGATTCAATAGAAAGTGCTTGGCGCTCATCTTGCTCGGTACTTTTGCGAGCGTATAAAACATAACGCACCGCTATAGGTGGCGGTGCGATTGAGTGGCTCATTCGAGCGGATATCTGTTGTGTTTCCATATTTAATTAATGACAGATCCGCACGAGATGCATAGCTATGCAGACTAAAAGAAGCGTCACATACTCGTTGCACACACTTAGCAAACAGTCTGATCAGCGATACTATAGGTGCGTAGTAGCTATATTTGAGCTATTATGTTCGTTACAAACCCGACCTAACCCGCAGGCATTCGCAGGCGGTATGGTCATCAAATACCGTCCAAAGTAAAAAACTCCTAATCAGAGCTACTTTGGACGGTCATATCGGGAAACTGGTATGGGCATTGCCTTACGGGGCGTGTCGGCCTGGTTAGGAGCTTTTTGCTTTCTGATCTTTACAAACAAAACCGTCCAAACAATATGAATACAAATCAAACTGACTCTGTTAAAAAACAGGGTCTAACAAAGAAGGTCTTTTTAGTAATCGGGGGTGTCTTTATCTTCTTCATTTTCATCAGTTCGATCTTTACCGAAGTCGAGCCTGATGTGCCAAAGCAACCGGCTAACATGGAAGCTATTAGAGCTGAGCTTAATGCATATGCAACAGAATATCTTTTTGAAGAGAGTGAACCTGATCGCTGGGTGGATGTAGTCGCTAATGAGGGTGAGAACGGGATTCTTATTCGAGTATCTACTAATCCAGAAGTACCGACAAACGAAGTGGCAGCACAAACATACTGCGACAAGATTGGTGAAATCCTAAGCGCACACGCACCTGACCATAAAGATGATGCCGATGTGTTTATCTATCAGTATGGCGAGATTGTAAAAGCGTGTACATATTAAATTAGCCAAACAAGATTGAGTTTTTCTTCCGTGGTTTCCAGTTCACCATCGTTTCAATGGTAACCAATGAAAAAGCATCAGCTAAATCATCGTGTTTTTCTGATCCAAAATTAATAAGCTCTTGAATTAGCTTTTCTGCCTTACCAAAGGGAAAGCGTATTCTTCCTGCACTCAGCGCAGGAGCGGTCAGGCTGATTCGCTCTTGTTTTGTGCCTATTGGTGTCACTCCGATAACATCAACGTCATCTTCTTTTGATTGTTGCACGACAGCATCCTGATAGCCGACATTCTCAATATAGAACTTAACGGGTAGTCCATATTTTGTTCGTAACTTATATTCGAGTGCTTTGATTTCTCTACAGGTCTCTGGGAAACGCATGCGGGCGTGTACTATCTCAGGTAGAACATAAAGGCATTTTTCATCATTCTTAGTGCAGGCCAATACAGGAATCATAGCCGTGTAGTCAGCTGATGTTTTCTGCGAGATCGCAAGGTCGGCGCCGACGAAAATAGCATGTTGATCGACATCTCTCGGTATCTCATGATAATGGGATATCCAAAGCGGGTCGATTATCTGATCGCCCGAAGGAATAATCTTCAATAAATATTCACGCTCCCACGCTTGTTGGTTAATTGTTTTTCTGCGAAGTTTTTCAATAGATTCAGGAGTGGGGTACTTCTCAGGCCATATACAATTACCGAATGTGTCGAGAAAGGGATATGATTTGAAATATCCATCAATCTCGCCTGATTCAATCCCTTCCCGCAAACGAACCATGAGTGAATCATCATGTACTAAGTTACCAACGAGCACTACTTTCGTATCATCATCACCAGCGGGAATGATTTCGCTGGTAAACCAATTGAATGTTTTGTCTCGACTGTCTTGCGTCTTTGTTGATGCCAAGTCTTCGATGTCGTCACAAATAATCAAGTCGGGGCGATAACTCTTATGTCGCAATCCGCGCATACTTTGATCAACAGATAGAACAGTGATACGAGCATCGTATTTAGGAATTACAATTGAAGACATTCGCCACTCGTCATCTGGTTCCTCGAAAGGTCCAAGATCCTGTTTGAGTAGCTCGTTCCGCTCAAGTTCAGTTTTAATGTGTTGCAAAAGTTGCTTCGCTTGTTGTTGAGTGCGAGAAACAATCAGCACGTACTTCTTTTTCTGAACACCAAGAATAGCCCATAGAGGGTACGAGAGCGAAAAGATCGTAGATTTAGCAGAGCCTCGAAACGCTACCACTACCGTGAGGGGGAGGTCAGTTCGTTCAGTCAACTCAAACATCTCTGAATGAAATGACCCGCTTACATGCTTTACATAGTCATGTAGATACACGGGCATAAATAAACGGTGGCTTTGCTTGGTCACTTCACGCCGTACCTGCGGATCATTGATTATTCTTTGCAGCAACTCAGGTTTCAGATTGTCCATAATTTTGCTTTCCGTTAACCATTTTTAACGCCTGTTCAATAGTGCTCTTTTGTTCTTCAGAGAGTTCTTTATCTGCCACCTCAGTGTTTTTTACTGACTTAGTTGAAAAACGTTGGTGATTATTTGTTAGCCAAAGACGAATCGCTGAAATCTTCTTTTCTTTAATGAGTTGCAACAACTGGTTTTCACTTAAGTCATTTATATGTTCAATACCGTCTATTGAAGCGGCATCGAACTTTTCCTTAAACTCAGGGTCATCTTTTAACCACTTATAGATAGTGTTTCGTGAGATACCTACTTTCTCACAAGCGACAGTAACGATTGGTATCTTACGCATCTCTTCTAGGAATAGATCACTGTGACTGTCTTTTTTCATACCCTTTCAACCCTCGCCTTAATGCCAGTAAGTTTTTCAAAGCGGTTGATGATAAGGTCGCAAAAGACGGGTTCAAGCTCACAACCGAAAACCCGCCTATCTAGTTGTTCGGCCGCAATGAGTGTACTGCCAGAACCAAGAAACGAATCTAAGATGATATCGTTGGGTTTTGTGCAACGTAGTATTGCTTTTTGATGTAGTTCGGGCGGCTTACTGGTGGCATGATTATATTGCTGAGCAGGCAAACGTCTTACTGCCCAAATATCTGTAAACTGTTCCAGCAAATCATTGCCTGTGGTCGCTTCTTTGTTCATCACCTCATTCAGATCTGTTCGCATTTCAGCAAGGTACGGCTTACCTCGTGTTCCATATGTGCAAGGCTCATATACTTTATTGAAGGCTACTTGTGGCACAGGGTTTTGTACATTCTTGAGCCACAAGCAGACTCGTTTATTACTCACACCGAGCTTGCGATACACACTCTGAATTAGTCCGATATAGATTTGGTCTGACCACATAAACACATGTGCATCATTTGCAGTGACAGATAAAGCCGCTTCAAGACTACTGGTAATGAAGTTTTCATATTCTTCATAAGTGCGTTTGTCGTGAACTTTTGCACCGTAGTTGCTCTTTCCACCAAGTCCAGAGCTATAGTTGTATCCCACATTGTAGGGCGGATCTGACGCTATCATGCTAGCTCTCTCATCGCCGTATAGTTTTTGTAAGGTGCCAAGTTGAGTGCAGTCACCACAAATTATTTTGTGTTTGCCTAAATGAATGATGTCACCTAGTTGGGTAGTTGGCGTTTTAATTTTCTTCAGCTCTTTCTCAACATCAAACGTATCGTTAGTAATTTCTTTTTTATCGTCCCAAAAACTAGCCAGCTCAACGGTCTCAAAACCCGCTTCGGTGAGTAAGTCAATGTCGAACTCCTTTAATAAATCGTAATCAAACTCACCACCCAGCTTGTTCGAACCGATGAGGTACTGGTCCGCTTCTTTTTTAGTAAATTGACGACTTGGTACTCTGACATCAATCTGTTCATTACCTCGCCCCAATAGCTGTAACGCCCTCATTCTTTGATGACCGGCCAAAATAGTCCCGTCTTTGTTCAGGCAGGGTATCTCAGCTAAACCAAATTTTTTGAGACTCTTTTTAAGTGCTGACATTTGTGTGTCAGTGATTTTTCTTGGGTTTACTTTTTGTGGAATGAGTTCATCCACGGTGCGTACTTCGGTACGCCAGATAATCTTTTTCATAATTAAAATATGCTTACCAATAAAGTTGGTAAGCGTATTAGACACCGCAGTGTCACTTTCTCGGGGTATTAGTTATCGATCGGTAACTCTGTATTAAGTCCAAGTCGTTTTCGCACAGTAGCAACGATACGTTTAATGTTGTCCATGTCCATCTTTTGGTCGTTGGTTTCTTTCAGGTACAAAGAATAAGTTATTTCATCTAGGTGGCGCTCGTCACCAGACGCCTTCCTTTCTCTGGCCAGCTCATACAACTCATAAATACGATAGTCACGATCAAAATTCTTCCACTCTTGGTTTCTGTCTAATTCCTTCCTGATAAACTCTTGCTCACTGCGTATAAAATTCCAACCTTGTACGATGTCATCCTTAACAGTCCATGGAAATATTTTCACAAACATCTCTAATTTGCCGGTCTTGTCATTACGTTCGTGGACAACTGTAAAAGAAGGGTCGGTTATCTCATCTTTACCGAGAAAGACATGGTGAATGAGAAACTCATGAATTTCCTCGTCCTTAGAATCAAATCCATATTTCGCCGCAACATCTCTTAGATATTGTCCGTAGATAGGTGGGACATGTTTTGCTTTCTCAGTTTCAAAATCGTCCATGGCTTCACTACCATAAATTTTATTATCATCAGGGTTGGCGTACTTCACCCATAACTCTTTGATGGTATCTGAATGCTCATACTTGCTCCAAACTTGCCAAAACTCTTCGTTCCACTTTAGGTATTCTCTGTATGAATCAAAACCGTCTGCAGGAACAGGAACGTCATATTTAGCAAACTCACTTTTTAGCCGTGCAATAT
The DNA here is from genome assembly GCA_023898525.1 of Candidatus Nomurabacteria bacterium. NCBI lineage: Bacteria > Candidatus Nomuraibacteriota > Candidatus Nomurabacteria bacterium. The sequence goes on from CP060227.1 coordinate 558,774, forward strand.
CGCTCTGAAAATCCTTGTTCTTGAGCAGAGCTTTGATTTTGTAGTAGCGCTCGTTGTATACAGGCTTTTGCATAAACGTATTATAGACGATATGGACTTAAAGGGTGCGATTTTGCAAATCTCTATTGAACTAGAGAAACATCAACCAGAAACATTTAGTAGTACGTGGATATACACCTATGCACCACAGGCATATCGGTACGCTTTTAAAAACGTTCGCTTAGATACAGGCGGTATTGATTGGGATGTGATAACTGGAAAGTTAGATCGTACGTATCAAAAACGATGGACTAGATATCGGTATAAACAGGCTAAGCAATACGCGAGGCAGTCAGAAGTTGATTTAATTTTGAAGAGATATCGAAATAGGTTGTATACCTTTATCGCCCAAGCAAGTGATGAAGATAAAAAGATTCAAGACCGGATGATTATTCTGCTCGTTCGTCTGAGTCAGAAAGGTAATGTATTAGCCCAAGCAGAACTTATTAAGTGGGTTACCTATATTACGAATGATTGGTTAGATCAGTACCCGCAAATGTATCGTTGGAAAGGATATGAAGATGAAGTGCCAGATAAGATAAAAGCTTGTATACGTTGCTATCGGTATACAGGTTCATTCCTTGGATACTTATTTAAAACACTAGAATACTCAGCTCGTGGCAAGCCACCAAGAGTTTCACTTGATGACAAAATATTTGATGGCAATGCCACAAGAATAGAGTATGCAAAAGTAGATGATTTAGTTAAATACTAAATTTGATTTAAACTATTGATAATAATCAAATACTGTACACTTAAAAAAATATGGAACTAGCCGACCAAAAACAACTTGTAATCAATAAACTAATTGAAAAAGGGTACACAAAGGAGCAAGCCGAAGGTTTTATAAATGCACTCCAAGATACCGACCTTGCACGACAAGTAAATGAACTTACAACCGCACTCATAACGGTAGTAGCGACTGATATTGCGTCAGAGCTATTGCTATAAACAGGTCCTGATGAAAACCTTTTTTAGAAACATTTTTACGATTGAAGCACCATTTGGCGAAATATGGTTATCTCTAGCTATTGTAGTGATGCTGTTTTTGACACAGGTAATCGACATCAGTACCACACTCGGTTTGATTGCGAGTGGTTTGTTCTTGATCTGTATCTACTTGCTTGGTTATCTTATCCAAAAACTTTGGCATAGATACGTAAAATAACTTTGTTTTGTGTTATATTCTCCTTCAATGGAAGCATACAAACCAGAGAAAGAACAACAAATGAACGAGGGGCTACGTGAGTTTATTCACGAACTTTCTGAAACAACTGGTGAGTATCTACCAGTTGAATACGTTGATGGAACGTACGAGATAGAAGCTGACAACTTCACTCTGACGTTCACCAACGAAGACGAGGTCTTTGAAATCCGCAGTATTGATGTGCGTGGCAATGCTGGTCTTGGTCGCCAGATTGTCTCTGCTATTCACAACTATGCGGATGAACACGGTTTTGAGGTCATCGCCAGCAATGTGCTTGATACGGCACGAGGGTTCTGGGAGAAGATGGGCTACCAAGAGGGAGACGCTGAAGACGAGTATTTCCGAGCAGCTTAACCATTCCAACAAGACACTGATGGTCGCCCTACGGGGCGGCTTTTTGCTATAATCAACTCAATGAAGCTAACAGCCAGTCTTATTCTCACGTTTCTGCTCGGTGCGATGTTCGTGAGTCTGTTCCACATGTCGATGGGTATGGATATGCATGGTGGTATGTCTGACTGTCCGTTTATGGCACACGAGGAGGTAATCTGCCCAATGGATTTAGCTGACCATCTTGCAGCATGGAAGTCTGTCTTTCTGGCAGTCGCCCCAACCATTGTTCTTTTGCTGGCAATAACTGGTGCGATGGTATTAGTAGCTACCGTTGCTCCGCATCTCTTCACTCCCAAACGTAGACCCGCACCGATACTACCCAGATTATTGCGTGAGCGTACATACAGTTTTTCATACCGACCACTCCAAGAATTATTTTCAAACGGCATCCTTCACCCCAAAGTTTTCTAGTGAGTAGCTTTCTACTTTATTCACTAATCTAAACAAAATGAACAATCAAACTATTTTGGTAGCTATCATCGCACTTCTCATTGGTGGAATTGGTGGTTATGCTATTACAGACAAAGATAAATCTTACGGAGACAGAGGGTACGACAAACAAATGTCAGATAATGTGCCAATGGGCATGCATCGTATGCCTGACGGTACACTAATGGGCAATCCTACTGATGACGGTGTGGGTGGTATGAGCCAAATGGATCATATGATGGCCATGATGGTTTCAAGTGAACGTGAGTTTATCGAAGGTATGATTCCTCATCACCAAGAAGCGGTAGATACCGCCAACGAAGTGATTGAACGTGGTGGCTCAAAACCTGAGATTAAACAATTGGTAGAAGATATCGTCGTTGCTCAAGAAGCGGAGATTGCTGAAATGAAGCAATGGTATGAAGACTGGTACGGTGAGCCATACACTGACAATGGTGAATATATGCCGATGATGCGTGAACTTGCCAATCTATCAGGTGCTGAACTCGACCGAGTCTTCCTTGAAGATATGATTGGTCACCACATGGGAGCGATTATGATGGCTCGTAGCGTGCAGCCATATATCGAGCGTGATGAGATTGCCGAACTGACGCAGGCAATTGTTTCAACTCAATCAGCCGAAATTGCTCAGATGAGACAGATGTTGCAGGGACTATAGACCAACAGCTGTATTAAGAAAACAACCACTCTTTAAGAGAGTGGTTGTTTTCTTAAAAAAGTGACATTTGCGTGTCACATTGTGACACTGGTGTTTTTGTGTCACTTTTGTCACTTTTTTTGCGCACGAGACGCGTCGAAATACAAAAGTTTGCAAATAGCTATTACGTCAAACCCTGCTTGACGGTTTGTGGGTTCTTGCCCGAGACCGCCCGCACAAAGCACCTGTTATCGGCAGACCCGAAGGCCTTTATTTTGAGCCAATCTGCCAAATAAGGTAAAACCAAAAAGTTCGAACCTAGAAGGGTCCGAACTTTTTTGGTTTTATTAGAGTATCTTCATTAGCTCAAAAGCATCTCTTATGTCTTTTTTGTAGTCTTCAATACCGAGTTGGGCAGTAGGATATTGACTTGTACCGGAGTGATCGTGGTGCGCTTGATTAGTTAAGATTGCCTCAATATTTGTTCTTCGACTTGTCATTACATAGGAACCGCCTGGCTGTTCTAGTTTTGTGAGCATGTCACCTACAGTGTTAATCTCTTTGGTAATCTCAAGTGGATATTTAGTCTTGAGAATGTGTTCTATTACTTTACGTATGCTCGCATGAGCATTTTTTACGAAAGCTAAATCCTGTGAGGAATTAGCATTCTTCATATCTGCAATCCAACAATTGTAGTCACTCATAAACTCAGCATCGTCATGAGGACTACATGCTATAAAATCAGTTCCACTCGTTGTATCCATAGACAATCTTAGGAAAGTGGCGGTTGCATCACTAGAATTTTCAGCGTGTAGAAGCTGATAAAAACCCTTTTCATGAGTGAGGAGGACTAGTTGCTTACCGGTATCCTTTAAGATTCTCTTTATTTCAGTAAGAATAATTCTCTTTCGATCAGAGTCGAAGCTAGAAACAGGATCATCCATGACAACGACCTTGATTGCTGAATCGTTCTTTACAGTAGCAAGGAAGAACGCGAGAGCAAGTACCCATTTATCACTGTCGCTCAAAGCGTTCTTAATGGTCATTTCACCGTCGTCTCCATCATTAGATATCTCGCTTCCTGACATACTTAACACAAGTAAGTCTTGCCTTTGATTTCCCTTAAAATTAAATTTTGTGACCGTGAAATCACAATTACAAGCACTAAGCACGTCATTGATATCCTGTAACATGGATGCTGACAAGCCATTTGCGTAGACTAAATACTCCTCCCAGAGTTTAGTCTTTTCAGCACTTAACGTTACGTTTTCCTTCTTTGCTTTTTGATAGCTTTCACATCTGTCTTTCCAAGAACTAAATCTTTCTTTGTTTGCTTCCAGTAATTTTAACGACGTCTCCAACTCCGCTTTTTTCTCAGTTGGATTGGTGAAATTAAGCAGTTCTTTATCAATTGTTGCTATATGCGCTACAGCTTTCGAGGAAATATCTGTAAAAGGTGTGGTATCAAAATCAGTTGCCAAATCATCCTTCTTATCAGCAACCGCCTTCTCACAAGAACCATATGGACCGTCAACATCAGTAAAATCTATAGCTAAATCATAGCCTGCCTGCTTAAGGTCAGTTTTGATCCTACTAATCTCTGCCGTAAAGCTATCCTGTGGAAATAATGCTTCAGCATCTTTTATTGCTTGCTGTAAAGTTCTGTACTTATCGTTATAGATAAGATCGATAGTCTTCAAGAACTCTTTTACCGAAGGTTCAGTAATCTCTTGTGTACAAAATGGGCAGTATTCTTTCTCAGTTCGAGCACGTAACTTTGATCCTGTCTGTAAGAAGGAACTGTAGGACTGTTTACTTTCTTTCTGATTTACATGACTATCGTAATGCTTAGTGACTAGCTCGCTATTTACTGAAAGTTTCTCTGAAATATTTGTACTATCAAAATCCCTGTATCGTTCAAGCAGACTTTTTATACTGCCGAGTTTACTCGATATCAACTCAGAATTTTTAATCTTATCGAGAGAGTTCTTTTCTTCCTCGATTTTGCGATCAATGTCAGCGACTTCTGTAAGTCCAAGAAAATCGTCAAATGATAGACCACCTAATAGGTTTTTGTTTCTGTTGTACTCTGAACTAACCGATGTCTGAGTTCGTGTATTTTCAGCAATCTGCTCAGTGAGTTTTGTAATATTCGCGTTATACTCAGCACCTTTAGCACCGAGCATAAAAGCTTCAATATTCTTTTGTTGTTCCTGTCCGATTTGCTGATTCTGTGTGTATACACTTTCTCTTACAAAGTGATTGTCAAAGACGATGATGTCCTTATATTCTGCACTCCACTTTGCCTCATCAGTAGTGTATCTGTATTCACCTGTTGGGGTGGTAACTTCAGGAATAATTTTAACTGTCTGTTTCTGAGTTCCAATCGTTTTCCTTCCAATAATATAATCTGTTCTGTTTTCCTTTAGTGCGCGAAAGATTGCAGTCAGAGTACTCTTCCCGTGAGTGTTTTTACCGTAGATAAAAGTATTCTTTTTAAAGAACTGTGCATCCCCATCAGTTTTTGCTGATTTGAAACGTCCTACGTTAGTAATCTCAATTTTCTTTATCATGTTAAATAACCGCCTTCAGTGTGCTTACCATCTCCATCAACTCTTCAACCTTTTTTACGATGCGTTTTTGCTCAGCAAGGGGTGGGAGTGGCACTATACAAGATGACCATCTTGTAAGATTCACAAGAGGTGTTGCTCCACCAGAAGCTTTGCTCCAAACTAATTTCTGAAAGTATTCAGTCTGAAAGACAAAAGACAGATAGCGACCGTCAGTGTGAAATGGCGTGATTTTATTTATCTGCTGATTGAAAGTATAGGTTCCGTCAACGTATGCCGATTTCCCAATTGTGCCACCTATGCAAACCATTAGGACGTCGCCGGGGTGAAGATACTTTGACTCTGAAGCACCTTGAGTAGTAACTAATTTTGAGTATGAATTAATCGTTCTGTTCTGAATGTCACCGGGACCAATAAATGGAATTTCTCCTCCATAATTTCCATTCACGCCAGTACGTGGAGTTTTGCCAGTATCCAGTTTACCAATCTCAATAAGACGTACCCAGCGCCACGATTCAGGTATTTCAAACGGCGTTTCGCCCTCTGCAACATCAAGAACTTTTGACTTCTTACCTTTAACTTTATTATTTAGTTCTAATTGAATTTCTGTATACAAATCCTCAGCTGTGCCTTCACTTTTATCTTGAGAGACGAGTTTGCCAGAAACGGCGAGAGTAAGAATGGCGTTTTCTAGCTCCTTGATATCTTGTGGAGTTTTGATTAGTTCAGTAAGTTGTTCAAAGGCAACTTTCGAATCAGCAGATCCGAGTGCTTGCATAGCACTTCGTGTAAGACGAACACGGATCAAATCACGTTCATTTTTTTGTGACTCTAATTCATCGAGCTGCTTCATTACCACTTCAATTTTCTCAACGATACGTTCTTGTTCTTTGGGTGGGACAAGGACAAAGACTTCATTCGCAAATGCACTACCAGATATCTCTTTAAATGTGGTACCAGTAGCCCTTAGGTTTATATCATCAGCTCTAAGTGTTAAAAACCAATATAGAAATTTAGAGTTTATGCCCGAGTGTGGTACCAAAGATTTAAAACCTTGATTTGTTGTGAGAGGATTTTCAGCAATTCCCACATAACCAATTGGAGCGCGACTTGAAAAAATGACAGAGCCTTTAGGCATCAAGGTTGTTGATGATTTTTTATATGCCTCTTCAGTGATGTTCTTTTTACCCGACTTAATAAACACTCCACTCTGCTGGCGCATATCAGCTGGGGTAAGCCAAGGAATAGAATTTGGAGTATCAGGATCAACGAAATAAGTTGATTTTGTAGTTGATGGCGTACCTCCTCCCACAACTTCGCCTATCTCTACCAATCGTACCCACTTCCAAGACTGTGGTACTTCAAAGGGTACCTCTTCTTGTGAAATAGGTAATATTTCTCTGGTCTTTTTTCTTCGACTTGAAGCTAATAACCCATCCTTTGTCTTGAGAATTTCATTGTAAAGATCCTGTGCTGTGCCTTCCTGTTCATCTTGAGCTAGTAGTTGACCAGACATAGCCAAAGTCAGTACCGCTTTTCGTAGACGATTTATTCCATCTGGTACTTCTATGAAGTCATTGATATTCTCAGCAACAATTTTTACATCACTTGGTGTCATGGTGAGAAAGTGCTTCGGTAAGCACAGCGCGAATTTTTTCGAGAGTAACTTCTACTTCTTTTTTCTTAGTTCGGTAGACTTCAAGTAATTCTTCTGGAGACTCAAGCACATCAACTGGGGTACGTGGATTCTTGATATCGAGGTTGTAGTTTCGCTTTACAATCTCATCAATAGATACTTTCCATGCACGATCATTCTCTTCTCGGTTATTCCACCATTCTTTCACTGGCTCAAATTCTTCAACCCTGATTGGATTGGTCATTGAATATGCTTTCTGACCTTCTGGAAGTGAGTGTTCGTAATACCAGACCTCTTTTGTAGGTTCGCCTTTAGTAAAGAACAGGAGGTTTGTGGCAATACTTGTGTATGGAGCAAACACGCTCTTTGGAAGACGGACAATGGTGTGAAGGTTGCACTCCTCAAGCAGTTGCTTCTTTAGAGCAGTTTTCATCCCTTCACCAAAGAGAGTACCGTCTGGCAAAACGATACCTGAGCGACCATGTTTCTTGAGCAAGCGGAGAATAAGTACAAGGAAGAGGTCAGCGGTTTCTCTGGTTTGGAATTCCTTCGGAAAATTGGCTTCGATACCTGGCTCTTCAGTACCACCAAAAGGGGGATTTGTAACAACACAATCTACTTTGTCAGCATCGGTGTAGTCTCGAATCGGTTTCTCGAGGGTATTGCCACGACGCATAGTAACCGGCTCTTCAATACCATGGAGCATCATATTGGTCAGAAGGAGCATATACGGTAACGGTTTCTTCTCCACGCCGTGAATACTTTGCTGAATCTTCTGCTCGTCCTTTACCGACTTCACTTGCTTACGCATGTGTTCAAGCGAATGAACCAAGAAGCCACCGGTACCCGATGCAGGGTCTAATACTGACTCGCCAACCTTTGGATCAACCATTTCAACAATGAACTGCGTCACAGCTCGTGGCGTATACATCTCTCCAAAGTTTCCGGCACTTTGAAGACTCTTCAGAAGACGCTCGTATACATCATTGAAAACGTGACGATCTTTTGAGGCATTGAAGTCAATCTCGTTAATCTTGTTTATCACTTGCTTTAACAGTGTCCCTTTACGCATGAAGTTATAGACATCTTGAAACGCCATACGGGTAAGGTCGGTACGTTGGTTGCCATTCTTTGGTAAATCGCGAAGCCCAGGAAGCAGATCATTGTTTACAAACTCAATGAGCTTGTCTCCCGTCATTCCATCCATAGGAGCAGCCCACGTGCGCCATTGATACTTCACAGGAAGAGTCGGGACATATTTCTCCTTACGAATTTCCAGTGCTCGATCCTCATCATCGAGGATCTTTAGAAAGATCAGCCACACCATCTGCGATAGCCGAGTCGCATCACCGTCAACACCAATATCTTGGCGCATGATGTCCTGGATGGCTTTAATTGTTGCGGGAGTAAGCATAGATTATTGTGCGTACATTACATCGAGTAATTCATCGACCGTTTGGAAGTATCCTTCTTTTCCACCAAAGAGCGATACGAGTTCGTAATCAGTACCCATTGAACGAAGTGGTTCTAGAGTAAGAATTCGAACGCTCTCAATGTCTTTAAGAGTAACGTCAGCATATTTCTCAAGAAGTGCTTCAAGCACTTCTCGTGCCTTTCCGCTGTACTTATCAAGATAGTTTGAGCGGCGTACCGCTTCAATACGCTCATTCTTCTTCATCATCTTCTTATCATAGGCAACGTGCATGATGAGATCAAACAAATCAAAATCTGCTCCAACTTGCTTCTGAAGCTCCTCGAGCGGAATACCACTCGCATCAATTTTATCAATAATAGCTTGGCGACGTTCTGCTGATTGCCAGGCACTGAAGAAACTTTCGAGTGTTGGGTAGTGCGTGAGAATATTCTTTTTGGTGAAATCAGTAAGCGATTGTGTGAGGAGTTTGCCGTCGGGACCAAGGTATTGCACTTGTTCCTTTACCACTGCGTACGGCACGCCGCTGAGTTTGTAGACTGGTGGACGTTCTGCAACCTCTTCTGAACCTTGTGAAATAACAGCGTCTACAAGTTCGTCTTCTTCAAACTTTTCCTCGACTGACATGTCTTCTGGATCTTCCGCTTCTATAGTTTCAGCAATATCTTCATCTTCTCCAACTTCAAATACACGCTCAGCGACACCGTCAAAGGCAGGGTCAGCAAAAAGTTTTGTGGCACCTTGAAAGTCCATAATCGTGAACCACATCTTTCCTTTGTCTTCACGAACTCGGGTACCTCGACCAATAATCTGCTTAAACTCAGTCATGCTCTCAATCGGCTTGTCGAGCACAATGAGTTTGCAGGTTTGAGCATCCACACCAGTTGAGAGAAGTTGCGAGGTAGTAACAATTGTTGGGAATCGCTCTTCTGGGTCAATGAAGCGGTCAAGTTGATTCTTTCCTTCTTCATCGTCACCTGTAATACGCATGACGTAACGAATATCCTCTCGGGCTCGTTCACCAGCTACATTTACTAACGCACTACGCATACGTTCAGCGTGAGCAGTTGTACGGCAAAAAACAATTGTCTTTGCATATGGGTCTTCTACTGCTTCAAGGTACTCAAATATCTTTTCTGCAATTACTTTCTCTCGCTGTGGGAAGATAACGGATTTATTAATATCGCGAAGTTCATAGAGTCGATCTTCTACTGGATTCCCATTATCATCTACGGTACCTGGCACAGGGCGCCAGCCAGTCACATCGTTATCGAGTAATACCCGCATAACCTTGTATGGTGCCAAGAATCCATCATCAATACCTTGCTTGAGTGAGTAGGTATAGATAGGGTCACCAAAATAGTGTGAGGTGCTGGTGTCAGCGGTTTCTTTTGGTGTAGCGGTAAGACCAAGGTGTGTTGCTCCAGTAAAGTGCTCAAGAATTTCTCGCCACTCGCTATTTTCTGAAGCGCTACCTCGGTGACACTCATCAATAACAATAAGATCGAAGAAATCTGAAGGTAATCGTTTGAAGAGTTTCTCTTCCTCTTCCTTGCCACTCATTGCTTGGTAGAGACTAAGGAATATTTCATGAGACATCAGTGACCCTAGATCATTGAAGTTCTGTCGTGAAATCTTAGTTAGTGCATCACCAAAGTGCTTGAGGTCATTAATGCGTGCTTGGTCAACAAGAATATTTCTATCAGCTAAAAACAATACTCGCTTTGCGCTACCAGACTTCCAAAGACGCCAAATAATCTGTCCAGCAGTGTACGTCTTTCCAGTACCAGTAGCCATAACGAGTAAAATGCGTTTCTGACCACGCGCTACAGCCTCAACTGCTCGATCAATAGCAATACGTTGGAAATATCGTGGCGATTTGTTTGGGTCGTCAGAATATAGTGGGGTTTCAATTACATTCTTAACAGCTTCAGCTTCACCCTTCCATGTGAGGTATCGAGCATACAATTCATCTGGTGATGGAAATTGGTCAGGAGTGAGAGTAGTCTCAGTCTCTGGTGAGAGACCAGTTCGGTCATGAAAAAGGAAACCCTCACCATTTGCCGAGAAAACGAATGGGACATCGAGCGCTGATGCGTACCCAAGAGCCTGCTGCATTCCTGCACCAAGATCTTTGGCAGCCGACTTTGCCTCCACAAGAGCAATTGGAAGATTTGGTCGGTACTCAAGAAGAAAGTCTACTTTCTTCTTTTCTCCTCGTTTAGCAACACGTCCGCTAACGTGAATGCGGCCCATCGTGTATGGGTACTCCTCTCGTATCTGGTGATCATTCCATCCAGCACCTACTATGGTAGGGCGAATGAGACGATTTCTTGTTTCTTCTTCATTCATAAAATTAGTTGCTCTTGGTTAAAAAACTGATGATGTCCTCTTTACGGTAGCGACGGTCTTTTCTTGTACCAAAGCGTAGTGCTTTTAATACACCGTTATTGTCCCACTTACGAAGCGTGTTGGGGTGGCAATTGAGAACATCACAGGCCTGTTGCAAGGTCAGGATGTCTGGCAGCTCCAATAGCTTTTTTTCGTGGTTCGTTGGCATAATTGCTAACTTAACACAAGTTTACACTAATTTTCGAGGATGACCATTTTATTTTTAAGCTTGATTTCAGACTTGAAGCATCCCATCAACTCCCGCTTCTCTTCATTTGAACCCTCCTTTAGCACGTACTTGGCGTAGTCTCTGAGGTTTATATCTTGATGATCGCTAGCCCTCCCCTTGATGCCGAGCACCCCTTTATGGAATTTGTTGAATCGCTTCAACTCCTCCTCGAATTTAACCTGTACTCCTGTCTCATTGAGATTAATCTTGTCCATGAGCTTGCTGAACTGCTCAGTAAGCTCTTCTTCCCGCATGTATGGATTCTTGCAGTGGCGGTCTTTAGAGCGACCACACCCGTAATAGATGTACTTAGCAGTAGTGCCATCTTTTAATGCTTTATACTTTTCTTCCGCACTGATACCAGAACCACAGAGTCCACAAGTCATAAGCTTTGTAAAAGTAAATTCCTTGCCTTTTTATACAAACTTAGATACTGTTGCAAACGGAAATACGACACAGTGAGCAATATATACAAACTACAACTTTAGGAGGTGTCCTATGCACAGATGTGAAGGAAAATGGATTGAAGCATATCAAGATAAAAAAGCTTTTTGGATGCATAGTGGTGACAATACAAAACCACATGCCCTACTTACCAGCAGAAAACATTCAAACGGTTTCTTTAACAGTCGGTTAATAATAGCTGATGAACCACTACTGAATGAAGCGGCAGCTGATTTGCTGGAAATGTATCTAAAACATTATGGAGGAGCGATAAATGATATCGATGGCGTAGTTGGCCCACAAACCGGTGCTACAAAATTAGCAAAATTGATTTGTCAGCATGTAGTAAATGAGACTGGAAGCGACCGCTTTTATGCTTCACCGGCAAAATACACCGACGAAGATGGGGTTAAATCAATGGTTTTTACAGACGAAGACTTGCTCCTATTAGCAGGAAACACAATCTTGCTCTGTGAGGACGTAGTAACCACCGGTGGAAGTATCGGGCTAACAGCAGAAGCTGCAGAAAAGGCTAACGCAACAGTAATGCCTTATATAGTTACCTTAGTGAATCGCTCTGGACAAAGTGAAATTGATAACCGAAAAATAATTTCCCTGATCAGCAAACACATGCCCACCTGGGCAGAAGAAGAATGTCCTCTCTGCAAAACCGGCTCTCAAGCCTTACCGGCTAAAGATAACTGGAATGAGTTGAATAAGTAAAGTAATTTTTAACCTCTATGCTTTTAAAGCCCTCAATAAGTTGGGGGCTTCATCTTTATCTATTTGACATCAGACCAACCGATATTACTTTTGTTCTGTTTGATTCGTTATTTTTACTCAACCAAGGCGTCCCTTACTTGTATATTTTCTGGGACAAAGTTTTAAAGCGGTACACACGCCCAAAACCGTTGCTGTAGATAGGTAAACACTACTACCTATTTTTTTGGGAAATTGATTGACTCCAACCCGGATCTAAAAAAACTCTTATTTACTGTTAATGTTATACTGTCACGCACACTAGAAACTGTAGTTACTCAACATGAATAAACAAAAAAAGCGCTGTTGGAATATTTCTGAAGACGACACATTGATGGCTGATTATCACGATAACGAATGGGGTAAGCCGGTACATGATGATCGACATTTATTTGAAATACTAATATTAGACGGCGCCCAAGCTGGTCTGTCGTGGCGGACAATTTTGAGTAAACGTGATAATTACCGCCAAGCCTTTGATAATTTTGATGTTCAAAAAGTAGCTCAATACAATGAAAAAAAGATTGAAGAACTAATGAATAACGAAGGGATAGTCCGCAACCGCCTAAAGATTCAGTCAGCCATCAGAAACGCCAAGGTATTCATGGAAATACAAAAAGAGTTTGGGTCATTTGATAAATATATCTGGAGTTTTTCAGGCGGTAAAACCATCAAAAATAATTGGACGAAGCAAGAGGACGTACCCGCCACTTCCCCGCTCTCAGATGAGATTAGTAAGGATTTGAAAAAACGCGGTATGAATTTTGTCGGTTCCACTATTATTTATGCAGCGATTCAAAGCATTGGTATTGTCGACGACCATTTGGTCGGCTGTCATAAAAATTGGTAAATATAAGAAAAGAAAAAACCAGCTGCACATGGCAACTGGCTCAATATTTTTGTTACTGCTGTTTTTACCCCTCAGAATAAAAGAGGTGGCTCCCCGCTCTGCAGACAAAGAATTCACGCTTTGCCCACTCTGGCGGAGTCTCCACAATGTCTGGGTTGTAGTACAAAACTGCACCCGGACAAGGATTTGCTATGCGATCAGTCAACACATCTACCACAACTTTTTCAATTTCAACATATCTGTTGAAATATTTTGGTTGCAATAACTCGCTGAACTGCACAGTACACACTCCATCGTACTGACATTTTATATCACCTGGGCGATTTTCATTTCTTTGATAGATGACATTTATCATTCTATCTGGAAATTTTTCTGAGAACATTCTGGTCAATACAGTATACGTTACCGCAGGCCAACTGTTAGGATCCCATTTATCAACCCAGACTTCGCTGTAGACTAGCCGAGTAAGAGAATCTACAACAAACTCCCATTCTTTTTCAGAATGGATATTGTATGGATATTGTATGGATAGAATGAATAAGAAGTCACCTGAAGTGGGATTGTTAGACCGCCACTTTCATATTTGATACTAGACTTACCAGTAACCGCCCAAAACGTCAAAATAACTACTATAAGAATTACAGAAATAATCCTCATTTCATCCCCTTAAATAACAAAAATATATGACTCATAATAACACGAATCACATTTTTGTCAATGTCTGCTGACCAACCTGTTCTGAATCGTTGTTATGATCTACAGAAAATTTTCTTAAAATTCTTGGTGCAAACGGGATTTTCTGTCTTCGCCTCATCCAGTAATAACCAATCGTAGCAACAATGATAGCGCCTGCTCCATTAAAGATAAAATCCCACATAGTATCGGGCAAGCCATTTTCTTGCATTGTGTAACCAAACAGAGTATCCCCTGCATATTCGTAAATTTCCCAAACCACAGATAAAGCTAAAGAAAAACAAACGGCAAACACTGAGATGAAACCGGGGCTCATAGTGAGTTTATCTGATCGCCTGGCGTTCAAAATATAAACCATGACAAACCCTACCACCCCGAGCAATATGCCAGATTGAAAATGAAGCACCGTATCCCACCAATAGAATTTTTCATAAAAATCATTTAGACTACCCAAAAACAAAGAGAGAAAAATAAAAACCACGATGGCAAAATCGAGTTCAAACGGCATGTAAAAACGATACTGCATCCGCAAGAAGGAAGGGGTTATCATAAGCAGCAATATAAATACCGCACTAACCGCTGACTCCCACTCACCATAGAAAAGAAAAACGAACACCGACAAAGCCACAAAGGCTCGCATTCCGAAATAAATATTTAAAGCCAGTTTATTTCGTTCACCATTATTATAGTCACGACTCATAAACTTTATTATACAAAGATTACACCTTTTTACTACACTATACGTACTTCTGAAAAATATGCTTTAATCAATGAGTGCATGATAAACATTCAGACCTTATAGGCTTAGGCATTGTAGTCATTTTGTTTGGTCTAGCTTTATATGTAAGCCAATCTTTTGGTGCTGAACTTGGAGCGTACTTGAACTTTGGCTTCAGTGGCATGTTCATCTATGTATTATTGGGAATAATCGCCACTGTAGCTGCCCCAATTACAACTGTCCCTTTGATACCGATTGCGACCAGCCTTTGGGGGGCTTTTATCACTGGGCTTTTAAGTGTAGTAGCATGGACAATCGGAGCAATAATCGCCTTTATGTTAGCTCGTCGCTTTGGCAGACCAATATTAAGCAAGTACATTGACCTATCAAAAATCTCTAGGTACGAAAAGATTTTTGGTGATGAACAAATATTTTGGCAAATTGTCATCTTGCGCATGATGATACCGGTGGATATTTTAAGTTATGCGATTGGATTATTTTCGACCGTGAAATTAAGTACTTATACCGCCGCCACAATTATTGGTATCTCCCCTTTTGCTTTCATTCTAGCCTATATGCCCAATATGGACTTAACTATACAAATCTATGTCGGTATCTTTATCGCCATAGTAGCCTATCTTGGTTATAGAAAATTTAACCGCAAGTAGTCTATTTTTATTTGAGTCCTAGTCAGTATCTATATCTGTAAACAACCATGTACTCTTCATTTTTCTCAAGATGCAAACTGGTGTCAAACCTTGGTTACAATCGGTATCGTTTTCCAACCTCTTTACAATAACCTGCTTTTCTTTACCGGCTGCGTAGACGATAGCAAAATCAATTTGTTCAATCATGAAAGTTGGGGTGACGGTGATACGCTTAGTGTATTCATTTACCTCTTTTGGTACTTCATATGACACCGCCCACTTACCCAAAGCAAAGCTATTAGCATAATCTCCCGGCATGATACCGGCCGTGTGGCCATCTAGACCAATCCCAACCGTAGCAATTATAATTCCGGAAGGATTCTCTTGTCGCCATTCCCTCAACTCAGTCTCCCACTTTTCTGCAACCTCTTGGCAACCATTGTTATCATAAACTTTGGTGGAAATAGTCTTTACCTTTTTACCTGACGCCCGTTTATAAAATTCTGTCTTTTCTATTTGAGCGAAGTTGTTTATATTTTCGTCAGAAGAACAGCGTTCATCCAGAACTGTCAGTGTCAGGTTTTCACTTAAACTTTCTGCAGCTATTTGATCCAGTAATGTCAAAGCCGAGCCACCAGAAAGCATGAGTAGAACAGACTGATCTTTATATTTAATTAACAATTGTTGCAACGCTTTGCCGGCTTCTTCGGCTGGATTTTTTGATCGGATAACCTCCATATTAATCCTTGTTTACCACCTTATGTCCACCAAATTGATTACGCATAGAAGCTACCAACTTACCTAAATAAGACTCTTTTTCGCGAGTAACTTTTCTTTGCTCTAGGGCCGCCTTGAGGACTTTTGTCTCTCCTATAGTCAGGATATGTTCCATTTCAAATTCTGTCTCACCGGTTGGTACCACCCCAGCCACCACATCTATCTGTCCTTCTTCATAAGCCTGTCTAAGCCAGGTCACTAACTTACTCGTTATAATACTTTCGTGTTCATAGGGTTTAAACACCTCTTTTAGATCAATACCAAACTCTTCTTCATGTTCATGTAACACAGTCACACCTTCTGCAATCGCCCCCATCATGCCATACTCAATGCCGTTATGCACCATCTTTACAAAATGTCCCGCTCCTTCATTACCTACTCGCGCATACCCATTTGGTGCTGCCAGTGTCTCAAAAATATGTTCATGTTCAGCGAATATTTCCGGCTTTCCACCAACCATAATCGAAGCTCCATACCGAGCTCCCTCCATACCGCCAGACATACCACAATCTAAGAAATTCAACTCCTTCTCCACTAAAGCTTTATGTCGTCTGAGTGAATCTTGATAAAAACTATTCCCACCATCAATCACTGTGTCACCCTTAGCCAAAAGTGGTATTAGTTCATCAAGGACACTGTCGACCAGTTTGCTCGGCACCATTAGCCACACCACCCTGTCTTCGGGCAAAGCGGCCGTCATCTCAGAATAATTCTCAACCACTTCCACTCCAGCTGCTTTGGCGGCCTTTTGCGCTTCTTCGTTTGGATCAAACCCTACTACTCTATAACCTTTTTCTACCAACAGAGCTGTCATATTTAAACCCATGCGACCAAGTCCGATAAAACCAATTTCTTTTTTCATAAAAAATAAATATATTAGCTAACAAATACTATTTGGCATCAGTTGGGCCACTGCTTCCTTTCGGATATTTGAGTAGCGGCAGATTTTTAAATGACTCAATAATCGGAGTCACAAAACGCCAAGCTGCCTCCACTTCATCGCTACTTACAAACCGAGTTTGGTTACCAGAAATACAGTCATACAAGACTCGCTCGTAAGCTTCGGGTGAATAGCTATCTGTAGTCTTCTCGTGCAACAGCACCAACTTTTGTTCTTTAAGAGAAAATTCGAAACCCGGCTCTTTCATCCACATTGAGAGACAGATGTGTTGTTCGAGAGCAAATTGTATCTTGAGTACATTTTTGTGCTGATGCACTTCCTCCGTATACGCACAGTTACAATTATCAGCTGAGCGAAAAGTAATGACTGCCTCGTTAATAGTTTTGTCCAAAGCTTTTCCAGCCTCAAGCGAAAAATGTACTCCTGACCACTCAGAATCTTTAGCCACAAAAGAGATCTTAAAATATGTCTCAGTCTCCGAATCCTCTTCCACACCCAACGTTTCAGTGAACCCTTCATATTGCCCTCGCACTACCCGATCCGGGCCCTGACTCAAGAGTGAAGACAAGGCTTCGGCTCTGGCTTTCCTTACTGAAGCTGCATCATGCACGTCGACTTTAGACATGGTAAGCAAAGCCAACATTTGTAGCAAATGATTTTGCCCAACGTCTCGTAAAGTTCCTATGTTGTCATAAAATGATCCACGATTAGAAACATCCTTTTCTTCCAAAAGACGAATGTCAATTGATTCTATATTGTCTTTATTCCAAGAATCAGTCAAAATACTGTTAGCAAAACGTAAGGAGATGATATTTTCAATAGCATCTTTTTCCAAGTAGTGATCAATTCGGTACACCTGTTCATCAGTAAACAAATTGCAAAGTTTGTCTTCAAGAACCTGAGCTGTCTCCAGGTCTCGACCAAATGGTTTTTCAACCAAAAGTCGTGACCAAGAATCATGATTGTCACAAAGCGCCATGGCCTGACTATCGTTTAATTGTTCAAAAATTATATTGTAATACTGTGGCGGCACCGCTAAATAAAACAACTTATTGGTGCATTGCTTTATTTCAGTATCATAATTTAGCAAAGCTGTTTTGATCTTGGTGTAGGCTTCGTCGTCGTCAAAGCTACCGTCGAGGTAGCGCAGGTGACTACAAAATTCAGACACAGCCTCACTGTCATGTTGATGTCCTTTTTTGTTGATACTTTCTTTTACAAAATCTCGATATTCTTGATCTGACAGAATTTTACGCGACAAGCCTATGATTACAAATTTATCTGGTAAAGCTCCTGTCACATATAAATCAAGTAAAGCTGGAAAAAGCTTAGTCTGAGCTAGATCGCCGGTTCCACCAAAAACTACTATAGCGGTCGGTAGGTTGTACTTTTTGTTATCTATCATCATTCTCAATAATACACCCACCTCTTGAAGACTTACACCCTTCCATGTTAATATTTTAGTAATCACGCAAGTAATTAAATCACTATGTTAGAAAAAGAAAAAATTGAAGCCTTACGAAAAAAACTCAGCACATCAGTCGATGATGTTATATTGATTGAAACCTTCAAGCTTTTAGGCGACAAAAATCGTTTTCGGATTATCAAAATGCTAACTGAAGAAAAGGAATTATGTGTTAGCGAACTGGCTGCCATTCTTGATACCTCAATGTCAGCTGTATCGCAACATCTTCGCATCTTAGAAATGTCGGGCTTAGTCGAAGGTAAGCGCTGTGGCCAGATGATGTGCTACACACCTTTAATAGATCATCCAAAAGTAAAGGCTATTATCAAACTAATGGATTCTTAATCTAGAGCAAAATGCCCATTAATTTAAACATAAAAAATATTCTTGGTGCGCTTTGGATTTTAATAATACTTGCCGCCATTTACTACTATCTAAGCCATGGCATATCGATTGAAACCATTCAAAGCAACCTAGCCGGTCTAGGTTGGTGGTCTGGACTAGTATTTATACTCGCATATACCATTAGACCTTTAGTATTTTTTCCAGCCTCAATTATGACCCCTTTGTCGGCGGTTCTATTTGGACCCGTCATGGGTTGGGTATATACATATATAGGTGAAAATTTATCTGCTACTGTCGCCTTCTTTACCGCCCGCTACTTTGGTCGTAACTTTGTCAAAGAGAACCAAAACGCCTTTATCAAAAAATACGATGAGAAACTGCGCTGCTGTGGCTTTGAAACAGTTTTAACCTTGCGCCTGATTCCTCTTTTCCCTTTTGATTTTGTTAACTATGCTTCTGGACTCTCCGCCATCCGTTACAGTAGCTATATCGGCGCAACCTTGCTCGGTGTAATTCCTGGTTTAACCGCCTACATCTTTCTCGGTGGATCATTAATGAATCCTTATTTGATCATTCCAACCGTTATTCTCTTTGGTTTGATTGCTTGGTTTGTCCACCGTCATCATAAAAAGACAAAGGATCAGGCATAAAAAAATAAAAGGCCGCCCAGCCCGTCATAAATGACGGGCTGGGCGGCCTTTTATTTTTTTATGCCTGCAAACGATACAACCACCGCATTATGCTTTTAACTCTCGGTGTCAGGCGTTGTCTTTGACCTTCTGCCACCAAGCGCTTATTTATTCTTGCTGCGGTTGGGTAAGGATAGGTTTTATTAAAAATAGCATTCACGGTCAAATCGTTTTGGGTTGCTAAGATTAATTCCTGGATCAGCTCTCCGGCATTAGGAGCCACCATTGTGCCACCCAATATTTTCTTAGAACTGGTCTCAACAAACATTTTGGCATGACCATACCTAGCATCATCGGTAATAGCCCGATCATCTTCAGCAAATGAAGATTCGAGCACCGCGTATTTAATCCCCCGCTTTTGTAGTTCTGTTTCTGACAAACCATAAGTCGCTAACTCAGGAGAAGTATAAGTAACCCAAGAAATCGCGTCGGTTGATAATTTATTCTTAAACAAAGGAGTTAAGAAGTTTCTGATGATAACTCCAGCGTGTATTTCCGCCGCGTGGGTAAACTGATGCTGACCAACCACGTCTCCGCAAACAAGAATATTTTTGTTGGTAGTCCGCAAATAATCGTCAACCACAATTTTGCCGCGCTCATTTACTGCTACCCCGGCTTTTTGTAAAGCTAGAGATTCAGTATTTAGCACCCGTCCAATTGATACCAAAACCGCATCGAAAGTTATCGTATCATTAGTTTTGTTATCCCTATCTTCGATCACCAAAGTGTCTCCATTTTCAAAACGCAATGAGTTTTTATTGAAGTGAAAATTAACTCCATCCTTGATTAAACGATCAAATAAAATAGAAGAAATATCACCATCTTCTCGCGGCAGTATTCTGTCATCAATCGTCACCATATCGACCGCAGAACCAAAATGACGAAAAGCTTGACCAAGCTCAATCCCGATTGGACCAGCTCCAATCACCAGCAATCTTTTCGGTAAAGACGTTAAAGAAAAAATATTTTCGTTGGTAAACAATCTTCCTGCTTCCTGCACCACCTCTATACCGGGGATTGAAAGTGTTCGCGGTCGAGAGCCGGTGGCAATTATTATCTTCTTTCCTTTATACACTTGATCGCCTACCTTAACCGAATTTTTTGATTCAAAGTTCGCCTCACCAAGGACCACATCCATACCCTTAGAACGAAAGTGGTCAGCACTTTCGTGGGTTCGAATAATATCTTGCGTACTTTTTACATACGCCATAACCTCATCAAGATTAACTTCACCCTCTGTTTTTAGACCAAACCTGGATGCGTCTTTGGCTTCTTTAAATTTTCTAGCCACATGTATCAAAGCCTTTGAAGGTACACAACCAGTATTCAAACAGTCGCCACCAATATGATCAGCACTCTTATCAATTAAGAGCACCTTAAGGCCGATACTGTTCATAAAAGAAGCAACATTGAGTCCTCCCGATCCGGCACCAATGATTATAATGTCGTACATAAAAAGATATTAGCAATACTTTAGCATGTGCGCAATTATTTAATTCACACTTATGCTAGTGTGAGGAGTCTATAAATAAAAGAAAAAACCAGCATCAGCTGGTTTTTTCTTTTATTTATTTTACAGTCTTTACTTTTGCTGTTAGTCGTGACTTTTTGCGAGCGGCGGTATTATCTTTGATAACTCCTCTTTTCGCAGCCTTGTCAATCGCCTTGTAAGCTTTTGGTAATAGCTCCTTAGCTTTCTTGGCGTCACCGGCAGTAACAGCTTTTGTGACATCTTTCACCACATCGTTCATGGCACCCTTACGACGAATATTAAATACTCGCTTTTTTAGTGACTGAACATGGGCTTTTTTTGCTCCTTTTGTTATCGGCATATAATTTATTTAAGTGACAGCACTATACGGCATTAACAGCAAAAAAGCAACCTTTTTACTGACCCAAACCCTGCCCGCAGACCAGTATTCTCAAGCACTCAAAGAAATGCTACTCTTTAAGTAATATGGCTAAACTTTATCCAAAATCTTTCTTTAAAGACCAGATTGTAGACACCGGGAACGCAAACTTGAACATCGCCAGCTCTGCCGTACTTTACGGTCTTAGTGTTTATACTGTCTTTCCGATATCCTTAACACCAGAAGGCTTAGCTGCCTTTCGTCTACCTGATCATTACAGACGCTTAATTAATTCCGCTCGCATCATCGGGATAGACACCTTTGAATTAAACTGGACTTACGAGAAATTCTTGCAAACAGTAATAGAATTGGCTAAAGCTAACAATCTGCAAGACAATGTTTTTGTTCGTGCCACGGTTCACGTTGATGAGTTGGTACCAGGCACTAAATCACGCGGGCTAAACACCAGCCTGAGCATGTTTATCTATGAAGCAACACCCATCGTACCCCAAGACGGCATGCGGCTAAAGACCAGTGTCTGGCGCAGAATTCCTGATTATGTTATTCCCTCTCGCGCCAAGGTGAACGGAGCTTACGTAAACTCAGTCCTAGCCAAACAAGACGCCTTAGACAGCGGTTACGATGATTGTATTTTTCTCGATACTCACGGTCATGTTTGTGAACTAAGTGCGGCCAATATTTTTATTGTAAACAACGACACTCTCATTACCCCAGACAGCGCCTCTGACTTACTAGAAGGAATCAACCGACGCACTATTCTTGAATTTGCTAAAGAGCTTAATATACCAACCCAAACCAGAACCGTTGACCTCACCGAGCTCTACACCGCAGACGAAATCTTTGTTTGTGGCACCTCTTCATATATTGCACCAGTCAAAGAAATCGATGCCAGACCAATCGGTAATGGTGAATCGGGTACTATAACCAAAACCTTTAGAGAAAAACATGAAAAAGTTTTGACCGGAAAAGATGAAAGTTATCGAAAGTATCTTACAAAACTGGACTAGAGGCCCTTGGTTAGACAGCATTATATAACATTCCCTTCCTTTTAAGACTTGTGTACAATACACTTAATATGATTAGACAACTAGAAGGTAAAATCACGGCAATTTCAGAAAGTAGCATAGTAGTAATGGTAAATGGTATTGGCTACCAAGTTTTTACCAATACCAGCCGGCGCGAGTTTATCCCTGACGAGACTGTCTTTATGTACACTCACCTCGCCGTACGCGAGACCGCCCTTGACCTCTACGGTTTTACCGACCGCGACGAACTTACCTACTTTGAACTCTTACTAAATATTCCCAAAGTCGGTCCCAAGTCTGCGCTAGCTATACTAAACCAAGCCGACATCAACCTTCTTTATAGCACCGCCGCCGAACAAGACGCTGACCAACTACACAAACTCTCTGGCATAGGGAAAAAGACTGCTATCAATATAGTTAATTATTTATCAAGTAAGCTAGACCAATTACCCAACACCGCTTCGGCCACAGCCGTTTCCAGCTCTCAGTTATCGACCGCCCAAATTGATGCTATCGACGCTTTAATCACGCTTGGTTATGACCCAAAAGAAGCCCGCTCCTATGTAATTAAAATGAATGGATCCGATGACACAAAAACTTTAGTGCAAGAAGTCTTAAAACAAATCCCGATTCCGTAGAAATACAGAGGATTTTTCAAAAAACCACTAGACACTTGTGTCTAGTGGAGAAATAACCACAAAAAAGAACAAAATAACTATAATAAAGTCATAGCATCAACCGCATACCACTGACCAGTAACACCGGTCTGTTGTGGATTGAGCCATACACCTTCTATATCGTTGTATGTTTCAGTCTTGTATTTATCAAACTCTTCCTCCGGTTCTATCAACTCAACCGTCTTAAGGATTTTGGTGAAGAGAGCTTCGGTTTCTTCGACGTCAGCGGTTTGGGGAGGCAATAGTGAGATAAAAATATTTCGATAATTCTTAGGTTCTGCAACATAAGAATATTGAGCCTCTTGTTCAAAAAAACCCCGATTCTCTCTATATGTAGACCAACCCTCCAAGAGATTTGTTTCCAAACATCCTGGTCTACTAGCTGGATTGTCACACCGAGACTTAAATCCAGTGTTGGGAAAGATATCGGCTTTATACACTACAGATAAGCGATAGCCAGATTTAACAATATATCCGCCATCCATAAACAAGGGTTCTTGCCTAGTTTTAAAATCACTAGTTTCATAAACATCTTGAGTACTAAATAAATATTTACTCTGATATGGATGTGAGTACTTGTGTGTACTTGAACTGACATGAATAAACTCCATATCTCTCGGCACCCCAAATCTCACTGTGCCCGAAGAAATAATAAACTCCTCAAAGTCTTCAGGCAGTGGTGTGAGTTCACTGTATTTCTTTGGTGACACCTTAGGTATCATGTATTCTTCCTTTTCAGGATCTGTAGTGTAGGATTTATATTGAGTGGTGGTTGCTTGGTTTTGTGTACTATTGTTTGTTTGTTGGTTTTTAGTATTGTCTGTTGTTTTTTCTTGGTCAAACAGCATAAATGCCAAGCTGGCTATAACCGCCAATGATATAAGGAAGATGATGTGGTTTTTGTTCACAAAAACAAAATATTATTTACAATCTTATGAGTAAAATTATTACTCAATAATACCTATATACTCGTAAGAACTATAACAAGCACCTACACCATGTCCACCCACCGGCTTTTTCTGAAACTGTAGAGATATAGGATCAACAACAGATGACTGTATTACCGCCTTATCTTTCTCCGGTATCTCATGCCAAGGAAGATTTAATAATACTCCACCGGTCTCACTCAAGGAATACACTCCATTACCACGCTTAATACGATCAACAATTGACAGAACTTCTTCACCAAACGGTTCTTTAATTTCAATCATGTGACATATGCCATTTTCATCAATACTTTTACTATATTCAAAATCTCTGTCTGGAACATTATAGTCAATTATCGTGTATGTTCCCGTAAACACAACTAGTCCAGAAATTGGTTTAGACTTCTCATCATCAATATTTATAAAGTCACTATCATGGGTATTTGTTGTATGTTCTTCAACTTCATTTAAAGTTATGTGATTAAAAATAACAACAAATAATCCCATAATAATCACGATCACTATAATATAAGCTATATATACTTTATTCATAGTGAAAACCGTACCACAACAGTGTATAAAAAGAAATCTCTAGATCGATTTTTTAAAAGAGAAGTTGGACTTATTCTTTCACTACTTCTATCAGCTCCACTGTTTTAAGAATCTCGGTAAAGAGAGCTTCTGTTTCTTCAATGTCGGCGGTTTGGGGGGGATAGAGTGTCATCTCTAAACTACCGAATATTTTAGACTGTGCAATATATATATATTGTAGATTTTCTTCAAAATAATTATCGTTTAGTCTGTAAGTGTACCAGTTATCTAGAAGATCGGTCTCATAACAAGTTTTACGATTTATAGCTAATAAACATCTAGAACCGTACCCTTTGTCTCCGTAACTTAAATTAAGTTGGACGAATAGCTGATATCCAGATGTAACCACGTAATCGTCTTCACCTTGAAGATCAGCGGCTATTATCTGGTTATAATCTTTGGTTTGATAATGATAAGTATTGTCACTAGAGCCAGTATTTACCAAACCTAAGTCTTTAGGTAACCCAAACCGCACGGTACCACTAGCAATAATAAACTCCTCAAAGTCTTCCGGTAGTGGAGTTAGTTCACTATACTTCTTTGGTTCTACCTTAGGTATCATGTATTCTTCCTTTTCAGGATCTGTAGTGTAGGATTTGTATTGAGTGGTGGTTGATATAGCTGTTTTATCATTAAGAATGTTGTTGGTTTTTTCTTGATCAAACAGTATAAAGGCCAGACCGGCGGTCACTGCCAACATAACGAGAAAGATGATGTGGTTTTTATTCATGATGGAAACCGTATCACAACAGTGTATAAAAAGAAACCCCATAATCAGTTACCTGATTATGGGGTTTTTAAAGAACTACTTACCTGCGAAGAACTATATCAGCTGGTCCATGTTATACCAAACTTGCTCATCCTGAAACCAAACACCAACAATACCGATGTAGGTTTCGTGACCATAAGGACTATCAACCGAAACACTGGCATCAGCATTTTCAGTGAAAGTAAAGTTACTGCGATGAGAGTTTGGCCCATGATAATCCACCTGATCAGGTCCACCTCCACCCACATAAATATCATCACCTAAGCTACCAAAAAAAGTATCGTGACCATCTCCACCGGCAAAAAGATCATTGCTGTCAGTACCGGTCAAGACCTCGTCGGAATTGGTACCCGGTACGATGTTATACAAACCATCACTGAAGACAATCCTTTCCACACCCTCCAAGATATCAACTCCGTAATCAATGTTGTATACGGAAATAACACCGTCAGTATGTAGCTGAGTATTAAACTCGGTTACAGGTTTGTTATAAGTGATGGTGTCAACTCCGTCGTCACCAAAGTAGTGATTGTCACCGCTTTCACCGATGAAGTTATCGTCACCTTTGGTGCCGATAATTGGATAGACCGATATAGGTAACGGACCGATAAAATCAATGTTGCCTAGACTGGTAGGTTGCAGATTGAGACCGTCGCCGACCGGCACATCACCCAGTCCGATTAAGTACACCGCCGGTATAGCAATACCACCTTCTTCAGGATCGTGGATGTTGGTGGTGATTTCGTGCGGAACATCTTCAGCACCACTTTTGGTAACACTCTTGCTTCCTTCCCACTCAAAACCAGCACCACGATATGTATCCGTTCCAAAAGAAACATGGATATGCTTACCTTCCACAAATCCAGTAGCTCCCACAATCCCTAGAGGAGTACCTGCTTCCACATGAGCATCCTTCCAGTTGTCTGGAAACTGAGCCGCAATAGAGCCGGTCTTGGCGTGAGCGTAGGTCATGTACACATCATGCTTTTCTCCGTTTATGGTAGCTTTTTGGTCAAGCAAGATGGTAATTGAGTTACCCAGTTCTCCTGGCCCATTACCGGTAGTGTTGTCTATATAAGATACCACTTTACCGGAAGCTTGGGCGTAGAAGTACGGATCTACTCCAGGAGTTTGTAAATAGCCTCCCGTTAGATTGTAATCTAAGGAAACTTCTTGGTGACCAAAAGACGGTAATCCGGACGGAGTACTTTTCCCTTCAGTAATATGACTAGTCATACCGTTTCCCCCATCACTCATACCTTGTACCACTTGCCAACGATGCCCATCAATAGCTAGTGAGTCAAATGGTTGCCCTATGACCACCTTACCATCAACAGTATCGTTGATCCGAAGAGCAAGATCAGAAAAACCAGGTCTTTCAAGATCCTCCCTTGTCCACTCTACCGGCGGGGTATAAACGCCAAACTCCTGCTTATTAATTCTGATGCCTTTATTTACTTCGTTTTGCACAGAATCTAAAGCCGGCAATTCACCAACACTGGCATAAGCAGTACTAGCAGAAAACCAGCTAACCGCACTCAAAAAACTCTGCGAAAGCAAACCTCCCACCGCTTCCATAGTTTTACCCAAAGAGGAAAGTAGGTGGTTGTCACCCACAAAGTCAGCGGCAGAAGTAGTTCCCACATCTGCCTCCAGCTTATTAAAAGCCTCTGCATGCGTAGCTAAATCAGCTTTAGTGATAGCCGGTGTTATCTCCCACGTTGCGACATCAATTATTTTTAACATCACCTTATCGTTAGCAAGATTGGCTCCTTGCACGTTACTGACTCCGAGTTCAAACAATTCCTCCGCCCAATCTTCAGAATCAGGGTTTTGGATGGTCTTTACCGGAATCGCTACTTTGGTTTGACCAGCCGGTATAGTGAAGCTTATGTCGATAAAGCCTTCATAGTCTCCACCAGCACCTAATACATTAGCTTGATTGTACGTGCCTTTGTAGGTGGTGGCGGTAAAGGTCACATCATGACCGACCGCTTTATCCAACTCCGCGTAAGAGGTGGTAAAGTCACCTTCATTGGTATCACCTCCGGCGTAGAGAGAAAGCGTAGGTAAGGTCTCCGCTACCAGTGTAGTGTTATACACCGTACCATAGGCTGTTCCGTCGGTAATGACAAAATTATCATCATAAGAAAATAGTTTAACATCAATCCGTCGGTTATCGGTCTGACCATCATCAACTGTCTTAATATTGATTGTGACCGAAGTCTCACCAGCCCTAATAACACCACTAACCCACCACGAACCATCAGCAATACTGGCGGTGGTGGTATATGGATTTACTTGCAAATAGACAAGCGTGTCATAGGGTACCGGCTTTTCTGCCCCTACCACAAAACCAACACTACCACCTTCATTACCGGTGGTGTTATTTACCCACAAGCCAATCTGAGTCCGATCATCATCAACGATACCAATACTAGTAATCGGAGAAAGAGTCTCGTGCTGTGAGCTAGCCACCACATGTGAATCTAGAGACAATTCTTGTACATCAGTTATTTCAACTGTAAGACCTTCAAGTAAAGTACTTTCATCGATGGAGTCGTTTACGAGTTCGATTTTTATATCGAACTCAGTTTGACCACTAGCAAAATAATAGTACCCATCGACCAATGAGTCTGATTGTGGCTTTGTAACTATCCTGTAGTCACTACTAGTCAGCCCGTTCCAGTGGTACCAATCCAATTTAAACCAAGTGATTTGGTAAGGATTTGTCGCCTCACCCACCGGTTCACGCTTGATGGTAAAAGTAATGGTTCCATCACTCTCATTATATAGAGCAAAGGTATTGTCACCATTTACCGGATTGTTGTTACGTTTAAAACCATACACAACAGGCATAATTGCCTCCTTATTTTTGGTTAATTTCAAAGAACATGACGAATTTTTTATTCGTCGTCGTTTAGTATACTGGTCTATACTGTAAATACAATTGACTATTAATTACCGACCAACTGAACGACAAATTTACATATTAAAAAAAGACAAAGCTTCTAGATACAGCCTCATCAGGTTATAAACCACTCTAAAACAAATCACGATACCACAATATAAAAGTACTCGTGGTAAATTCACGAGTACTTTATTTAACATTTTTATCAAATTAGTCCAAAAAAAACCGCTCCTTTTAGCCAAGTCATAGATTCTAAAACAACATAGGACATGAACCACAAGACTGCACCGATTATGTAGAATACAATATAAACAAACAATACACAGAAAATTAATAGAAAGGTAGCGGCAAAATACCGGACTGATACCTCCTTACTCGGTATTTTGTCAAATAAATTTCTATTAGCAAATCTATAGGCAGCAAAAGAGACTAGCGCTAAAACAACAACACCGACCGTTATCTGAATATCCATCTATTTTCCTTTCTTTTTGATTGAAAAACCTGAGCTGTACAGGACTGGGAGTATTTATACATACAAATTATCTTTTGGCAAATACACCAATTACTCGTATACTATATAGTATGTCACGTATCATACTGTTATTGAAAAAGTTAATCCCGAAACCCTTATTAGACTTTATTTTACCGTACTATCACTACAGCCTCGCCTACCTAGCTGACCGTTGGTACAAACATCCATCTAAAGAAATTTTTGTAATCGGAGTCACTGGCACCAAAGGAAAGTCCAGTGTAACCGAGCTTATGGCCCGCATCTTAGAAGCTAATGGTCACAAAGTTGCTTCGCTTTCAACTATTCAGTTTAAAATTGGTGACGACGTTGAGCGCAACCTTTTTAAAATGACGATGCCTGGTCGCTTTTTTGTCCAACGTTTCTTGCGACAGGCAGTAGAGGCTGGTTGTTCGCATGCAGTAATTGAAATTACCTCTGAGGGAGCTCGGCAGTTTCGTCATAACTTTTTAGAATTAAACGCACTTATTTTTACCAACCTCAGTCCTGAACATATTGAATCACACGGTTCGTTTGAAAAATACAAACAAGCCAAGTTATCAATTGCCAAACGAGTAGAAGATTCAATTAAACGACCTCGCTACATAGTCGCCAACATTGATGACGAACACGGTCAGGATTTTCTTAACTTTGATGTTGAGCAAAAACTTCCGTATAGCTTAGGTGATCTTTCCTTATACTCCCTACACCGCGATAGTGTCAGTCTGGTTTTTGGCGACACCACCATTCGCGTGCCAATGATTGGTCTCTTTAATGTATACAATATATTAGCCGCTATTACTTTAGCCAAAAGTTTTGGTATATCTTATATGACCATCGACAAAGCCCTTCGCAATATTCCCAAGATTGCCGGACGAGTAGAAAAATTCACCAGTCCCAAAAATGCTACAAAAAATGTCACTGCGATTGTCGACTACGCACACACCACCGACTCGCTGGAAAAGCTCTACCAAGCCTTTCCTGATACCACCAGAATCTGTGTTTTGGGCAATACCGGCGGCGGACGCGATACCTGGAAACGACCGGAGATGGGAGCAATTGCTGATAAGTATTGTGACCAGATTATCCTGACCAATGAAGACCCTTATGACGAAAACCCACGCAGTATAGTAGACCAAATGGCTAAAGGTATCGAAAACAAAGATAAACTAGAAATAATTATGGATCGCCGAGAAGCGATTAGAGTGGCAATTGACAAGACTCCTAGCGGTGGTTATGTCATAGTGTCCGGCAAAGGCACCGACCCGTACATCATGGGACCAAATGGCACCAAGACGGTTTGGAGTGACGCTGAAGTGGTACAAGAAGAGTTAGCTGAACTGGCTATAAATTAAGCGCTCCGATTTGCCAATCTTTATCTTCTTTAATTATTTCTGGAATAACTTTCTTGCCCCCTGCAGTATACAGTGCCCCTTCCCCCATATTGCCAGCACTAATAATTGACACTCGACTCCAGACCGCCTGGATCTTGAGCATATTATCTATTTCAGAACGAAGAATTTTTGAGTCATGAAACCAAGCATGAGAAAACGGATGAGCAACAAAGGGGACATTTTCTCTCCCTTGTACCGCCTGTCTTACCCGCACCGGATCCACGACACCGTAACAAAATAATATTCCCGGAATATCAGCTGAAAAATCTACCTGAGAAGCTTGTGGACCGGGTTTGAAATACGACCGCTTATCAATTCGAGCCAGAACGTCAGTCTGCCCAAATAGTCGCAAAAAACCGGTATAGAGATAGGGTAAGAATTCACCTTGTGGAGTTAGGTACTGCTTGTCAGCATACCAACTGGTTTTATTTTTACCGTCATAAATAATAGATCTGACCGTAGTAAGCTTTTCGCTACTCAATTTGGCTGTACTAGTGAAGACCACAACCGTTTCTGGGTCAGAATAGTTAAAACGAAATAAATTATAAGCTGCTTTAGGGGTAAGGTTATGAGGATTTAGTCCAACCCCTTCTGGTAAAACCAAATAATCAGGCTTGGTTTCCAAAGCCGCCGCCACTGCTTTAGAGACAGCAGCAAACTCATATTCTTGCTGCTCTAAAGAGTCACGATACCCGCCACCAAACTTAGTATTTATAATAGCTACTGTTTTATCTTCAGCTGACTCAACTTTTAACCAATTAAGGTGAGCCGTTGCCCCGAAACCAATCACTGTAAAAGCCAAGGTGTAGTAGAAAAACATCTTTGACTGTGAGTGATAAATAAACCAAACCAGTCCCCCGACCGTCGCCGCCAGTAGTGACAGAACATAAACACCACCAAACTGCGCAAGCAAGATAAGACCACTATGCTCGCCCAAAAGATAGCCGATATGACCTAAGCTGTAGCCTGCGTTGATCGAGCCCCCCGGACCATAAGTAAGAATTGAAAACATAAAGGCTCCGAGCCATTCACTTAAAACCAAGATAAACGGTAGGCCAATCAAAAAAACTTTGATTGGATGTTTATTTTTCAAATACCACAAGCCGGCTCCAGCCAATAAACCACCAAAGCCAATGACCAAAGAAACAATCATCCAATACAAACCAATAATAATTAATTCAATTCTTCCCAAACTGATTTCACTAATCAACAAAGGGTAAGCGCTCCAATACATGGAAGTAGCAAACAAAGCCTTGATGGTAAAAGTTATCAAGCTACCAAGTAAGGCCGACTTTAAAGTTTCTGTCCGACTGACCGCTACCAAAAAAACGAGAACACCTATAAATACCGTTACCCAAAGCGTCGGTACAACAAACCCGATTCCCAACAAAACCCCACTAACTATGTATAAAAATAATGGTGAACCTGGACTCATCCTATACATGATACAACACAATACCGGCTGTAACAGAAACATTAAGAGATTCCTTCCGGCCAAGCATCGGTAATTCCAAAACCACATCTACCATATTGAGTATTTCCTCCGGCAAACCTTCTGTTTCAGAACCAAATATATAAACCACTTTTTCAGGAACCTTAAAGTCGTGAAGTGAAACCGAATTCTCCGCCTGTTCTACTGCTACAGTTTTTACCCCTTTACTCTTTAGTCTCTCAATTAAACCAATCACGTCTTCAACCTTTTCCCAAGATATAAAGTCCTCGGCTCCCAATGCTGTCTTACTAATCTCCGGCACCTTCCGGCCAAACCGGTCTTCTGGAGCTGGGGTAAATCCAGTCAAATAAATTTTACTTACCCCTGCCCCGTCGCTGGTTCGAAAAATAGCCCCAACATTGTAGTGACTACGTATATCACACAACACAACTTGTTTCATACATGCTACACTACCAAATAATCTATGCTGAATCCATTCCCAATTCAATTTTTAGCTCTCTTTGCCTATTTCTTACTTCGAGTCATAACCGGACTGGTACTTTTAACCTTAGGTTACAAACACTGGAAAAGTAGAAAAGAACTTTTTTATACTTTGGCATTACCAATTTTTCCGCACGGAAAATTTATTACTGCGATGCTAATATTTACCGAGATTCTTATTGGTGTAATGCTGATAATTGGATGGTATACGCAAATAGCCGCTCTTATCTTAATCCTCCTGTCCATCAAAACTTTAATCTTCCACAAACACATAAAACACGGAACTATCCCTGGCCGATTGGCCTACATTTTACTTTTTGGAATCGGTTTATCTCTATTTATTACTGGAGCCGGCGTATTTGCATTTGATTTACCGATATAATATGGTAAAGTGTCCCCACAAAAAGATAAATATGCGCCTTTAGCTCAGTTGGTAGAGCAGCTCCCTTTTAAGGAGACGGTCCAAGGTTCGAGCCCTTGAAGGCGCACAAATATTAAAACCCTCCGAACGGAGGGTTTTAATATTTGTGCGCCTTCAAGGCGCAGCCTAGCCCTACTTTTTGAACTAACTACCCTAGACTTACAACAACATAGGGCACCTATGGCAGCTTTGCTGTCATAAAAAAACCACCTACTGAAGGCGGTTTTTCAAGGCCGAGAGTCAGCATTTTAGACTCCTCATTTCAAAACCATCAGAATTTGGATTATTTGAATAAATATCAAGACATAGTTCTCGTGTAACAACTTCACCTAAACCAGCTTCTACTTTAAACTTTCCTTTTTCCAATTTTCTTTTAATTCTTAACATCTTCCTCTTCAGGTTAGATTCTTTACACTGAACCCTATCCAAAAGCTGACCGGCACTATATATTTTTATTAGCATTTTATTGTCCTCAAAAGAAAGTGGCTGCCGAGACTATAGTATAAAATAACAATAAATTCAACAACAGACACCTATATAGTCCCGAAACCTCTCTTTCAAAGCAAGTATCACATCCTCTCTTTCAAAAAATTCTTCTTGAGTAAATAATCTCCACTTCTGCCCTTCGGTTAAATTAATTTCACCCACATCCACTTTTTCTAGTTTAGCCACCATAAATACCGCTTTTTGATTGGGATCTTTTTGTGCAGGATATATTTTTTCCCAAACAATGGCTTCTTCTGCTAGAGACAAACCTATCTCTTCTTTTACCTCTCTAATCACACACCCGATCGGTGTTTCATCACCCTCTCTGCCTCCACCCAAAAAATCCCATTTGTTAGCATTAAAAAGACCCGGCTTGTTATCACGCAAATACATCAATATTTTGTCATCCATCAATATCGCTATTTTCGCTCCATGAAAGTCCATAAACAATAATTACCTCCCCTTAAGCAAAAGCAACCTAAAAACATTCCCGACCACACCAACCAACAATCCAAACAATAGCAACCCCACAAACCTCGTCGCTACATACACCACTTCCCCAAACTGAGTGTCAGGCACAGTCACTGCCATACCTCCCATAAAAACTTTTAAAGACCACCACATACCAGCCGGTATACTTGCAAACGATTCTGTATCTGATTCTGCCAAATAAATTAAAGTCCCCATTACAAGCAAACTCAGCAAGAGCGTTGCTCCGTATATCAAAATATTAAACCCGTAAACACCAAAAGACTCTTCAATATCTTGACCTTTCGGATTACGAGTTATTTTCGCCAGACGTAATATACGCAACAATCTAATTATACGAATCGCTCTAGCTGATTTGAGAAAAGTTAAATTACCTAAACCAAGAAGGGTTGGCAAAATCGCCACCAAATCAATTATTCCAAAGAAACTAAATACATACCTGTACCT
Source organism: Candidatus Nomurabacteria bacterium (assembly GCA_023898525.1). Classification (NCBI taxonomy): domain Bacteria; phylum Candidatus Nomuraibacteriota; species Candidatus Nomurabacteria bacterium. The sequence continues at coordinate 592,494 of CP060227.1, forward strand.
AGGTTTAGTTACCAAAAGACGTCCTAAATACTCTAGAGAAAAGATAATTACCGCCACCCACTCAATCAATAAAAACCATTTTTCATACACACTAAGAGACGGGACTGTTTCGAGTACAACCGCCAAAATGGAAACGATCGTTACAACCGCCAAAAAGTTACCGGTCCTAGAAAATGTTTTTGACTCCGTATCAAGAAACGCTCGCCTTAGTATTTCACACATACTTCAATGATATCATGTACTGTATCGCTACTTGTTTCTAGCCATATCATATCCCCAAAACCCACTCCTCCAAAGCCATATCTATATCTCGCCTGCCAGCATGCGACTCGTGGTACAGCTTTAATAATTTGGCGGAAATTTTTTCTATCTCACCTAGCTTAAAATTACGTAGCGCCTGCTTGGCTTTATTGTACGGATAATCTTTTACTCCCGCCTCTTGTGCAGATGAGGTTAACGCCGCAAGTCTTAATGTTTTTAGTTGCCACCAGAGCGTGCCGATTATTTCTTCAGCTACCAAGTTATTTTGCCTAGCTTCTTGGAGCAACACCCAGAGCAGGCGTTTATCTTTACGAGCCAGGGCATCCGCCATCACAAACGGATTAAACCTGGCATCACTAGTCTTTTTATACTCATTTATTTTTTCGGCGTGCTTAGCGAATTTCTTTTTTTCGGCAGCTAGTAACTCCTTTTCTACCACTACAAAAGTAGAGGGTGCAGAAGCCAAGTTATCCAGCAGCCCCAAAAGTTCATCGTAGAAATCTTTGTGCAAAGAAGCGGTATCTATCAAATAAAGCGGGGTTAAGCCAAAAAGTACATTAGCCTGAGTAAAGTTGGTTAATTGTCCCGGTTCGTAGTTATCGGCCTCCAGTTTTATCACTAATTGATCATCGTGAATTGATTCATCAATATACCGATGCGCCTGTTTGCGCACTTCAATTTGATCATTACCACAAAACACTACAAACATACACAAAGAATATTAAACATCCTTTAAATCAGCCCAATTAGGACCAACTGCTACATCTACTGCGATTGGTACCCCAAGCGTCTCTTTTTCCGCCAAGGCTCCCTCCATTATTTCTGCCAATTTCGGTACTATTGTATCAACTAATTCAGTTTTAATTTCGAAGACCAATTCATCATGTACCTGAAGCAAAATCCGCACGTCATCTAATTTATTTTCAGATTCCAGATATTGGTAGACATTATTCATTGCTAGTCGCATTACATCGGCCGCTGTACCTTGAATCGGCGCGTTGATCGCCATACGCTCCGCCCGCGCCCGAATAAAGGGAGCCGATGACTTTATACCAGGAAAATGTCGACGCCGACCAAACAAGGTCTCGGTATATCCATGGTTTCTAGCAAATTCTTTGGTTTCCTCTAAATACTCGGCTAGGCGCGTAAAAGTATGAAAATAAGCATTCAAGAAACTCTGCGCTTCTTCCCTGGAAGTTTCCTCGCCCAGATTTGTCCGCAAAGCGTTTACGCCCATACCATAAAGGATACCGAAGTTAATCACCTTGGCCTTGCGACGCATTTCACTGGTAACCTCATCCGCATTAACTCCAAACACCCTGACCGCAACTCCGGTATGAACGTCTTCGCCCCGTCTAAAAATATCTACCAACTTAGCATCATGCGACATAATCGCCGCAATCCTAAGCTCAATCTGCGAGTAATCTATTCCGACCATGGTAAACCCTTCATCCGCTACAAACGCTCGTCTGATTGCCCGACTCTCCTCGGTGCGGATTGGAATGTTCTGCAAATTTGGATCCTTCGACGAAATTCTCCCCGTGGTAGTACCGGTCTGCAAAAAAGTAGTGTGCACTCGCCCGTCATCCGCCACCTGATTTGGTAAAGTGTCGATGTAGGTGGAGACTAGTTTTTGTAGTTCTCGATATCTAAGTAATTTAGGAATAATTATGTGTTCATCCTTCAATTTCTCTAACTCAGATTCCTTAGTAGACCGTTGTCCACCAGCGGTCTTTTTTTGATTTTTTGGTTTGAGACCCAGTTTATCAAACAACACTTCCCCCAGCTGCTTCGGTGAATTGATATTAAATTCAACTCCGGCATCTTCATAGATTCCAGTCTGTAACGACCCCAACTCAGTATGCATTTCTTTAGATAGCTGTGCTAAATAGTTAGAGTCCAACTTAATCCCCACCGCATTCATGTTGGCAATTACTGTTTGAAGTGGTAACTCAATTTTTTCATAAACAGAATACAACTGTCCAGTCTCTTTCACATTCTTTAGCAATTGTTTTTTTATTTTATGGAAATCACTAGTCTCAAAACGAGCACGTCCATAATCAATAATGTCATTTAAACCAGAATTAGTTCTTTCACTCTCAAGAAGCCACAGTAAAACTCCCGCTTCTACCACTTCTTTTTGATCGATATTTTGAATTTGGTTTTCCAAAGACACATCGGCCTCAAGACCCAGTACATTCTTCAAACGAATCATTAAGGTCTTGAAACCAAGCTCACTAAAGAGTGTTGCGATTTTCTCCACCCGAATAGATTCTCGCCATGACTCAGTCGGTAGAGTAAACTCGACCGGTACATCAGTACGAATAGTCGCCAGCATTTTTGAAAACTGCGCTTCTTCCTCACCTTCTTTGAGCAGCTTTATAATTCTCGGTTTTATTCCCGCCTCAAGAAAAGCTGGTTCGTCTTTTTTTAACTTTTTATAAATAGAATCAATGTCGCCAAACTTTGTTATAAGCTCGGTCGCTGTTTTCTCACCAATCCCGACAATTCCTGGGATATTATCAGACGTATCACCACGCAATCCCTTGTAGTCAGGAATCAGCTTTGGTGGAAAACCAAACCGTTCCTTTACCGCTTTTTCATCATATATAATTGTATCTTTGATACCTTTCTTGAGGGTATAAACCTGGACTCGCTTACCTTCAATACACTGCATCGTATCCATATCACCCGAGGCGATAATTACTTCCAAATTGGACCTATCTTTTGTCTGGTGTGCTATCGTTCCCAACAAGTCATCAGCCTCAAAACCAGCCTGCTCATAAAGCGGAATACCGAAGGCGGTAAATATATCCCTAGAACGAATGATTTGTGTCACCAGAGTATCATCAGTTTTTTCTCGCTTACCCTTGTAGTCAGCAAAAGCGTCGTGACGATAGGTTGGTTCTGGTAGATCAAAACAAGCCACAATGTAGTGTGGGTCAAATTCCTCCACAATTTTAAGTAGCATAGCTACCACTCCATATAAGGCACCGGTTGGTTCGCCATTAGGGGCAGTGAAGTCAGGTAGAGCATGGAAGGCGCGGTGCAAAATCGCGTGAGCATCTAAAATTACTAACCGTTCTTTTTGTTTAGAGTCTTTCACTCTACCAGTATACTGATTTTTTATGCATCCCGCACTAGACAAACACTGGATCTAATCTAGCTATAGGTAATTTCTCTCTCGTTTTCACCGATCACCTTAATATCAATACTAAACATATCGTCCGGTAAGACCGCCATGATTTTTTCCGACCACTCAATACAGACCAGATTATTATTATCAGACATAAGTTCTCCCAATCTAAGTGGTGCTACTTCAGATAAATCGTCTATACGATAAGCATCAATATGGACTAGCTGCTTAAACTTTTGATCACCATTTATTTGGTAAATTTTCATAATAGTGAAAGTTGGACTGGTGACAGTTTCAGTTATTCCAAGTTCCTTTGCTACAAGTTGGACAAAAGTGGTCTTACCCGCTCCGAGTTCACCAGAAAAAGCCACAACAATGGCCTGAGTAGTAGCTTTGTCTTTGATTAGAGTAATATAGTTTTTGGCAAATTTTTCGAGATCCGACTGATCTTTGATAGTAATTTGTTTTAGTGACATAAATATTCAAATAGCGTAGAAGGTAATAGCCAATACAATGATTGGCTATTATTTGTTGGTGTATTATAAACATCTGTTTTCTTCTAACAGCTTGATCGACTCAGGATCGTTGGCAGAAGTTCCGTTCTCGTGCATAGTTGTTAAAATTCTTTCACATGCTTCATTTACACTGAAAAAACTTAACACTGTTTCTCCCAACCTGAACTTATCATCTGACCACCCTCTCGATTCCATAGTATCGAATCCGGCACAACCGATAAAACCCCAGCTGATTAAAAGAATTATAAATACTTTAAAAAATTTAACCTTCATTCCTACCCCTCCTACAGAGTAAATAAATAAAGTAAATACGTAAGTGTATTGGTACAAAAGTTACCATTTCACTTATACCACACCAGTACAAAAGTCGCAAGGGCGATAACCATTCTAACAACAAATTTATTTAGACACGATACTATCACCTGTCACAATCAAGCATGGTACAATTTATTACATGATTAAGTTTAACGATCAGTCCTCCAACACTCGCATTGCTGACCTAAGAAAAAGTGAAGAAGAGAAATTAGTGCAAATTTTGGCACCCCAACGGGGCTACGATTATATAAACCTGCACGGCTACACCATAAACCCGGAAGCGGTAGCTTTATACCCTGAAAAAAAAGCGCGCGCTGCCAATTTAGTTATTTTTGACTCAACTCACGACCTACTTTCAGTAGCAGTCAAAAACCCAAGCGATCCAGTTACTGAACAAGCTTTAGCAGAAATTCAAAACAACCGCCAAAACATCCAAGTATTTATGTGTTCCACTGGAAGCCTAGAACACGCCTGGGAACGTTACGCTGATCTAGTAAAAACCTCAGCTCGTAAAAAGGGAGTGTTCGATATTGATACCAATGACATTGCCGCCTATATGAGTCATATAAAAAATAAAGAAGATGCAGCGACAGAGCTCAAGAACATTTCCACCATCAATAACTCAAAACGAGTAACCGAAACAATTGAAATGATGTTTGCCGGAGCCATTAGTCTTTACGCTTCAGATATTCACATTGAGCCGGAAGAAAATGTAATTAGAGTTCGCTACCGCCTTGACGGTGTACTTCACGACATCTTTGATATTGACCGCTACATCTATGAAAGACTGATGTCTAGATTAAAGTTACTAGCCGGTATGACCCTGAACAAACGGCAAGAAGCGCAAGATGGGCGCTTCACTTTCGTGGTAATAGACCGCGAACTAGAAATTCGTGTCTCGGTCATTCCTGGTGCCTCCGGCGAATCGATGGTTATGCGTCTTCTTGACCCAAGTGTGGCGACTTTTAGAATTGAAAATATTGACCTCAATCCAATCATCCGAAAAGTTGTAGATGACGAATTAAAAAAACCAAATGGATTAATTATCACTACCGGTCCAACCGGCTCTGGAAAAACCACCGCTCTTTATACTTTTCTTAAAGAAACCCACAAGGAAGGCGTAAAGATTATCACTATTGAAAATCCGGTGGAATATAAACTTGAAGGAATTGTCCAAACGCAAATCGGTGATGAATACACCTTTGCTTCCGGACTACGAGCAATCTTACGTCAAGACCCCGACATCATCATGATTGGTGAGATTCGCGATCATGAAGTAGCCGAAACCGCAATACATGCCGCCCAGACCGGTCACCTGGTTTTCTCCACCCTTCACACCAACAGTGCTGTGGGGGGCTTCCCTCGCCTACTAGACTTAGGAATTGATGCCCGAATTATCAGCAGCTCAGTTAGTCTCATGATGGGACAAAGATTGATGCGAAAACTTTGTAACGACTGCAAGCAACAGTACGAGGCCCCACCAGAGGAAATTAGGGTTGTAAAAGATATACTAAGTCAGCACCCAGGTAAACCGACCGTTCCAGAGCCATTAATACTATTTAAAGCGGTAGGTTGTACTGCTTGTGGTGGCACCGGTTTTAAAGGACGAATGGGTATTTTTGAAGCCATCCGAATGGATGAGAAAGTGGAAGAAGTGATAATTCGCGACCCGCGTGAACACGCTATTTTAGAAGCAGCTGCCCCGCAAGGAATACCAACCATGGTGGAAGACGGGGTGGAAAAAGTAGTACGAGGAATTACCTCACTAGCTGAACTAGAAAGAGTTGTGGTAATGCCTAAACCAAAATCTGACCTAGTACCAGAAACAGAAATGGGTAGCGATGACTTATTTTTAGCTCACACTATAGCCTAAAAATGCCTCTGAAAAATAAAAAACAGCTACGGTCAAGCTGTTTTTTATTTTGAGTATGATATAGTCTGAACAACAACCTTGTTCATCACCATTTCGAGAGGATAACTCTCTAAGCAAAGCTTCCGCATTGAAAGTGGATACCGCGCTAAGAGAATTTTCAGCAGCCTCACTCTAAAGGTGAGAGCCAAAAAAACCTCGCAACGTACCCGAGTTGCTTAGAGAGTTATCATCTAGAAAAAGCCAGTTTAATTAAAAAAACATCCCTAAACAACCCGCTCTGAGTAATTTAGCTTGAGAACACTAAGTTGCAGACTATCTTAGCATATATATTTTTTTTGTCAACACCAAAACATAATCTTGGCTTAATTCCATTACTAAACACAGTTTTGAGCTTCTTAAAAATTTTCAAATATTTAACTTTCAGGTGTAATATACGGCTCTAATTCACGTTCATTTAGAAAAGTCCTGCCCGACAAACCATCCTTAACCATAATAAAAGGCAGGTGTGTCACCCTAACTGACAAACCATTAACGTCTTCACCAGCAGGTACTTTCAAAATAGTCGCTAGAGTAAAATCAGCCACCTTACCCTCTGGTAAATAATACTGATTTTGACTAATCTTGGCTGTACTCAACACCAAAGCACTGATCCCACTCTTAAAATCAATTGGTTTTCCATCTCTCAATACCTCATAACCAACATAAGGTGAATCACTTATGTTTTCCAACCCCCAAGCAGCACCAATCGGCATATACACTTCTCGACTCGAAAAACCAAACCTGTAAGTGATAGTAAAAAGTAATGTGTTATCGCTAACTTTATATACATTTTGATCAGTGGTTTTATAGGCTGACACAGTATTTGGTAGTGAAATAATCACTACAAATAAACCCGTAAATAAATATAAGCTAATTTTTTTCATGACAGCTATTTTAACATTTATTTTGACAAATCACGAACTACCAAATTTAAGAAAAACGGTAAAGGGCAACCCTAGGCAGACTTGCCTAGGGTTGCCCTTTACCGTTTTTCTTCTTGAACGAAACCAATACTAACCGACACCCAAAAAATTTGCTAATATAGCTTAATGTCAAGCAATGCAAGAAAACAGACTATAACCAGAGACGACAACAGCAACCTCGACCAAACCCTTAGACCACAAACTTGGGATGATTATATCGGTCAAACAAAAATCAAAGAAAATCTTCGTATTCTTTTAACCGCCGCTAAAGAACGTGGTCACGCAGCCGAGCATATCCTACTTTATGGACCACCAGGCCTTGGCAAAACCACCCTAGCCCACCTAATAGCCAAAACCCTTGGCACCAACATGCGTACCACTTCCGGACCAGCCATTGAAAGAGTTGGTGATCTAGCCGCCATCTTAACCAACCTATCACCAGGTGACGTTCTATTTATAGATGAAATTCACCGCCTCTCTAAAAGTATTGAGGAAGTACTTTATCCGGCTATGGAATCTGGGGTACTGGACATCATTATCGGTAAAGGTCCATCAGCTCGCACAGTCCAACTAGACCTTCCCCCCTTCACTTTAGTAGCTGCTACCACCCGCATTTCAATGTTATCGGCACCGCTGCGCTCACGTTTTTCTGGTGGAACCTTTCGCTTAGAATTTTATAGTCCAGAAGATATCTCTTCTATCCTTACCCACTCAGCTAAGATATTGGCTATTGATTCCAATCCAGAAACCATGATGAAAATTGCCACCCGTTGTCGTGCCACCCCCCGAACCGCCAATTATTTACTAAAACGTTGTCGTGATATGGCCCAGCTAGACGGCGGAGAACTTACTAATGATATTATTGACCGCACTTTTTCGCTTCTGGAAATAGATAATCTTGGTTTAGGAACCCCAGATCGCGCTGTACTGGAAGTGATAATTAGTAAATTTAAAGGTGGACCAGTCGGACTAAACACCATCGCCGCCGCTACTGGCGAGGAGCAGTCCACTATCGAAGACGTGATTGAACCTTACCTGATTAGACAAGGTCTCTTGGAACGCACCCCCCGCGGTCGCATGACCACCATAGAAGCTGATAGACATATGGGATTTTCAGATTAAACTAATGTCAGTATTTTATTAATTTAACTTAAATAAAAATAATAGTATGTCAGGACACAATAAATGGTCTAAGATCAAACACAAAAAAGCTGCTACCGATGCCCAGAAAAGTAAAATCTTTTCTAAGCACTCAAGTTTAATCACAATGGAATCAAAGAAAGCCGGTGGTGATATTAACTCACCCGGGTTAGCCGCTGCGATTGAACGCGCCAAGAAAGATTCAATGCCTAAAGAAAATATTGATCGCGCAGTAGCTAAAGGAAGTGGGGCTGGCGGAGAATCAATGCAAGAAGTTATGTTTGAAGCCTACGGCCCTGGTGGGGTAGCTATCTTAATAACCGCCGTAACTGACAACAACAACCGTACCAACCAAGAAATAAAGCATATTTTTTCTAAAACCGGCTACCAACTTGGAACACCCGGCTCGGCTGCTTGGGCCTTCACAAAAAAAGATGGTGATTATATACCAAACTCTCCGCTGGAACTATCAGATGACGATGGTGAAAAACTAGCCAGCCTTATTGAACAGATTGAGGAGCAAGATGATGTACAAGATATCTACACCACCGCTGATGATGTAGAATAAGTAACATGAAAGTGTTAGCTGTCGATCCTGGCTACGACCGTATCGGTGTAGCTATCCTGGAAAAGAACCAAGGTGGCGAATTTTTGCATTACTCTACCTGTATAGAAACCAGTAAAAATAACTCTTTAACTGAACGTATTTTTTACGCCGGAGAAACTATTGCAAAGTTACTAAACGAACATCAGCCACAAGCCGTGGCTATTGAAACTCTGTTCTTTAATAAAAACATCAAAACCGCCATTGGTGTAGCCCAGGCGAGAGGAATGATAATTTATTTAGCAAAAAAACACGACTGCCAGGTATTTGAATATGGACCACAGGAAATAAAAATCGCCACTACTGGCTACGGGAAGAGTGATAAACAGGCTGTTATCCAAATGGTTAAGCGATTGGTTAAAAACGTACCACAAGAGGCTCTGGACGATGAATACGATGCGATTGCGGTTGGGATTACCTGTCTTGCACACAACGCTAATGACAGGTAAAATCCTCCAAACATATTGAAATATGTGTAAAGTTTTGTTACAACAACTGTAATAAATAATTAAAATATAAATATGATATTTTTACATAGCGATGAAGAAGAAGAGTTGGAAGATGATAGTGAAAACCCGGACGATGATAACGGTTTAGATGATGATTTACTGGATGAAGTAACCGACGAAGACGGAGAAGAAGATAGTGGCATGGAAGGTTTTGGGTTAGTTGATGACGAAAATGATGACGGTGAAGATAATGAAGAGGAAGACGAACTGGACGAAGAAGAGTCGCTCGAGGACGACGCTGAAGATGTAGACTTTGATACTTTTGATGACATTGATGAGATGTAAGACATAATTCAAACCTAAAAATATGTAAAACAGGGTTAAACAAACCCTGTTTTTTATTAGCCTAAAAAACACCTATTTACAAATAACTTTTTGACTGTAAAGTGTCTGACAATCTGTGCTACTATTGGTTTTATATTGAATAAATTAAATATGAGAATAAAAAAATTAATAAAATTTCCGCTTAGTATAAAGAATCTTTTTATAGATTTATTTATTGTACTAATAGCCCTAGGAATCATACTGTCAGCAGTGTTCTTAATCTGGATTTCAACCTTAAAAATACCAGATTTATCCTCTTTTGAAGAAAGACGTGTGTTACAGTCCACAAAAATTTATGATCGTACCGGCGAAATTCTTCTTTATGACCTCCACCAAGATGTTAGGCGGACCGTAGTTCCATTTGAAGATATTAATCGTCATATTAAAAATGCCACCATAGCCATTGAAGATGATGAATTCTATAAACATCACGGAATTGAACCCAAAGCCATTATTAGAGCAGTGGTAACAAACCTAACCCAAGGTGACCTACTAGGTGGACAAGGTGGCTCAACCATAACCCAACAAGTGGTTAAAAACTCGCTTCTTCAAAACGAAAAAACTTTAACTCGAAAAGTTAAAGAGTGGATACTTGCTATTAAGTTAGAGAAAAACTTGTCCAAAGATGAGATTTTAGCCATCTATTTAAACGAGTCACCTTATGGTGGAACCATTTATGGTGTAGAAGAAGCAGCTCAATCATTCTTTGGCAAACATGCTAGCGAGTTAACCTTAGCCGAATCAGCTTACATTGCCTCACTACCACAAGCCCCAACCTTTCTTTCACCTTATGGAAACCATCGTGACGAATTAGATAAGCGACAAAAATTAGTACTAGAAAGAATGTTGGTAAATAATTTCATCAACCAAGAAGAGTATAGCGAGGCTGTTGCTGAAATAGTTACTTTCCAACCACAGGCTGTTGGTAGTATCCGGGCTCCGCACTTTGTAATGTACATTAGAGAGCAATTAGTTCAAAAGTATGGCGAAGAAGCTTTGTCAGAAAGAGGACTTCGAGTAATCACAACCTTAGACTGGGACTTACAAAAGGAAGCAGAAAGAATTGTCTACGAACGCGGACTAACTAATGTCGATAAATTCAAAGCTACTAACGCTGGACTAGTGGCTGTTGACCCAAAGACTGGTGATCTACTAACAATGGTTGGTTCCCGTGACTATTTCAGTGAAGATATAGATGGTAACTTCAATGTTGCTTTAGCTACTCGTCAACCAGGTTCGTCAATCAAACCTTTTATCTATGCCAAAGCTTTTGAGAAAGGTTACCTACCAGATACGGTTGTGTTTGATGTAAAAACACAATTTTCACCACTTTGCGCCGCTGACAGTTTTAGTTCTGAGTCACCATGTTATTCTCCAAACAACTACAACCATAAGACGATTGGTCCAATAAACCTTCGTAACGCCTTAGCTCAATCACTAAACATACCGGCAGTTAAAACACTGTACTTAGCTGGTATTAAAGATTCCTTAAAACTTGCTTCAGATATGGGTCTAACCACCCTAAACGACCCAGACCGTTATGGACTAACCTTGGTACTAGGTGGTGGAGAAGTTAGATTGATTGACATGGCCTATGCTTATGGAGTATTTGCCAATGAAGGTATCAAAGCTGAACCAAGATCTATTCTAAGAATTGAAGACACACGCGGCAACATCATTGAAGAGAGTCAAATCTCCACTAAACGAGTATTAGATAAAAACGCTGCTTTAATGATTAGCGATGTACTATCAGACAACATAGCTAGAACCCCACTCTGGGGAACCAACTCACCAATAAACTTCCCTAATCGCGATGTGGCCGCTAAATCAGGTAGTACCAACAACTTACGGGATGCTTGGATTATGGGTTACGCTCCAAACATAGCTGTTGGTGCCTGGGTAGGAAATAACGACAATTCTCCAATGGGAGGAGGTTTATCAGGACTTATTACAACACCAATGTGGCGAGAGTTTATGGATGTTGCTCTAGAAAAATTACCCGAAGAAAACTTCACCGAACCAACCATAAACCGGGTTGGTGTTAAACCAATAATTCGCGGAGAATATATAGACACTAGTAAATTATTTGAAATAATGGCTAGTGGAGACGAAATAAACGCAGACTCCTTAAATCAAATCTATAACGACATTCATAACATTCTTCATTACGTAAACAAAAACGATCCTCAAGGACCAACTCCAAGCAATCCACGCCAAGACGACCAATATGACAATTGGGAATACGCAGTCCAACTCTGGAAAAATGAAACCTATAACCTAAATAAAACAGAAGAAACTACTAACCAAAACTAAAATAAGTCTATTTTATAAAAACCAGCCTTAAGGCTGGTTTTTATAAAATAGACTGCGGCGCATTCTTTGTTCCTAATCTTTTTTTCAATTCTTCAAGAATAGCCTGACAATGGAACCTAAGCTCCTGTTTTATAAGACTGGAAGCAGTAATAGCTAAAGTTCTGCTCGCAGGAGTGTATTTAACCTGTTTTTCGGTTAATTTTAACCCAGAAATTTCACCAATCACCCTTACTGCCTCTAGCTCTACAGTTTTTTGCGGCGCTTGTAATGTACGACGATACTTCTCAAACAAATCCTTAACAGCAACAATTTCACCTCTTCGTTTAGCTGCCATATAAATTAACTAACGATTCATCGGCATCACCAAATACCTTAAGGTATTGTCTGACACACCATTTATCACGAGTGGTCGACCAATACCAGCAAAATGCATAACAATACTGTCATCAGAGATATGAGACAATGGCTCTATTAAATATTGCTGATTGAAGTTTAAGGATAGTTCTTCACCTTCAATTACAGCCTTAACAGTATCAGTAATATGCCCTACCTCGTTATTTTGTGAAGAAACAACAATATTACCATCAGTTAAAGACAGCGAAACTTGATGGAATTTATTTAAAAACACAGAAGTTTTCTTAAAAGCATTTAGGAGTTCACTTTTTAGCACCGTAACATGTGTAATGTACTCTTTCGGTATTATCTGTTCATAATCTGGAAAAGACCCTGACACCAACCGAGAGGTTACGTATACCCCCTCAGAAACAAAATCCAAAGCACACTGGTTATCGGTCACTGTTAAAACCGGATCATCTTCCAATAAATCACAAATACGAGCCAATTCAATCGCATTCTTTTGTGGCACCAAAAACGAGTGATCAAGCACCACCCCTTTTTGCGGCACTCGCTTTTCCATTAAGCGAAAAGAATCGGTGGATACAAAAGTTAAAGAGTGTTCCCTTTTTTGCTGAACATAAACACTACCTAACTCAGGCTTTATAGAAGACTGTGAAGCAGCAAAGGCGGTAGTTTTTATACCCGAAGCAAAAAGAGGTCTATTAACCTTCACTCCTCCACCCTCAAGGTGTCTTATAGTTGGAAATTCCTCGAAAGGAATTGACTTAATAGAAGTATTAGTTTGCTTTGATTCAATCAATAATACACCATCTTCGTCACGAAGGGTTATTTCTGATTGATTAATATACTGAATACTTTGCAGTAGAGTTGTCATCGGTACCGCTATTGTCCCAATTTCATTTATTTTACCTGGAATAGTAACTTCGATACTCAACTCCAGATTAGTAGCCTTGATGGATATGGTATCTGCCGTTGCATTAATTAAAGCACACTGCAAAACAGGTAGAGTCACATGCTTAGTGCTGATACGACTGATGAGTTCCAGAGTTTTAATTAGTTGTGGATGAGGGGTTATTATTTCCATATTTAAATCATATTCTACTCTTTATTATTAGGGTTGTGGAAGTGTGCATATCTCAAAAATATGTTGTATTTATAATCGTTTTTTATCAACAATACCTATTGGTGATAGTTGGTATCGTGTTTGAGAGTTTGGGATAAGGTGTGAATATTAAGCTGGTGACTAAAAAGGCTAAAAATAATGTTGATAAGATGGTAGGCAAACCAACACTTTTTCCTAGTATAACACTGTCTTACTAACAGGTTTTCCGAGTCATAACCCAAAACATTTTTAAAGTTATTAACAAGGTAATTAACATGTGGTTGGTTAAGTTTTTATAAACAAATAACCCCAAGCACTAGTGGGGTTATTTGTTTATATTAATTACTTTACTTCATCTACTTAAGAAGCATCCTTATTTGGGTTATTTCTTCCTCCAGTTCGGAATTGGACTTTAGTTCTAGTTTTATTTTTTCACAAGAGTGGATCACGGTGGTGTGGTCGCGACCGCCAAGTTTTTTACCAATGGCTGGATAAGAGACTTGAAAATCCTCTCTTAGAATATACATGATAATTTGTCTAGGTTTAACAATTTCTTTTCGTCTGGTTTTTTCATAAATACTAGATTGGTCTATATCAAAATATCGAGCCACTTTATCCACCACATCAGAAACTGCGAGAGTTTTTCTTGGTTTTGAACTGTTTTTAATTATCGACTTTACTTCATCTAATGATAGGGTTTTACCTAATAGTTGTGATTGGCACATGATGGTGTTTAATGCACCTTCCAGTTCCCGTATATTACCTTCGATTGTATAGGCTAGATGGTCTACTACATCGTCTGATAGTGTAATACTGTTTTGGGCTGCTTTAGCTTTCAAAATAGCGGCTCTTGACTCAAGGTCTGGGGCTGGTATGTCCACAATCATCCCTTGAGAAAAACGAGACAGTAATCTCTCTTCTAAACCAGACAATAAAGCGGGGTGAACATCACTTGAAAACACTATTTGTTTATTGGTGTCGTGTAAAGCGTTAAACAAATGGAACAGCTCCTCTTGCGTTTTTTCTTTATTGGCCAAGAATTGTACATCGTCCATTATTAAAACATCATACTGACGATATTTATCCTTAAAGCTATTAGCGGTGCCGCTTTGAAGTGAGTTGAAGTAGTCAACTGCAAAACGTTCGCTGGTAACATAGTATACTTTTTTACCAGTTTTTTTAACCTGATTACCTACTGCTTGGATAAGGTGAGTCTTACCGTGGCCGGTCTTACCGTAAATAAAAAGCGGATTATAAGCTATCCCTGGTCGTTCACTAACAGCTTTAGCGGCGGTATGGGCCAAGGCGTTGTAGGGGCCAATAACAAAGGTGTCAAAAGAATATTTTGGATTAAGGTTATCGCTTTTGTTTATATAATATTCTTCCAGCGGTAGGGCTGCGTTAACAGTCTGAGTTTTATTACTATCAGCTCTACGGTCAGTGCGCTGCACTACTTCATATTCAACACTGCGAACATAAGGAGTTAAATCCCTAAGAGTTTTAAGAATCATTGATTGAAATTTGTCTTGTAGCCAATCGCGAACAAAAACACTAGGTACCGCCAGACTAATCGTACCATCCTCTAGAGATAGAATGTATGTATCTCTAAACCAAGTCTTAAAATTGGCTGGAGTAATAGAGAGTTCAATTTTAACCAAAGCATCGTCCCACAACTTTTTTACATCTATATGTTCAGTGCGAACTATACTATTGGTTGGTTGTGGGTGTGAGATTTGGTTCATAATCAGAAGTGTATAACACACTGCATTATACCCTCATTCTCAAAGCTGTAAAACCCATACGTACTTTTGAAGTAAAACCAATAACTTTTTTTAAAAATAAAAATGCAACTGTGTATAACCTGTGTATAAAATGTAATTAAAAATATACCACCCTACCCTCTTTTTTGTGACCTATACAACAAATCTAACTAAGCTATTGAATTATTTATTTAATCATGTATAGTGTGACGGTAAATTACATTAGCTGAAATCATATGAGTAAAAGAACTTATCAACCAAGCAAAAGAAAAAGGGCTACTACCCATGGTTTTTTGGTACGCAGCGCCACCCCTTCTGGAGCTAAGGTTTTACAAGCAAGACGTCGTAAAGGACGGGCACAACTAACGGTCAAAAAAGCTCGCTAAGAGCTTTTTTGTTATATGAAATAACGTTATTATAATAATAGTTATTTTATGTTAAAAAAAACCAGTCGCCTAAACTCTGCTTCCTTTAATACACTTTTAGCTCAAGGTAGAAGATTACATAATATGTATTCTACCGTCATTTACGCACCAGCCACCAGTTTTGCTTGTGTGGTGGTGGTTGGTAAGAAGATTTTTAAAAAGGCTCATGACCGCAATCGGTTGCGGCGACGTGTTTATGCAGTTATTAGTCGATTGGTTGCTGATAAAAAACCAACCGGTGCTTATATTGTGTTGATAAAACCGAATATTAAGGAGTTGACGAAAAACGAAGTTATAGAGGTTATTAAAAAAGAAGTTGGACGAGTAATAAAATAAAGGTAGAATAGTCACCATGAGTTATATTTGGCATACATTTTTTTTCGACCCTGTTTACAACGGGTTAATATTTTTTATTGACATTATTCCTGGAGGTGATGTTGGGGTGGCGATTATCGCTACGGTGGCGGTAGTTAAGTTTATTTTGTTACCACTTTCTATCAAAGCGGCTAAAACGCAAAAAATAATGCGGGAAATTGAACCTAAGTTGCGAGAAATAAAAGAGAAGCACAAAGACAATAAAGAAGAACAAGCTAGGGCGATGATGGAAATTTATCGCGATGCTGGTATGAATCCATTTGCTAGTTTGTTTTTGGTTTTTCTGCAAATTCCGATCATTATTGCCCTTTACTTTTCGGTTTATAGTGGCGGCGGGGTAGCTTTACCGGAAATTAACACCGCTCTACTCTACTCTTTTGTGTCTACTCCCAGTTTGGTTGATATGAATTTCCTAGGCATGATTGATATATCTGGTAAGAGTGTACTATTGGCTGCTTTAGCGGGTGTTACCCAATACTATCAGGTTAAACTGGCGATGCCTCAAATGGCCCCACGAGATCCTAATAAGGCTCCTGACATGAAAGAGGATATTATGCGCAATATGCAGCTACAAATGCGCTATGTTATGCCGGTCATTATTTTTGTAGTATCTTACGTTATATCAGCAGCGATTGCTCTTTACTTCTTTGTTAGCAATGTGGCAGCTATCTTACAAGAATTACATATAAAAAAGCATCATCGGTAAAAAGTATTGATAGTAAAATAAAAAAACCACCACAATCGTGGTGATTTTTTTATTATGTTTTTACTGATTGTATGGATCGTAAGTACAGGCAATTTTAGTATTATCGGTGATATCGCCCCAGGTGTTGGTTGGGTGGAAAGCGGTACCTTTTAAATCTGCACAGGCGGCTTCTTGAGCGCTACAGTCGTAATTAGGCACCATATAAGTTACACCGGATTTAGGGTCTGTAAAAGGAACGTTACCGTCCCCTGGAACACATCCAAATACTTTAGTGGTCAAAGACACATCGCTGGATTTGCGGATACACCACCAACTACCAGCTTCGCTGGTTGGTTGTGCTGTGCCACCTATATCTTCACAAGCAGCTTTACTGCTAACAACAGATAAGGTTTCTCCAGCACCTGCATTGTAAGCCGGTTCTGCTCCCAGTCTTTCAGCTTGAGTTGGGCCGTTGAGTTCGTTTGGTGGTGCTAGAAATATCTGTGTATTAGCTAGTTGTGGGTTAATGGTAGTGAGGACTAGAACGGCCGAGATAACAATTAATAAACCAAGGGTGGCGCCCCAAATATCACTCTTAGCTTCTTGTTTGGAGGTAACAATATCAGACAGCATCCACCTAAGCCCGGCGATGATGATCTTTATAACCGCCAGTAAAGCAGCGACAGCGATTGAAAGGGCGTATAATCTATTTATATAAGTGCCGAAGTCGGTGTTTGGATCAACTCCAATACCGACCAGTTGTTGGTATTGAGCTAAGGTTATGGAAGGTAGCAATATAATTGCCAGTATAAATAGTGTTTTATAATTCATACATCCAAAGAGTGTTATCGTTCTTGTTTATAAAGTATACTGCTTTTTCGCTGCTTCCGATACCTAGGTTTGTCACATCAATCTCTCTTTGACTTTCGGTAAAAGTATCAACCAATAAGTTGGCAGTTAAATCGGTGCTGGAAATTAACCAAAGAGAATCCTTGAAATTGGTCTCCCCTTGGTACCAGCTGTCCGGAAGGTTGATTGATTGATTGGTGCTACTGTCATAAGCACAGATAAAATTAGAAGTGTTTTCGGCGGTAATACATTTTTCCGGCAAGAAACTTACTGGAAGAGGAAAGTTTGCTTCGGTGTTAGATTCTCTGTTATAGATAAAAGCTCTATATTCAGTACCAGTGTTTTTACTATAAGCAATAATTTTATTATTAGCTAAGGCGGTAAAACCGGCCCCATCGGCTGGTAAACGATTTATTTTTCCAGCCTTTATTTCCGCTAAGTAACCTTCCAAGATCGAAGCTGGCTTTGGGTACATGTAATGGGTGGCTGAGCTGTCACTTCCCCATTCAATAATCGCTTCACTTATTGGTAAGTCAAAGATGGTTTTATCGGTCTCGGTTTTTAAATTATAACTATGCCCTGTTAAACCAGTACTTTCCTTCACTGAATATAAAAGTTCTTGCCCATCATTACTAAGAGTAAAACTGTCGGCTGAAGTTGTGATTTGCTCCGTTGTAAGATCACTACTGGTGCTTATTTCACCAACAGTTAAGGTCGTGTTTTTGGAATTTCCCGGTGTACCCATCACCACATAGTCACCAGCTGGAGACACCATCGCGGTAGTAGCTCCTACTATAGTGGTACCAGAGACCCTAGCTTCCTCACCAGTTTCTAAATTTAAGCTATAGATGTGACCAGTTCCCATTTCTACATAATAAATCGTTGGTAGCTCAGTAGTAGTAGTTCCTTGGTCGATTTCTCCCCAACCAGCAACCATTTTAGTGGTTAGTTGGCGTAATTTTGGACGATTAGTGTTTACAATTGGGGTTTCTTCTTCTAGATTTTGACCTTGGTTGTTATCAATCACTTCTTCACTACCTAGTCCAAAATTAGCATATATGTCATCAGCTGACTTGGGTGTACCGAAGAATAATAAATATGCCCAGATAATGATTAATATAAAAATAATGATGGCGCCGACAATAATGAAGATTGGTTTATTCATACACTATACTTAGAAATTTACCTTAAAGCTACCTTTGGCTCCTTGTAAAAAGTTGGTTGTGCTGTTGATTCGGAAACTAACATTCGAAACGCCAGATGATCCTTGTCTAGCCAAGGTTACTTCATAAGGGTTGTTGCCGGCACTCGGACTTCTTTGTCCATCAATCTTCCATTCCAGAACATCGGGACGGTTATAAGTGTTTATGTCTACAAAGTAAGGTTCGGCTTGAACGCTAACGCTGTTACCAATCAAATTTAAGGTCCTATCAATTGGTATATGCTTTACACCGTATAAAGTATTGGTTTCGTAGAATAGCATTTTTGGATCACCGTAAACGAGTGGAATAGTGCGTTTGGCAACTAGTTCACCGGCTAGGTTGGTGATGGTGACAGTCACAACATTTTGGTAGCCTGGTGGAACCTTGAGGGCTACTTTATAATT
Organism: Candidatus Nomurabacteria bacterium; assembly: GCA_023898525.1. Lineage (NCBI taxonomy): Bacteria > Candidatus Nomuraibacteriota > Candidatus Nomurabacteria bacterium. The sequence goes on from CP060227.1 coordinate 611,605, forward strand.
TCCACGAAGTGATCCTCCAGCCAATACAGTGTCGTTTAAAGACCAGTTGTAAATATAATTTTCAGAGTCACTCAAACTACTGTTGATAAGAGCGGTTAGGTTAATAGTGCTTTCTAGTGTGGGAATGGCACGGCCTTGGTAAAAGCTTGGTGTTTTAGTTTGTGGTTCTATAACAATATCTAGGTAGAATGGTCTAATCACTCTTTTAGCTGAAAAAATAATCCCCTCAAAGGTTTTGGCAGATACTTCTATGGTGGTAGGTTGGCCAATATCTTTGGTGGTAAAATCAACAGTTTTTTGATTATTGGCTTCGGGTACAGCTTCACCATCTATTTTCCAGCTGATACCAGTAATGTTTAGTGGTACAGAGTAATCATCTACTGTAGCGGTGTTTTTAGAGAACGGCTTTGTATATTCATCTTTTAGAGTGATACTTAAATTAGTTTGTTGATTAACACTGAAATTGCTTTGGGCGTAGGTAAAACTTATGGGCAGAAAAATAGTGAAAATAAATATTAGGTATCTCATGGTTATTATAATAACAAACTATAGGCAAAAAAAAGCATCTTTAGACACTATCTTGGGTATTTCCAAATAGCAGCAATCCAAAAGCCGATCCATGGAAAAAGATTTAGTAGCGGTACAGCATAACCAACCATAGCCAGCAAAAGCGTACCGTATTTCAGGCTAGAGTGACTACCTGCTAATGGTCTGACTCGAGCTAAGGTGTATTGTATATAAATAGTTGATATAGTTCCTGCTCCAATGGCTAGTACTATAAAATAACCAGCTAAGAAAAGGCTGGCGGCAATATCACTGGCTCCGAACATGTTGGCTATCCCTGCTATGCTGCTAATAACAAAATTTTTAGTTTTTTCCCATAGACCCTGATCTTCATTGTTTTGGCCAGCAAAATCACCTGATAAGCCGGCGGCAGCAGCTAGGCCAACCAAAGACACAAAGGCAAAGAAAAGTTGTGCCATATAAACCCAGCCCACCCAAGAAGCAATGGCAGCGGTAGCTCTATTGGCACGTAGGCGACGGGCCGGAGATATATCTTTAGGTTGTTCAACTTTTATTTTAGATATATAGTTATCGTCATTAACGGGTGCTATTGTATTAACTTGAGACCGATAGCTTGTTACCAATGTGTCCCCCACTTGCTGTGTACCGATTTTTTTTGGTTGTCTGATGGTGGTGGAGTTTAAACCCTGGCTTTTATGAGTCAGGTTAAATTTCTGGTCGGTAGTTGGATGGTTTGGTTCAGTTGCTTGATCCAAATATTCCCAATCATTATTAATACGCTGCTTATCAATTCGGCGCGCGTTTCTGATTGGTTGTGCGTTTGCTTCAGCCATAGCTTTATTCTAACAGGTTTACTGTCTAGATAACTGTAGTTCTTCCCGTGCCTTTTTGATTTGGAGAAGTTGAGAAGGGTCTGAAGTAATGATCTGGTCTTCGGTGTATGAAGCAATAACCTTGATGGCGACATGCTTTAAACCGGCGAAAAATATCCCCTCCCCTACATTCGATTCAAGAAGTAAGAATTTTTCTTCATCAGTTAAGTTGAAGGTTTTTTGAATATTATCAATCGCGGTGGCTGATTGTTTCATTAGGAACTGAATAGAAGAGTTGGTGATCATTGGTACTCCATAAGGTGACCGCAAAAAGTCATCAACATCCTGAGTAATGGTGGCAATACCTAAGTAATATTTACGTCCTCGCTTGGCTAGGCTAAATAGAAAGGAAGCGGTGTCTTCAGATTTCATCATCCACCAAGCCTCGTCAATAACCAATAGTCGCTTAACCATCCTTCGTCTAACGGAGCTCCAAATGAAGTTGGTAATAATGTACATGGCAATGGTTTTAAGCTCGTCTTCCATGTCACGTAGTGAAAAGACGACAAATTTTTGGTTGATGTCGACGTTGGTAGGTTTGTTCATAAAACCTGACCAAGTACCAGAGGTGTATTTTTGGAGGCGGGTAATCAGTGAAGCACTACCATCCATACCAGCTAGTACCATCTCAAAATCAGACAAAAGCGGCGGTTCTTGTTCGGAAAAGTCTGTATCACCGGTGATATCTTTAAGGGCATAGGTTTCCTGAATAGCTAAGTCCAAGATAGTCTCTTCCTCTGGTGCGAGGCCGCCAAGCATTAGTCGGAAAAGACCGATCAGTTCAATGATGTGAGCCCTGAGTACGTCTCTAGGATCTTCGTCTGCTTGGGGTGGTGGTAAGTCAAAAGGATTGATGTGGTGGTCAGATGAAAGAGAAATGTTAAAAAAGCGACCGCCGGTAGCTTCGGCTAAGTATTCATATTCTCGCTCTGGATCCAGTACAATAACTTCGGTACCAAACATTAAAGAGCGCAAAATTTCCAGCTTTAAACCGTATGATTTACCAGCACCCGAAGTGGCAAAGGTAACTGAATTATAGTTAGTGAGAGAAAAACGATCAAAAAGGACCAGTGATGAGTTGTGGCGATTTATACCGTAAAGGATTCCGGTGTCTGAGGTGAGGTCAAAAGAAGTGAAGGGAAAGAAGCTGGATAGAGGAGATGAATTAAATTTGCTGTGAACCAAGAGTTTGTCACTGGCGGTAGGAAAGATACTTTGAATACCCTGTTCTTGTTGAAAGAGGGCGGGTTTTAGATAGATTAATCTAGAGTCAAGAATACCCTTTACATCATTTTCGGTTTTGTTTAAAGTTGCTTCATCTTTTCCATAAATAGTAACGTAAAAACCAACATTAAAGAGTTTTTCTTCAGCTTGCTGTAAGCGGTCTCTTAGTTCTTCAAGGTTTCGGTAAGCAGCCTCGAGTTGCGGGTCACGCACCTCCCCTTTTTCGGCCTTAATATTAATCTGACTTTGTACCTCCGCTACCTTTTTTTGAAACTTTTTTAGACTGTCAGCAGTATCAATGGGGTGAATGAAAATAGAAACATCAAGTTCTTTATCCATATTTAATACTGGTTCCATCCATCCGGCGTTGAGATAGTGAGGATAAGCCACTGCGTACAAGACCCTAACATCCACTCCGCTTAAGTTTATGCCACGTGGGGTGATATTGACAGCCGAAGGAGCTACAACATCAACCAGGGTTAGCAACTGGTCACTAACAGAAGGCTCGTTGGATTTTTTTTGTGGTTTAAATTGATCAAAGATACCCATAGTGTTTTATTTGTTAAAAGTCGGAGCTGATCCGGTGGCGTCAATTGGATTATAAATGTGATAAAAAAGTTCAACCAAATCATCACTGCCTAAAGCAGTGGTTCTAACTCCAATTCTGCCTAATCCCTGTTCTACTACAGCCACTCTTTGCTCAAGCTGAACTCTCTGTTCCTCAAAACGCATCTCAGTGGAGTTATTGCTAGAGGTTTTTGGTTTAGTCGAGAAAAGTGAGGTAATGCCTTTGGTTATATTGGTCGGAGTTGGTGAGTAAGGTATAACCACAAAGAAGTTTTTACTCATGATGTCAACCTCGGTGGTAAAGGTGTTTATGAATTCTATGTATTCACGCAACTGAATTCGCATCAGATCATTATCTTGCTTTGATTCTCTGGTTTTAAGTAGTTCCAGATAGGGTTCGATATTTAGACGTCTGGATTGCACGTAGATTTGCAGAGAAAAATCAAGGGTGTTAAGGAAGGTTTGGAATTGTTGTAGTATCGCCTGTTGTTCATCGTTTGACTTCAAAGCAAAGTTAATTGATGTGGCAAGTAGAATGGTACATAATTGACCAGATTTTAATACTAAAATCCCGTCTTTTACATCTTTAATAGCAACGAATTGTTGGGTGGCGGCTGTAGTTTTAGGCATATTATTCTTTCTTTTGGATAGCTTCTAATTCTAAGCGACGGGCTAATGAGGTAGTGCTTTGACGGTTGGTTGGTTGTCCGAGATTTTGACTTTGACGTGGATCCGGATAGTTAACTGTATTAGGTGTAAACATGTCTTTGTGGATCACGTCTTCTTTTTGTCTCCACAAATATAGTTTTGTACTAGATAGATAGGTAAATATAGCTTCAAGAAAAAAGGAAAATGGACGGTTGTTAACCGGGTAAAAGGCTAAGGCTATAGCTAAAAGAGCTAATGGTAGTCCAAGAATAAGAAATAGTATTTTATTTATAAAAAATAAAACTACACCCATTCCGACTCCTCCACCAAGATAGAGAAACTGTCGCCAAGTTAACGGCCCGAAGATTTTGTCTTCAATATCAATAAATTGTGGTACTTCAAATCGCATAACACACGTACAAAATACATTATACACTTTATATGAAAAAAGCAGTGTTGGTTTTGTGTATAGATGTTAAGACAAACACTCTGCGCCTACGGCGCAGAGTGTTTGTTGTCTATTGATTGGCGTACCCGATAGGTGGATTTGGTGGGCTGGGCGGCGGAGGTGGTGTTGTGTTATTTACAGATCCGGAAGCGACAAATTGGGTGGCGGCGGTACTTTGGTGGTTGGACTGTAGTGTTTTAGTGGGGTCGTTGTGTGTCTCTGTTTTTTCCATATTTGATGGATATGGTTTTGGGTAACTACCCTCCTCAGCTTGATAAGCCACATTGTCTGTCAATTTCTTTATAAAATCCAATATTTTTATAGACATAACCTGAGTAGTATCACTATCTACATCTAATTTTGTTAACTCATCAGGTATATCCTTGTCGGAAAAAATTCCTAACAGCTTATTTGAAGTTATAACAATCAACTTCATTTTCAAATTACTATACTGTGTATTGCTTATTAGACTATCTATAAATAATCCTATTTTATCAGAATCAATTATATCTCGTAAACCTTGATCTGCATTACTGTAAGCTTCTATAAATTTTTCAAAAGTATTTTCCATATTTTATGCGAAGAATTGTGCGGCGTAGGTTGAATTTCCGTTTGCCCATTTAACCCATGGATTATTTGGTCCTAACGCGACAGTTGGTACAGTTGTACTTGCAATACCTAAGTTTGCCGACAAGGCATTTCTAATTTCGGTTCTATCAGTGGTTGATATACCATTCTTAATTCTTTCTTCGAGCATAGCGGGAGTTATATGATCAAACATACTCTGTTGCTTGAAGACATCCACCGGCATCTTTCCGATATCCTTAACATTTTTGCTAAACATTGAAGATTTTTGATCAACCGTGCTAGCGTTTGGGTGTGAATATAGTAGTGCTCCTGTAGAATTCTTTCCTGCACCAAGGACATTACCGTGAGTTGCAATATTAGTATAAGCTTCATTTCTGGTGTTTTTAATATCTTGAATTTGCTGTGATGAGAATTTACCTGTTTTTTCTAGATTGCTTATATCGTCATCTGATAGGTGCATGGCCACTTTCTGATTGTTTAGTTTTTCAAATCCGAGCTTTTCTTTTTCAATTCCAGTCATTTTCCTAATAGTCTTTCCTAACTCATCAAAAGCATCTGATAGGTCTGTGGCCAACTTGGTTTTATCGTCAAGGGTTTTGTTATATGTTTCAAATTGTCTTTTACGTTCAAGCTCTCCTTCTGTTTGGTTTGCTCTAGCTTGTGTTGATTGCCTGTATTCTTTTTCCTTCAGGTTTGTGGTTCCTGTACCAAGTTCAGCGTTTTTTAGTTTCTCTGCGCCGCCTCTAGCTGCTCTATCAACCCAGTTCCATCTTGATATAGTTCCAGCTAAACCACTTCGTGTCTGTAGTTCGTTCAATCTTCTTTCTCTATTTGCACCATAAGCATTTGCTGCCATACGTGCTCCTGCTCTAGCTGGATAAGTTATGCCAAAAGTCACACTACCAGCTGCGCGACGAGCACGACCACTTAAGTGTTTTCCAAAAGTGACCATGGCATTACCACCGGTCATACCAATCTTTTGTCCTACAACAATAGCTGCCATTAGGAAAGCAATCATAATTAGGAAGTAAGGTACAGTGGTGGCAAATGCTTCAGTGGCAGTGGCGACATTGTTGCTGGCAAAAGCGGTAGCAAAAGAGTTTGACTTGGCCAGAACTGAAAATTCATTAAAGACCACATAAGCAAAATAAAGCATTAAAATATAGGCGGGAGCATAAAAAGCTCGGGCCAAAAAATTCTGCCAATACTCAGTTGAGTATCTCTGCAGATTTGGAAAAACCCAACCCAGAAACATAATCGGAGAAAGAATCATGTATAGATTTAATACCACAAATCTTATGATTAATAATATGGCACCAGCAAAGAAAGCAAAAGCTGTCACCATGAATAGAAAGAGGGTTCCGAAGATATAAGTGTAACCATTACCATTACTGGATGAAAAAGCGGTAAGGTCACCGTCAAATATGCTAGTAAGACCTAATCTCTCTACAAATTTTCCAGCCGCTTCGTATTCACCTGCCCCGTTTGAAAATGCACCAGCCACCTGCATAGCAGCAATGTTGGAGAAATCAACAATAAATTTGGTGATAAATAAGCTAAAGTTCACCAACAGCGCCGCTAGAATGATGTGGACCAACATTTTTTTGGCGCTACTGTCACCTACGTTTAATATCATTTTAAAACCGATATAAACTAGACCGAAGATAAAGGTTAGGTTAAAAATGTCGCGAACGGTTTGCCAGAGATTATCAACGGCAAAGCCAAGTCCAGTATTAATAAATAGGTCACCAAATCCTATAACAAAGGTGGTAATGGCAGTATCGAGAAGTTTTCCAGCCATCCATACTAGAAAGCCAAATACTCCATTAACTACTCCCCACAGTAGGTCTTGAAACCAACTAGACCCCAATTTTTCATCTGCCCCACCATCGCCAACTGCGAAAGCCAAAGTAGGAAGAATCAATAGCAAAAAAGCTCCAATTCCTATTAAGAGTCCTGTGTACTTTTTATTCGCTATGAAGTTTGTCATGTTGGATATTGTGGTGGTTTACCGGAAAGTCAGGCTACTGCTAACGGTTCTTCTTGTGTAGTTGATCTTATCTATTATATAACTACCGGTTGCAAAAAGAAGTCTAAATATCACCACCGGTAATAAGTCAGGATTGTTATAGTGTTTTGAATTCAAAGCGGCTCCCATGAGTTTATAAAAGATGAATAACCTTACTGTAACGTTATCATATTGATAATTAGCATTTATTTCCTTATACACACTCTTACGTGCCCAGTTAAGGTAAACAGATAGTATGTAAAGCTGACTTGACATTAAAAAGTTTGGTATATTATCATGATACTGCAAGTTAATTAATATTAAATCTTACCTAATCATGAATCCAAATAACCAAAAAACAGGACATTATGTTTCTATTACCCTAATAATATTTATACTAATTATTATTGTTGGTTTTGCTGCTTCAAAGCCGGCGGCAACCACGGAATTGGTTCAACAAGATAATTTTGAAAAAGCTGCGACTCAAACTAATAAGGTGGAGAATAAACCAGCTACAGATTCTGAGGCGGGTGTGTATAAGGCATACTCAGCTTCAGCGGTGGCTAATAGTAATGCAGAAAACATCGTTCTGTTTTTTTATGCCACTTGGTGCCCAAGTTGTCGGGCTTTAGATGCTGAAATTAGTAGTCATTTAAGTAGCATTCCGGTTGGAACAGAAATCTATAAAGTAGATTACGATACAGCAACTGAGCTCAAGAAAAGGTATGGCGTTACCACTCAACATACCTTGGTTCAGATTAAGAATGATGGCACTATGGTTAATAAGTGGAGTGGTGGTGACTTAAAACACCTCTTAACTTCATTAAAATAAAATGACACTACTTATTATTTCTTTTTTAGCTGGTGTTTTAACGGTTTTAGCGCCGTGTGTTTTGCCGCTGTTGCCGGTCGTGATCGGTAGTAGTGTCGGTGCCAGAAGTCGGGCTACTCCTTATATAGTGATTGGTTCGCTAGCTTTATCAATCTTGCTTTTCACCTATCTGCTTAAAGCCTCTACAGCACTCATCAGTATACCGGCTGTTTTTTGGTCGTATTTATCGGGTGGTATTTTGGCTGGTTTTGGTTTGATCCTACTCTTCCCTGTTCTTTGGGAGTCTCTACCTTTTGTAGCTAAAGCTAGTCGTGATGCCAATCAGCTTATGAGTACCGGCTATCAAAAAAAGAGTGTGTGGGGTGATGTGCTTATTGGTGCTTCTCTCGGTCCGGTCTTTTCTACCTGTAGTCCAACTTATTTTGTAATTCTCGGTACTGTTTTGCCAGCCAGTTTTTGGCTTGGTACAGTCTATTTAATTACTTATCTTATTGGTCTTATTTTAGTTTTGGCTTTAATTGCTCTATTGGGGCAACGTTTGACCGGTAGACTTAACCTACTCGCTGACAACCACGGCAAGTTTAAACGAGGACTGGGAGTAATTTTTCTTATCGTTGGTTTAGCTATCATTTCTGGTTTGGATAAAAAAATAGAAGCAGCCATTCTTGATACTGGCTATTTAGATATTTCTAAATTTGAACAAAAAATCTTAGATTCAGCCACCGAGACATCGATTGTTCCAGCTGGTAATAGTTTGTCTGTAATAGATGAACAGACCACGAAACCAGCAACTGCTGTCGAAAATATTCCCAAACATCTGCAAAAAGCTTTTCCTAAAACAGACTGGTCAAAAAATAACCCCAACATAGCTAATGCAATTTCTGGTGGGCCTGGAAAAGACGGTATTCCTGCGATTGATAATCCGACCTTTGTTCCAATCTTTGAATTTTCCCACAGTGATGAAACGCAGGCGATTGTGGTGTTTGGTGAAAATGATATCAAAGTCTATCCCTACAACATCCTTAATTGGCACGAAATCGTAAATGATGAAATTGATGGTAAGCCTATATTAATTGCCTTTTGTCCGCTGTGTTGGAGTGCGATTGTTTATGACCGTACTTTACCGGATGGAAAGACACCAACTTTCGGTGTTAGTGGCAGTTTGCTTGAAAGTAATATGATAATGTACGACCGTTTAACTGAGAGTCTTTGGCAACAAAGTACTGGTAAAGTTTTGGCGGGTACGTATTATCCGGCTGAGCTTACAGCTCTTCCCTTTCAGCTCTTAACAATTGGTGAGATCAAAAAACTTTATCCATACTCTATGCTGCTTAGTGAAGATACTGGCTACTCGCGTGACTATTCCAGGGACCCATACGTGGGTTACGAAACTAACAGCCAATTTGTTTTCGATCCAAGTTCTCTGGATAATAAGTTTCCACCCAAAACTATCATGGTTGTCTTTAGGGCGGGTGATGTTACGGTGTCAGTACCTTGGTTAAAACTGCGCGAAGTGAGCTCGGTTGTTGAAATTATTAACAATATTAAGTACACTCTGACAGTCACCGATACTGGTGAATTGATTATTGTTGACGAGTCGGGAGCTGTTCAACCTTTCTATTTTGAAATGTGGTTTAGCTTTGCCGTTCAGCACAGTGATCAGATTCACGTTATTGAATTATAAAATCACATAAGACCATGAATACAGAGCTAATAAATAAAGTTCTGGATTACCGTTTAGAAGCCGGCTTAACACAAGTTGAACTGGCTGAAAGAGTTGGGGTAACCAGGCAGACCATTATTTCGATTGAAAAAGGAAACTATATCCCATCGGTCGTTTTGGCTCTACGTTTGGCGAAGGTTTTTAGATGCCCATTAGAAAAACTTTTTATTGAAAATAAAAAATAACCAACCATGAAACAGCAAACTCTATTACCAATTCTTGTTTCCGTCTTAGCGCTACTATTTCTTGATCCGTTTCATATCTTGATGCCGGATGGGATGGAGATGGTGCTGCTTGGCGTGCTCATGTTGTCTACTATTTCTTATGGATTGTTTATTTACAACGAGCGTCCACAAGATGAACGTGAGGTGTCGATCAGAGCTTTTGTTGACCACACTACTTACCTAGTTGGAATGGTTCTCTTGGTGGTGGCTATTGCCTATCGTTTGATTGTTGATGGGCACGTTTACCCAGAAATTATTTTGATACTGGTTATAATGATAATTTCAAAAACTATCGCTCATTCCTACGCTTGTAAAAACCGGTAGAAGTAGAAGATTAAATCATTACAATTTTTCTTTTAATTCTCGGATGGTTTTTTCTAGGGTGTTTAGTTGTGTTTTGAGATCCTCCCTTTCTTTATCTTGTTTCTTTAGATGACCGTCTATCTTGTCGGTGGTATCGTTGTGAAGAGTTTGCATAGAATTAACAATTACTCCTATTAAAAGATTAAGGGTGATAAAAGTAGTGGTTAAGATAAAAGGTACGAAAAACAGCCAGGCATAAGGATAAAGTTCCATCACCGGCCTAGCAATACCGGATGACCAACTTTCTAACGTCATAATCTGAAACAATGAAAAGAGTGATTTATCTATCCCGCCAAACCAAACCGGAAAAGCGGCGCCAAAGAGTTTTGTGGTCATGACCGCTCCGATGTAGAACAAGAGTAACAGGATTAAACCGATAACCGACAAGCCTGACAGGGAGTCAAAAAAAGCTTGCGTGACTTTGCGAAACTGTGGCACGACACTTAAGAGACGGAGCACTCGTAAAATGCGTAATGATCGCAAGATAGACAAACCTTCGATAAATGGCAGGTATGAAACAGCGATGATTATAAAATCGAAATTATTCCAGCCACTTTTGAAAAAATTCAATCGGTAAGCGGCAAGTTTTGTTGCTAGCTCAAGGGTGAAAATTGTCAAAAAGATGAGGTCGAGAGTGTCTAGTAGGGGTAAATAGTTATCTATTAAATCAGGGGCGGTTTCAAGACCCAGAGTAATGGCGTTAAGGATAATGACAGCAATAATTAACCGCTGAAACCAGTTAGCCTCTACAATATTTGTCAATTTTTCTTGCATAGGTACAGATTACTGCTCAGCCTAAAATTTCGCAAGCTGTGGCAATAAGAAAAGCTGGGCGACCCGTAGGGTCGCCCAGCTTTTCTTATTGCCACAGCTTCTTTAAACCTCGTTTAGTTAATTTTCTAATACGCTCTTTTTGTTTTTCCGTCACAGCTCTTGCGTTTGTTAACAACAATACGTGTGACTCAATCCCCACGAAACCCAGGATGTCATTCTTTATGTTGTAACGAGCCCGTGCATTTTGTACCACGTTGGTCCACCACCAAGGGCCGCCACTGGTTTGAAACACTACCGCTTTTTTGTCCTTGAATAACTTGTGCGGTATTCCCTTTATGTATTTATAACCAAAGCCAGGTGTTAATAGACGATCAAAAAAACCTTTTAATATAGCTGGCATTCCTCCCCACCAGATTGGATGAATCAGTACTATATATTTGCTTTTTTTAAATAAGCATTGATATCTTTCAATATCCGGATTTATTTGTTTACCTCCACTTACATAGTGTTCGGAAGCGCTCATTACCGGATTGAAGTTCTCTGTATATAAATCCAGTAATTTATATTGCTTGCTGTTACATCCTAGTTGCTTTTTTACCGCTTCGAGGATGTGTTGGCAATTTCCGGCGATGGTAGTTTTGGGATGAGCATAAATTATTAGCACTTCATTATCCATGGGCGTACCAACTTATCGGTTTTAGTTTGATTGCTTGTAAACAACTAGACCCATAATAATACCCCAGATCAAGTGACCCATTAGTGACATCCATTGGGCTTGCCCGATCTTTCCTATCATGTCGCTCATACCTAAAATCATAGGCATTAAAATAAGAGCACCTAGAACCCACCAAATGACACCATAGATAATTCCGTACTTTACTCCAGCGCTAGAACTGGTGATTTGTGACCCGAACCATAGTCCAAAAATGGCTCCGGTAACGGCGCTGATAAGTAGGTGTACTATCCAGCCTATAGCAGCAGATTCACTGCCAACCAACATGGCTATCATTGGCATCATGCCCATCATTTGCATGATTAATCCAAATACCACTCCACCAACAACACCTCCTAGTATTCCTTTGTTTACATAAATCATGATTATTTATAGTTAATTTTAGATAAATATATATGCAGTAGAAACGCTTAGAAGCAGTTTCTAAAGTTCAGCCAGTTTTGCTTTTCATGCAAAAGCATGATGAATCAATTATATAGGCTGCGTATTGTAATGTAAAGTTTACTTTACACTAAATCAGGTCCAATTTTATTTTAGAGACAAAATAAAGGCATCGACACAGCTGAGTGTCGATGCCAATTATTGTTAAATTTTTTTTTGGCGTATATCATACGCCCCGTTATGAACTGATTCTAGGAAGTTTTTTATGTATTGACCTTCTATACTAATAGACTGATTTTTGCTACTAGTTATCTTCAGTGATCTAACTCTATGAATGAGATTTATGTTGAATGACTTTATACGGTTTAAAAAATGGTTCCAATTTTCATGACTGAGGATAATTACTTTTGGATATTTACTCACTTCAATCCGAATATCATCTTCGTTGAAGCCGACCGTTAACCCATAACCTGCAATTACGTACCGGTTTATCCTTTTTCTTTGTTTCAATTTACCTTTCACGTTCCTAGGCTCCCATATAAAAGTTAATATGTATTACTATTACCGAAACGAATGTTACAACATTTATCCTAAATATGGAAGTTTAATAAAAGCCCCGTGCCGTAGGTGTGGGGGTTTTATTATTACTTCTTTTTTGCTAAGTCTAGCACCTCATCAATTCTGATTTGTTCGACAAACTCCGGTACGTGAGAAACTAGAATCATCGCGCCTTTATAGTTGTGAAGTGCTTCGGCAATTACCGGAATGTGGCGGAAGTTGATGTGGTTGGTTGGCTCGTCTAAGATCAAAAGCCCCGGTCCTTCCATGGTAAGTTTAGCGAAAGCCACCAAACCCTTCTGTCCTTCCGACAAGTTCCCTACTTTCACTTTCATCACGTCGCCATAGAGAAGGAAACCAGCAGCGATAGAACGCATTTTTTCTTCCAGTTTCTCTTGCATTGAATCCATCAAAGTTTCAAAAACTGACTTATCAAAATCCAAGTTAGAAAAATCCTGTCGGTAATAACCAATCTTTACCCCCTCTGTTACATGTTCACCTTTGGCATGTCCGGAGGCTAGTTTTTCTAGAAGTGTGGTTTTACCAATTCCGTTTGGTCCTACTATTTGTAAGTGCATACCTCGCTTTAAGACCAAGTCACACTCCACCTCTTTTGGTTCATGGTTTTTGATCGCTTGGTATGAAGTTAGTTTTACCACCTCAAGCGGTATATCATCAGCCGGATCAATGGTAAATGGTCTAATAGCTTTATCTTCACGACGGACATCAACCTTATTCTCCTCTGCCTCTTCTATTTCGTCACGCATTCTTTTGGCCACCAGACGCATCTTACCTCCCTTACTGGCAAAGTAGTTTACTTTTTCTTTATTAGCTTGAATCTCTTTTGATAACCTAGCGTTTTCGCGTTTTTCTTTTTCTACTTGGGCTGCTATCTCTTTCACTACTGCATGGTAGTTACCATTATACTGCTCAACTTGTCGTCTTTGGGTATTTAAATACAACACCCCATGCGTAAAAGCATTTAGGAAATCAGCATCGTGAGAAATCACCAAAACAGTTTTCTTGTACTCCTTAAGAAACTCAGTCAGGTGCTCAATACCGGCCACATCAAGATTGTTGGTCGGCTCATCCAGTAAAAGTACATCAGGATTTTGAATCAAAGCTTGAGCTAGGAGTAGGCGAGCTTGTTGGCCGCCTGAAAAACTACCAATTATTCTGTCTTTGAAAGTCTCACGCATCTTCTCGGTTGGAGTTAAATTAACCACCTCAAGCACAGAATCAATTTTTGGATCTATATCGTAAACTTTTTCAGAAAAGCTGCGTTCAAAAAATTCACGTACGGTTAAGGTGAGCTCGTCACGAGGAATGATTTGGCGAGAGATGGCAACAGTGGTGCGTGGTTCAATATTTATATCACCCTCGTCCGGACGGATGTTACCAGTAATAAGAGAAAAGATAGTACTCTTACCAGCCCCGTTTTGACCCATTAGAGTCATCTTGGCACCACGCCGCACCACGAAGTTGGCTTCGTTTAAAATTGGACGAGTGGCATTGTATTCATACGATACATCTTTAAAAACAATAATCCCGCTATTTCTTGACATAGGTGATTACCATACACTATTTTGCTACAATATGAAACAGGTAATATTTCTCAATAATTAATAGTATTTTATGAAAGAAGAGCTTGAATTAGTGGCAAAATTTCACAAAAAGTTTCAAGTACCAGTTGAAAGTGAACCGGTTATACCAAATAAAGATCGAATTGACCTAAGACACAGACTTATGAAAGAAGAATTGGAGGAATATAAAGCTGGTGCAGAAAATGGTGATTTAGAAAATGTGGCAAAGGAATTGGCCGATATTCTTTTTGCTACGTACGGCACTATTTTGGAACATGGGTTACAAGGTAAAATTGAGGAAATTTTTGCTGAAGTTTGCAAATCTAACATGAGTAAAGATTACCATGAGTTTAAGATGATAAAAGGCAAAAACTACAAACCAGCTGAGATTGGCAGGGTATTGGGCGAGAAGAAATAAAAGAAGCGGCACCGACGGTGCCGCTTCTTTTATTTCTTCTCGCCCTTGTCCTTCTTTGGTTTCTTCTTCTCTTTTCGCATATCTGTTCCTTTTGCCATATATGAAACTTAAAATTATAATTTACTCAAATTATATCAAATGATTTTAAATACTGGTAAAACGAACTGGTATTTCTATCGCGTTGTCGTGTTCTGGTAAATCTGAGGGGTTGTCTTTTTTTAAAATCAAACTACCCTTCCGCATAAACTCGGGATCTGAAATATGATATGGACTCACAAAATTTAAAGTAGATACAAAGGAGACAAAATCTTCCGTCATCCAATCGTCCTTTGCAGTGGCATAACCTTCGGCAATGATTTTCCCATCCCAATCTACCAGAACAATCGGGAAACTAGCTTCAAAAAACCAAAATCCTCTAGCTTCACCACTGATAACCAACGGACTAGAGATCAATTCATTTGGTAACGGAGAGGTGACCTTTATTAGGTCAACTTTCTTCTCCCATTCACTTTTGGTTGTTACTGATCCTTCATCAGGGCATACAAATTCGCAGTTTGGACCGGTTCTTCCTACATAAGTACCATCTGGACACTGCATAGCATCCATAGTACAAGTTACCGGTTTATTATCACCTATGGAGTCACTGGTCTTATTTTAAAAAAACGCTAGCGATTCCAGCAATGATAGCTATAGCTAGAAATATGTAAATTGCTTTTATCATAGTATCCATAAGTATATCAACCAATGTTAGTAATTGGTATAGTTAAAATAAATCCTGGTAGAGTTTATTTACGACAAATCCTTTACTTTTTTAAGTGCCACCACATACATACTTTCCGACCAGCCGAGAGGCGTATTGTCATTTGGTTTATTGGTGTGGGAATAATAAAGTTCCGGCACTAAGCCGTCTGGTGTGACAGCGTCTTTTGCTCTGCGTAGATAATAGTAGGCTTTTTCTTTTTCTCCACGCTCAGCATAAACAATCGCTAACCACGAAAGACCAAAGCACCATTCGGCTTCCTCGCTATACCCATCCTCGTTGTTATTGTAGTAACGGTCTAGTTTGTAACGAATTACTCCCCTGTCTTTAGTTAAGTGGTATTCAATATTTCGTAGGATTTCCAAAGTTTCTTCCTCGGTTGTTACTGCAAAAGGGTAAATAAGTGAAAGTAAGGCTAGGTCAGCAAATTTAGAAATTGATTCGCGGGGTAATAGTGAGCGTAAAGCTTTTTCACCCTGTTGTATGGCTATCTCTGGTACATGAAGCCAGCTTAGTTGTGCTGCTTTCTTGAGTGCAGCGACACAAGATCCGACTGACGAGGCGTGAACTTCCATGTTCTCTTCCCAGATGCCGTTATCGGCATCGTGCCAATATTCCAAGGCTACCAAGTAATCGATAATCTTTTGTACCATTTCCCTTTCCTCTTCAGTTTCTACTACGCTAGCTCCTCTAAGCTCAAGTTCGACCAAGAGATTAAGCACTTCACCCACAGCATCGTTTTGGCTATTTCCCCACTCTTCCCAGTATTCTTCAAAAGTTTCTGGATTAAAACGGGCGTGAATATACTGCCAAGTCTCGTGTGGCTTGTTCTCAATAGCCCAATTAATCTTGTCCTTATGCTTCACAAAAACTGTCAGTAGGGCTTTGGCTGCTTCTTGTACCACCTTTAACTCCCCAGTTTCAAGAAAACCTAAAGTCATAAAATATATGTCTCTAAGCCAAGCTTTGTCGTAACCGGTGGCAACATCATGAGCGGAAGCGGTAAAAACGCCGGAAGGTTTTTGTAAAGTGCGAACTACGTCCAGGTGTTGCTTTATTTCTTTATCGAAATCAAAAGATGACATATGTGACTATGATTGAATTTTACTCCATTCGTTGCTGCCGTGTTCTGCTATGTGTGACAACGGTGGTAATTTTTCTTCCACCCTGCCGGCTGCCGTCGGATAATAACTTCTAAGTTCAGCATAGAGAGCCACAGTCTTTTCATAGGCAACGAACAGCGCGTATAGTTTAGCTATAGCTTGCTCTTTTCGATAATCATCTTTCTCTTTAATTTCTTCGTACAGGGTTTCAACCGCTTCGCGGTTCTGCTCCGCAAATGCCACCATACAGTCTTCGGCCGAAGTCAGGGAGTATTCCCTGCCGTGTGATTCAAAAGTTGATTTTAACTCAATGGGAAATTGCTCAAATAAAGTATCAATTACTTCATTGAAAGCCTCTTGCTTCTGTTTTTCTACCAAAGATATCTTTTCTGTCTGATTTATTTTTTCCATACTTATTTTAATTGTATCACGTAAAGAAAGATCCTTTAATATTTTTTGATACTTAAAGCTAAATACGGTTTACTTCCAAACCATAAAAAACCTTGTCTGCCAATTTTTAAAAAAGTTTTTCTGTGGCAGAATGCCAAACGGCAACATTTGTAAATTTGTTTAACAGTAGTTATTTGAAAAGGAGGAAAAACAATGTCTACTGAAAACAGAAAACTCGTAGTAATTGCAACATCTTTACCAGAAGAATCCAATGGTGTAGCCAATGCAATTCAAGGTCCACAAATTGATGAAAAACCTACTTGTCCGCAGGGCGGATTACCTGGATTACTAAAATCTTTAGGATCAACTTTCAGTGAAACACAAATGCTTATTTTATCAACTGATATTTTTGATGATATAGGCATAAACATAGTCAGTGTCCTACAAGCTGTTAGGAAAAATTTTCCAAATCTCTTCATTTTTGTTTTTCGGAACGAATATGATGACGACACGATTAAATCAGAAATCTTAAAAGTGGCTGGCGCAAATTTTGTAACAAAGCTTGAGATTGGTGAGGAAAAAAGATTTCGTGCCACAGTATACAAACAACTTGATTTAGTTGAAGCCGAGATCGTTACAGCTGAAACTAAAGTAACAGAACCAATCGACAACACACCAGAAACTGAAATAGTTGCCGAAGATAGTCAGGAAGAAACAAGTGATGTTGATACATCTTCTGAAGAAGCAGGATCTGTTACTGACTTTGTTGACGAAGAAAAGCTGCCTGAACAGCCTGATACAAATGAGACGAGTGACACAACAGCAGAAACAGGCACTGACGACACTCATCTAATCAACTCTGATGTTGAAGTTGACACAACTGCAACACTAGCTAAGACGCTAGTTCCTGGAGATGTTACTGAAGTTTGTGGGACAGATATTGGTGTTGAACAGACTGTTGCTGAAGAATCTGATGTTCAGGATGAATTGCAAGCGTCATTGAAACCAGAAGAAGATATTATTGGCTCGGAAGCATGTGGTTGTACAGCTAATCTACCTACAAATAACTCAGGGTTAAGTAATGAAGTATTATTAGCCTTGGTTAGACTAGCAAAGATTGGAATACAGCAAATTGAAGATAATCTTTTACAGCGAACAGTTACCGCAAATTCTGCTAATAACAGTAGTGGTGACATGTCAAATAATATTGTCACTAAATCTGATGTAACCGAACAACAAGTGTTAGAAAGTAGTAAACCTGACGACGTTATACCAAAACTTGCAAGAGTACAGATATCGAGAACTAAGTATAAAGTTACTATTAACGGTCATAAAGTTATTTTGACCAAATATCAATTAGATGTACTAGACATTCTGGTTGCCGAAAACGGTAAATATATATTTGCTACCGATATCGCTAAAAAGTTGGGTGATGTTAAGCCGGCTTCTATTAACCAACGCATTTATGCACTAAGAAGAGTTATGAATGCAGTACATACTGGTTTGGGTGATTGTATAGATTCAAGTTCAGGACGTGGTAATAGGTTCGTTGCAAATGATTAGTAGAGTCTTGTTTTTGCGGTTGCGGTTTTCTTTTATGAAAACCGCAACCGTTTTTTATTTTTATAACTGAAACACAAAAGGTGCGCCCGTAGGGCGCACCTTTTGTGTTTTCAACTTTGACTTGATTTCTACCAAGCAAAGTGAGCAAACGCTCGGTTGGCTTCTGCCATCTTGTGAGTATCTTCTTTCTTCTTTACTGCATTACCCTCTTCTTTGGCGGCCAGCTTTAGTTCGGCTGCAAGAGCTTTGTGCATTGGTACGCCGGCTTGCT
Source organism: Candidatus Nomurabacteria bacterium (assembly GCA_023898525.1). Lineage (NCBI taxonomy): Bacteria > Candidatus Nomuraibacteriota > Candidatus Nomurabacteria bacterium. Next base: position 630,161 of record CP060227.1, read on the forward strand.
TGCGGGCCCCAGCGATAATCCAGCGCAGGGCCAAAGCCATTCGGCGTTCTGGGCGCACTTCACGTGGTACCTGATAGTTGGCTCCACCAACTCGGCGTGAACGTACCTCCATTAGAGGACCGGCATTTCGCACAGCAGCATTGAAAACCTCTAGTGGATCACCGCCGTCCTTAGCGTTTTTGATTTCCTCAAAAGCGGCATAGACGATTTTGCGAGCGGTTTCTTTTTGACCACGTAGCATGATGTAATTGATCAGTCGTTCTACATCAACTGATCCGTACACCACGTCAGGCTTTACTGTTGGACGATTTTTGATTGGACGTCTCATATTCTTATAATTTGATTCTTAAAATATTGCTACGTTTAAGAATGAGGAGGTTTTGACATTCTTCATTCTTCGCATAATTTGATTCCGAAGCCTGTTAGGCTTGAATCGCGTCACATATCTATAGCGAATATAAACTATTAATTTTGCTTTTTTTAAATCTTAAATTTACTAAGATTTGATTTTAAAATAATTAAAAATTGCTTTAGATGTGAGGCGAACATTAAAAAATATTATGAGGTGAACTTATTGTTCATTGAGTGATATTTTTTAATGTTCAACGACACAGATGAAGTGATTTTTAATTATTTAGGGCGTTTTGCGCCGTAGCGAGAGCGACCCCGTCGTCGTTCGTTTACACCAGTAGCGTCGTACTTACCGCGAACGATAGTGTACTGCACACCAATGTCTTTTACCCGGCCACCGCGTACCAATACCACTGAGTGTTCCTGCAAGCTGTGCTTGATACCTGGAATGTAAGCGGTGATTTCTTGACCATTACTCAAACGAACACGAGCAATCTTTCGAATCGCTGAGTTCGGCTTTCGTGGAGTCTTGGTGGTTACACGAGTACAAACGCCGCGCTTGAAAGGTGAATTGTAAGAGTTGGGCTTGTTCTCGATTTTGTTAAATCCAGAATGCAAAGCACCAGTCTTACTCTTTCGAGCTGGGTCGCGTCGCTTCTTTTTTGTTAATTGTTGTATTGTTGCCATAAAGCCCGAATACAATACTATAACTAGCTATTTTTGCAACTATTTATAGATTTATTGAATTAGTAATGAGGCAAAAAGACTAGTCATTACAAAAAGTAAGGGGCTTAATAAAAATATAAAAACAATTATAATTATTGGAAAAGAGATCAAAATATTACGTTCCATAAAAAGTCTAAGGTGTTCATAGCGCATAGCTAGTGAGTACGGTAAAAACCTTGATAAAATCTTAGAACCATCTAAAGGTGGAATTGGTACAAGATTAAAGAAGGCAAGGAAAATATTAAGTAAAATAATATTAATTGAAAGCTCCACAAAAGTGTGAGATAGATTCAATACTTCAGCACTACGCACTAAAATGGCGAATATTATAGCTATGCCGATGTTAGCAGCCGGACCAGCAGCCGCTACAATGGTCTCGCCCCACTTTTGGTTGGTGAAGTTGTAAGGATTATATGGTACAGGTTTAGCCCAACCAAAAAGCAAATGGTGACCCATTATAGTTAGAGGGTTAAATAATAATAGGCCCGGGATTATTATAGACCCTAAAGGATCTATGTGTACTAGAGGATTAGCTGATAACCTGCCTTGCAGCCGGGCGGTTGGGTCGCCGAGCCAGTTAGCGGCGTAGCCATGTGCCATTTCGTGCAGTACTATTGAAATAATTAAGGCAATAATCATTGCGATATTAAATGGATCCATATGGTTACTATCATACGCATAAACGTCCTTTTTTCAAAATCATTACAGATAGTATAAACAACATCTGCCAAGGGTTACCCTAGGCAACCTTGCCTAGGGTAACCCTTGGCAGATGTTGTAACACATACAAAACTACAAAATCTATAAAAATGCTTGCAATATCAGATATGCGTGCTAGTATAGCCAGACTTTAAATATAGATATTTATGGCAAAGAAATGCGACATCACTGGTAAAAAGACACAGATTGGCGGCAAGTACAGCAACCGTACTCGTGCGACTCAATTCAATCCGTCTGGAAAAACCAAGCGAGCACCAAACCTACAGAAGAAGCGTATTTACGTAGCTGAGCTAGGTAAGTCTGTTACGGTAACAGTTTCAGCTAAGGCTCTACGTACGATTGCAAAGAACGGTGCGTACAAGACTTTGAAAGAAGTAAACCTGGTGTAACCCACTTAAAAAGGCCGGCCCCGTAGGGGCCGGCCTTTTTAAGTGGGTTACACCCCCCCTCTACTCCTCTACCCACACATCCTTCCCATCGGTTTTAAATACTATCGTTCCTATATCAGCCGTGTTAAAAATGTCCACACCTCTGCTCTCAGCTTTTTCTATTACTTCCTTATGTGGGTGACCGTAGCGATTATCCTGACCGGCCGAAACAACCCCGTACTGAGGATCAACTGTATCTAAAAATTCATCAGCCGTTGAGGTACGCGAACCATGATGTCCAAATTTCAAAACTTCGCTCTCCAAAGCCTCGCCAAAAGTATCTACCAAATACTTTTCAATACTAACCGGTGCGTCACCGGTCAACATAAACTCCACTTCTCCATAACGTAGCTGAGCGACTATTGAAGAGGTGTTACTTTCTAAGTCTGTTACATCTCCAGCTGGCGACAAAATCAAAACTGAAGTTGATGCTCCCAGAGCCAATTGTTGACCAGCAGTCGCGTAACTAATGGCTGTTCCCTCGTTGCTAACTGCTAGGTTAAACGCGTCTATTGTCGCGGTTTCTCCTTCGTTATTTGTTCTAATTATGTTTGCAACCTCGTATCGCTTAAGCACATCTACCAAACCACCGATATGGTCTTTGTCGGGATGAGTCGCTAAGACCACATCCAAACTTCGATCAAAAAGCGGCATTTGTTTACCGAGCTCTCGTAATACAGCATTATTTGCTCCACCATCAATCAAAGCCTGTACTCCGTCTGGCGTTTCAATGTAAATTGCATCCCCCTGCCCCACATCAAGAAAAGTAACCGTTAAATATGGAGAGTCTGTGTTGTATGTGAACGCCTGCTCACTCATTCCACTATAAGAAGTGTTTATAAAACAACACAGCATTACAATCAGCAATGTCACTAAAACAAAAGATCTAGTTAGCAGAATAGAGTTAGACATTTATTTCTTTTTCCTCACAAGCGCATACAAAACCAGTGCCGAGATTGCTCCAAGTGTATCCATTAACATATCTTTTTGGGCATCCCAAATATCACCTTGTGAACCAAGGAAAGCGGCGCTTGCATCACCACCATAAGTAGCTGCAAACCACCACTCAAACATTTCATACACGGCCGCTACTGAAATTATAAAAAACAAAGGCGTGAGATACACCAACCAACGGGTATTAGCTAACTTTCTAACATTCAAATACTCAGCTAAAGCAAAGGCGTAAAATCCAACCGTGAAGTGAGCTACTCGATCATACATATTTCTTTCAAAACCAAACAGATCATTAAACCAATCAAACGGTACTCGCTCGAAAGTAAAGTATCCACCCACTGTATGCATAAATATCAAAACCGACATCAAGGCGTAGCTGGTATTAGAAAAACGTACGCCTCTAAAATACAAAACCACCAAGAAAAGTACGATCAAAAATATCGGTAAATTTTCAGCCAACCAAACATCGCGACTATAAGGCTCAATACCAAGCCAAATAAAAACTAACAAATAAGTTGCTAATAAAATTTTAGGAAACTTAGAATTATTTATCATTACTTAATTCTAACTAATGCTTTATTAAAATTACCAACTTTGTCACACTTTGCTTCACTAGAAATAAACTGATGTGATAGAATGAAGATTATCTGAGTGTTTACTAACATATATAAAAAGTTCTTTATCTATGAATTACGAAGCCAAACAATTCGACATTCCTGAACTTACAGGTATCAGTCAAGAAACCATCACCGAGCACCTTGGTCTCTATCAGGGATATGTTAAAAGTGTAAATCTCATCCGTGAAAAAATGGATGCCTACTGTAACGACCGAGACAACAATCAATACGCTATCAATGAAATGCAACGCCGGCTTGGTTTTGAATTTGGTGGTATGCGTAACCACGAGTATTACTTTTCTCAATTTGAAAATGGACCAAAGTCACTTCCAGACGGAAAGCTAAAAGATATGTTTATCGCTCGTTGGGGTGATGTCGACAACTGGTATCACTGCTTTGAACACCTTGCTCTTACCCGTGGCGTTGGTTGGGCTATGCTCTATATCGACCGACAAACCAACCAGTTGGTACAAACTTGGGTAGATGAACAACACCTTGGCCAACTAGCTGACCTTGATATAGTCCTAGCTCTTGATATGTGGGAACACTCATATATGCTTGACTACCCACCAAGCAAGAAGAAAGAATACATCACCGCTTTCTTCAATAACCTTAACTGGGAAGTGGTAGCTAGTCGGGTGGAATGCAAGCATGACTGTGATCCTAGCTGTGATTCTTGTAAGGCGGAGTAAAGAAAAACACAAACAGCCGGAGACAAAGTCGCCGGCTGTTTGTATGTTTATTACAATCCCAAAACTTTTTTTAGCATCTTGTCTACATTTGCTTGGTCAAATTCTGAAATATAACCCAACTCTCCTAAAATTACTTTTTTATCTAAAGTAGCTATCTTGTCACAAATAATACCTGATTTAACCTTAATTCCATTTTCTTCATTTGGATGCAAAACAACTAAACTTTTAACACCAGCAGTTTTTATTTTTGATGTAATAAAAACAACGATTACATCACTAGATTTCTCTTTGGAGATAATTAAAGCCGGTCTTACCTTACCTCCTGAAAGGTCAGTAAAAGGAAAAGGAACAAGAACAATCGTCCCTCTCTTATACATAACGCTTTTTTAGATCATCAACTGAATAAATATCAGGTTCATTCTCTAGAAAAGAAAAGCTTTCTGAATAGGTGTTCACATTGGTAATGTCACTAACGTCACTTCTGTACTCTGAAGGAAATTTGATCAGTAAAACCTCAGGGTTATTTCTGCGACCGATTGCAAAAACACCCCCCGTTTCTTTGACGGAGTCTATGAGCTTGGCAATTTGCTTTCTGGCATTTGTTGTAGTAATCATTTTCATACTTATATTGTACATTTTGTACAAAATATAGTCAACCTGCGTAAAGAGACAGTATTTATCGAAAGAAAATTGGTGTATCGGAAGAATCAGACTTACTTACTGTCTGATTTTTCTTTTTAGCTTCTTCCTTTAACCCAGTCACAAACTCATCTGTTTCTTCGACAATAGTCCAGTTACTTAGGTCGTCTATCTCTGATTTTTCTCCACTCTCTCTAGAATTAGAGATCAATTCAGCAGCTAGATCTCCTTGCCCCACCACTGGATATTTTTGGTAGAGATACCAAAGTGTAAAACCAAGTGTTATGTAAGCGACAGGTACAACAAGAAAAGAAAAGGTTGGTACCTCTGTGGCAGCAAAAGGTATCTCTGCAAACCAAAGTGCGACGCTATTGATATAAGTAAGCGACCAATAGGTCGGGATAGAAACTAATCAAGTCAACTTCATGGAGACAAACCCCAGCATCCCGGTAATAAAAGTAAGAAGCATCGCTACCGGTACCATCGGCAACACTAGAAGATTCACCAAAACAGACACTACAGAAAACTGCCCAATCTGATAAAGTAAAAGTGGCAATACGGCAATCTGGGTAGCGATGGTCGCTGTCAAGAACATCCGTGCTCCAGCTAGGTTGGGTATCTTGGTAAATAATCGCTCAAGCTGAGGAGTGAGTAGGATAAGTCCAAGCGTAGCCATGAACGAAAGTTGAAAACCAACGTCGTAAACCAAAAGCAGTGGGTTGAATAAAAGCATAATAAAACCAGCCACCAAGAGAGCACGAAGTACTAAGTAAATTCGCCCCGTCGCCTGCGCTATTAAAAGTAAGCTGGCCATAATACTGGCGCGCACTACCGTAGCCGACAACCCCACCAAAAGCGCAAAAGAAATGATAGCTAAAATACCAAACACTGTACGCCACCGCCTCGATAAGAAATACCCTAAGACCAACATCACAAATGCCACCACGAGCATAATGTTGTAGCCGGACAAAACCACAATATGAATGATTCCCGTTTTCCGAAAAGCTTCTTCGAGCTCATCACCGAGAGCCTGCTTTACCCCGAGCAAAAGCCCTTCACCAAGACCAACTGCCGGCTCAGCTATTACCTTTTCTAGATTATCCATAAAGGCAGACTTGAAGTTAAGGAGTTTAGAAATAACCAAGTTACCCTTATCATGGTCTACAACCTCAACCTCAGCAAAAGATATCTGGTATTCCACGCCCTGCGCTAACAAATATCCTTGGTAGTTAAAGATTCGTCCAAAGTCTGTTTCAAAATTTTGTGGTGCAGATAGCTTGCCGTTTACCTCTACCGCGTCACCATAAGCGACCGAAACATAGCGATCGGTAGTGACCAAAAGTACATCTGCACCAGTATCAACAAAAAGCCTAAGACTATTTTCTCTCTGGTCTGGCTCTTTTGTCACTACTCCAGTCAAAGTCATCTCTTCTCCCACTTGTTCTTTGAGAACCGACTGTCCAAACTCTGACTTTGTATATTCCGTCCGTACTACTCCAGACAAAAATCCCAAAACCATTACAGAAAACACCAACCACCCAATCAGCTCACCACCAAACAATCTTGATCGATACCAAAAAAGTCCGCCAAGCGCGGATAATAGAAGTATGAAGCCAAAAGTCGGTAAATTAAAGGTGGCAAACGTTGTGACAAGCACTCCCAAAGTGAAAGATAGGATAAAACTGTACAAATAATAAAACGACATAATAATTACTTAGTTCAAATTATAACAAGCGACTATATTTCCTATTACATTAATATAATTTTTTATTTATAAACTTAAAAAATTTGTTATTATATTCACTAAATTACAATTAACCGCAATCACCGCCGTGCTCAAGCTAATTACTGTAAATATAGAAAAAGAGAAACATTACGATACTGTACTTCCCTTTTTGGACAGAGAAGATCCAGATGTGATTTGTACCCAGGAAGTACCAAAAGGTTTTCTAACCCACCTAGAAAATAGAGGTTACCAGACCGCCTATGCTCCCATGGGTATATATGATGAAGATGGAATGAATAAAGAAATAGTAATGGGAGTAATGTTAGCGTCAAAATTTCCTTCTACCAGTAAAATAAATTACTATCATCGAGGCTCTCCAGAGATTGTTAAATATGAAAATGACAGAAAAGAAGAGACGGAATCTTATCCCTATATTATAACCAATATCGAAACCCCTTCTGGTATATACAATATCGCCACCACCCACCTTATGGACACCAAGGATGGTCATGAGGATGTTTTTCAGATAAGAGGTATGACGAGACTTCTAGAATTACTAGCCAAAGAGGAACCTCATATGATATGTGGTGACTTCAATATGCCTCGCGGTTACAATTCTTTATACGAAAAAGTTACTAAATATTACAAAGATAACATTCCAGCAAAATACAAAAGTAGCTTGGATAAAAATCTCCACAGGGCGGGAAATAAGGAGATAAAACAGCCGATCTTTGATGAGTATATGGTTGATTATATTTTCACTCAAACACCGTATGAAGCAAGGGACGTGAGGTTGGAATTTGGAGTTAGTGACCATGCGGCAGTGGTGGCTAATATTTTGAAAGTGACTGACTAAATATATAAAAAATAACCGCGCCTATGGTGTCCGGGCGCGGTGTGCTTGGTTGCGGTGTTTTTTACGCCGCTATAGATCTTTTTCTTGGAGTTGACACTTCAGCAATATTGCCCGTGCAAGCAGGTCTGCGTGTGAGTGTGATTTATTTAAGTCATCCACAATAGCATTAAGTTGGGTGAATGTTTCTGTGCGCTCATCAGGAGTAAAAGACCGAGTATTTAGTAGTCTGTTACCAATCCTACGAAGAGCAGCTTCTATTCTTTTCGTCGGTTCATGTACAACGGTACTCTTTTTTAGCATATAAGCCTGTGGATTCACTATAGTCTCCCTACGTTATTTTAAACTCAATTATTTAAATTGAGGCCAACGCAAACTTTAACAGATAAAACTGAATGTTGTCAACCCTTTGTACGATCTCACCACCTTTGAGACTCTATCTCATAATGTTCTCTATAATACTCCATGGGCGACAAAAGACCCAGTCCTTCATGCGGTCTCTCATGGTTATACCAATACAACCATTCATTCAGTGAATCATTGAAGTCAGGAATACTATCTCGAAGCAGGGATCGGTGATAAATAATGTGTTCTTCTTGAACGGTACGATTGAATCGCTCTATATAGGCATTCATCTTAGGACAACGTGGATAAGTGTGATAATGGTTGATGTTAAGAGTTAAACAAGCTTCGTGGAAGTATTTAGCGAATTCTGAACCATTATCAGTCTGTATCTCATCTATACTAAAAGGGGTATAGTGTATAAGTTGTTTTAGAAAGTCTCGAGCACTATTTGAAGAATGACTGGTATAAGTACGAGCGTAAGCAAACCGTCTTTCTATGTCTATGGCGGTGAGTATGTACCGTTTAGTGCCATCTATGTGTCTCACGATAGTGTCTATCTCCAAACCTTGTTTTTGTGGTCTTCTTTGTTTTTTAACCTTGGTTTTTCTTTGTTCTTTGTGTGTACCACTCTTAGCGTACCAAGAGAGCTTAACTGGATTCGGTAGTCTACCTAGTTCTTTAAGATCACTGATACAGCGATTAACATAGGAAACTGACACCTTGAATCCTTCCTTCTTCAATAGCGGTACCAGCTTTTTCCCACCAATCCGTGGTCGCTTAGTACGCCAGTTGATAATAGCTTGCTCTAGTGGTGGTGATATCTGTCTCACTCTTCGTTTCTTAGGAGCAGTACTCTTGGGGTCTAGGGCTTGGATATTACCATTACTATCATTTAGTTCTTTTTGCCATCTAAATAAAGTTGGTCTAGATACGCCAAAAGCATCTTTGGTGGTATTAGTACCATGTTTTTGCCAAAACGTGAGTATTTTAACTCTTCTTTCGACCTCCTGTTTGTTTTTCATTGTCTGCCACTTTAGAGCACTATCAGCCGCTTTGGCAAACCCTCTGGTGTTCCTTAAAATGTTATGTATTCTCATTACTCCTTATTTAAGGAGTCTCATATGTATGTGAGATTATTCACCCTTGGTATGGGTACTTATGTATTTCAAGCTTTGTCTGTGACATGTTTAAAATAATAAGAGGGTTAACATTCATTTCAAAACTCGTGTTTGAAATATTCGAATGTTAACCCTCTGCGCCCGGTCGCTTAGTTAGCTAGGGCGCACGCCGACGCGGCCAGTTACTTGAAAAATAAAAAATGACTATAGGCGTTTATGGACGCCGGGCCTGCTCTGCTTGTATGCATGGCTAGTACTCCTTTTTTGCAAGTTGATCTTTGCTTCCGACTCGGATGAGCCGGAAGCCCTTTTTTCTCTATTCTAAAAAATTTACTCTATCATCCGGATCTTTCGTCCAGAGGTCTTTAGGAGTTTTCTCTTAAAGACCTGTGTATCATAGCATACTTGAAATATTTGTCAAGGGTTGGTGAGGAGGGTAGAACCATAAAAGCGGAAAAATCCTTATTTATAAGGATTTTTCCGCTTTTATGGTTCTGTCTGTACGGGAAAAATCTCTTCTCGAAACCCTCTATCACGATGCATCTATGCAAAAAAGAATCCCCCAGACACGTGGTCCGGGGGTAAGGAAAAAATAATGAAAGCTGTTACTCAACAGCCTCAATAAGATATCACAATGTAAGATTATAGGCAAAATTGGAGGATGTAAAACGGTGTTTATTCTCCATCCATCGCTTCGTTAGCCAGTCTGTCCGCTTCTTTGTTCTGGGCTCTTGGGATGTGAACAAAAGAAAGGTTAGGAAAATTAGATACGCGTAAGTTATGTATTTCAATAAACATCGGTACCAATCCTGGTTCTTTAATCTGGTATTCAGCGTTAAGTTGCTTTTTTACCAACTCACTATCCATACGCATTTCAAACTGCATTTCTTTGGTTTTTTTTCCGTATATCTGTTTCAGAGTTTGTAGGGCCAACATTACACCGTAATATTCTGCAAAATTATTGGTAGCGTTGCCGATAGATTTTTTAACTTCTCGTACCACCTCACCATCCTTGGTAATTTGCACTCCGACTCCAGCTGGTCCTGGATTGCCACGGGCTCCCCCATCTGTAAAAGTCACTATTGTTTCCATATCGCTTGAGTGTAGCAGATTTCTACTAAAAAGACGATTAGCCTTTGTTTTATATGACATCAATCACTCGCAGTCGAATCTGCATCCGGCCCATAAAAAAGCTTTCTTCTAAGTGAGCCAATATTGATACGGCTTTAGCCGTGGTTGGGGTAACAGTAAAATTCTCTGGTAGTTTAAAGAAAGCAATCGCTTCTTTGGCCAGTCCGGTAGTCTCAAAAGTCAATTTGGTATGATCCTTGGCCTTACCAAATACCGTTACTTCTTCTGGCTTTACGTTACTTATAAGATAAAGAGGTTTGGCGTTATCGGCCCCAAACGGTGCACAAGCTCTCTGAGCTTTAAGTAATTGATTATTGATCATGTCTAAAGTAATTTCCATATCAACCGAAAGTGGTTCATGCACTACTGCTTCAGTACCTAGAGCCTCGTGGGCCTTTTGTAGAGCTTCGGTAAAAAAGTGTATTTTTTCTTCGCGCACGGTGAAACCGCCTGAAGCGTGATGTCCTCCAAACTCATAAAAGATTTCTGGAACAGCTTCCATTAATTTCACTACACTTACTTCTCCACCGGAACGACATGATCCTTTAAACATACCGTTGCCATCCTTGCCCCAAAGAAAAACCGGACGTTTGTATTCTTCCGCCAGCTTATTAGCCGACAAACCGACCAAAGACGGTCGCCAATTCGGATTACCCATGGCAAATACCGCTGGTATTTCTTCTAGTAATTCCAATCGCTTATGGAGCTCTTTAGTCATTTGGGATACTGCCGTCTTGCGCTCGGTGTTTAGTTTTTCTAGATGCAACATTCTCGCCTCTGCCTCACCTTCATCAGTGGTTGAAAGTAGAGTAAAGGCATCTTCTGGCGTATCCATACGCGAAGCAGCATTGATACGCGGACCGATAGTAAAACCAATGTCGTCTTCAGATAAATACCGTGGATCAACCTTTTGTTTTCTAAGAAGTTTTTGTAAGCCCGGCCGACGTGTCTTGCGTAAAACCCTTAGGCCATAATGTGCTAAGACTCTATTCTCACCACGAAGCGGCACCATGTCTGCTATGGTGGCGACCCCTACCATATCAAGCCACCATTTTTCCTGCCCAACATTTATCTCAAAGTTACCCCGAGCAATCAGAGCTTGTACCAGCTTATACATCACCGCCGCTCCGCAAAGACCAGTAAAAGGATAAGTGTTGCCAATTTTTGGATTTACCACCGCCACCGCTTCTGGCAATTTTTCCTTTGGTTCATGATGATCAGTAATAATCACATCTATACCTTGCTCTTTAGCCACTCGTACCGCTTCAAAATCCGTCGTACCGCAATCAATAGTGATTATCAGTGCTGGGTCACTGTCTTTATTAATGGACAAAACCGCTTTTTCACTTAAACCAAAGCCGTCATAATGTCGGTGTGGAATGTAATTAGAAAAATTTTCAAACCCAATCGCTTTAAAAAAATCATGGAGCACCACCCCGCCTGGAATACCATCACAGTCATAATCACTATAAATAACCACCTTCTCATCATCAGCAATAGCTCTTAGAATTCTCGCTACTGCCTTTTCCATATCATGAAGCAGGAATGGGTCATGGAGATGTTCGTCGTAAGAAGGGTTTAAAAATTTCTCCACCTCGTCTTTAGTTTTAAGGTCGCGGTTATAGAGTAGTTGACCTAGTGTTTTGTCGCTTACCCCGAGATCACCGAGCTCGTTGTCTAGAATAGCCTCCTTGACTGTAAATAGAGTCATTTCCTGTATAGTAGCACGGTAGCAATTTGCGGTATACTAGACACATTATGGATGATATTTTTTTGAAAATAATAAACCGCGAAATACCGGCGTATATAGTTTATGAGGATGATAAGGTAATAGCTTTTTTGGATATTAATCCAGTAAACAGAGGCCATGCTTTGGTGGTACCTAAAACCAAGTTCAGAAATATTTTAGACGGCGATTCAGAAGTATTGGCTCATATGATGAAAGTTGCGCAAAAGATAGCCCAAGCACAGATGAAAGAACTAAAAGCTGACGGTGTAACCATAGTTATGAACAACGAACCAGCTGGTGGTCAAGAAGTCTGGCATGCTCATTTGCATGTGGTACCGAGATTTGATAATGATGAGGCATATCAAAAACCAAGACATGTGGCTTGTACAGACGAAGAGTTTGTGGAAGTTAAAGAAAAGCTAAGCGAAGCTTTAGCTTAATAATCTGTACGAGATTTTAAACTCATGAATATTGTCACTGTAGATACTCACAAGACCATTAGAAAGCTAATGGAAAAAGGTTATACCGAAAAACAGGCGGAAGGTTTTGTTGAAGCTTTAACTGAAAGTGACTTAGTTACCAAAGATTATTTAGACAGTAAATTAACTGAGTTACGTCTAGATATAAGAGCTGAAATGTATAAGGCTCTTCTGATACATGGTTTGATAGTAGTAGCGACTATGATAGCTGTTGCTAAGGCTTTTTAGTTGTTGGAGTGTAGAATGAATGCAAAGGGCCGGAAGCGAAGCTTCCGGCCTTTTATCTTCCAACTTTACTAAGCTCGCAAAAGTTCAATCGCTGGTGTAGTACCGTGTTCTAGGAAAGTTAACATTGCTCCCCCGCCAATTGAAACAAATTCAAATTTTTGTGCCAGGTCAAGTTTATTGACCGAGGCGACTGTATCTCCTCCGCCAATCACGCTGATACCTTCTGCCCCAGCTACAATTCTAGCTAAGGCCTCAGTTCCTTCGCTGTAGCCAAATTCGTAGTTACCAAATGGACCGTTCCACAACACGGCACAGGCTTTTTCTAGATATGGCTTTAGCATCATGATGGTTTCTTCACCGAGGTCAAAGATTTTTTCATCGGGAGAGACACTGTCAGCTGACTTCGTACTTTTGTTTCCATCTGTTCCTTCTACTACCACATCTACCGGTACCATAAGTTTTTCACTCCACAAGAATGGGCTGTCTGCTAAAGATATGTCTGAAACTAAAGATTTACCAATTTCCAAACCACGCGCTTTCATTACATCGTGTGCTAAAGCTCCACCAATGAAGATGTGGTCATAAAGGGCGAGATATTTTTCTACTAAAGGCATCTTGGTTTCAAACTTTGCTCCTCCTAAAAGTAGAATAGACGGTTCACAGGGATTCATCATCTTAGTCAGATGTTCTACCTCTTCGGCTAAAGTCATGCCGGCATAAGCTGGTAAAAGTTTACCGACTCCATAAGTAGAAACATGTTCGCGGTGCGCGGCAGCAAAAGCGTCATTGACATAGATGTCACCAAAATTAGCAATGAACTCAGCTAGATCTTTGTCATTTTTCTCCTCACGCTTATCTTGCCTTAGATTTTCGCACATCACTATATCGCCTTCTTTCATACTGTCTCTGGTATCTGTGAATTTTGTTTCGGTTACCTTCCCTCCCCAAGTCATTGGTAACACCTCGGGTTGATTAAAGTAGTCAAACACTGGTTTTAAAGTCTCGTGTTCTTCGCGGCCAATATGGGAAATAATTATGGTTTTGGCTCCCTGTTCTCGCAAAAAACGCAAAGTAGGCATGGCTCTTTTTAGTCTGAAATCATCTCGAATTGTTCCATTATCAAGTGGTACATTAAGTGAAGATCTAACCAATACATACTTCCCTTTCAGATCTTGAACATCTGTAATCAATTTCAAATTCATATTCAAATTTATTTAAACTAATCAATCGCTGCTTTCACAATACCAGCAAATTCAGTCGCCTTTAGACTAGCCCCGCCTACCAAAAAGCCATTCATTCCACCTTGTTCGTGAAGATTTTTGGCCAAGCTGGCCTTGACTGATCCACCGTAAAGCAGATGAATGTTCTCAGCTGTCTTTCGATCATAAAGCTTGGTTAAGGTGCTCACAATAAATAGCTGCATCTCTTTCACATCTTCTGCTGTAGCTGTTTTGCCTGTACCAATGGCCCAGATTGGCTCATAAGCAATCACCACCTTTTTGAGTTCAGTTGAAGAAAGGTCTTCAGCGAGGGCTTTAATCTCATTTTCTACTTCACCGAAGAAAGCCCCTTGATCGTCGCGTGATCTTTCACCAATACAAACGATTGGAGTCATTTTCTTTTTCAAGACCGCTTTGATTTTAAGATTCACATCTTTGTCAGTTACTCCTAGCTTGCGGCGTTCAGAATGTCCGATGATCACATAACTTACTCCAAATTGTTCCACCATTCCCGGAGCAACCTCACCTGTAAATGGACCTCTTTCTTCATAAAATACATTTTGTACCCCGATTTTAACCTCATTATTTTTAACTGTTTTGGCTACTTCTGGTATAAAAATAACCGGTGGAGCGATTGCTACAATAGCCTCGGTAATCTTGGCTACTTTCTTTTTAGTTTCAGCAAATAAGGTTTTAGCGTCAGATAATTTGGTTGGATTTAATTTCCAGTTGGCTACAATCAGTGGTTTATTGGTCTTCATACCCAAAATTGTATCACATTAGCAGATAAACAAATTTACCGCGTTATTCCTGATACCAATCTCTAATGACAAAACCACCACTAGGACCGCCGGTAAAGACAACATTCATCAGACCAGTGTCGTAAGTAATATCTGAGTTATTACCGACTTCTATTCGGTGTCCAGTCACTGACTTTAAAAAGATTTGATTACCAATCTCAATTTTTCCGTGACCAGCGTACAAGAGTAGGTCACCACTGGATGACTGTCCTATGTTTATGGCCGTTACTGCTCCGCCCAACTCCGAAGATTCGTTTTGTGATAATAACATAATAAAAGATGATGGGTGACCAGAACCCTCAAATTCGGTTGAGTTGGCGATAGATATTTTGCTACTGCTTAATCTGTCTGCCGGGTTGTCAGCTATTAATTGGACACTTCGCCCGGTTAGTGACGGATCAACTTTTAGTTTTGGTCCTTGTTCTAATGATATATTACCGGTGACCCAAATTGATCCGGTAAGGGTCACTACGGTTGAAGCGCCAGTTTTGCGAATGCGTAAGTTACATTCAATTTTTACATTTCCAAGACTAGTGTCGCTGTCTATTAGATAATCTCCGCCTGAACACATTGAACTAGGTATAATTGATCCGTCCTCTATTATTTTATTTTCCCAGGCAGTTACTTCAGTATCATCAATTGGTAATGATGCTGGGTCAATTGTGGTATAGGGAGAGCTAGTTCCATCAACGGTATTGCCCGACCCGACATTGAAGTAAGCGTCCCCTTCAATGTGTGAGCCGTTTAAGGTATTAGCCCAAGCTGAACCGGTGGCGTGGATATTGGTAATTGAACCTGATGGTCCGGTGGAAACAGCGTCCCCTTTTATTAGTGAGCTACCCTGTCCGTTTATTGGACCGTTAGAAAAAGCGTTACCGGTGATCATAGCGCTGTTTGTTAGTTCAAATCCTCCGTTCCCAGTCTGTAGTCCATAGTTAAAGGCGGTTCCTGCGCCCAGTCCGAGGATGACGGTGTCTATTTTGTTGGTCCTGCCTACTTTAGCGTTTGTTTGTATTTTATATTCATCGCTGGCTGGAATATATGAGACTGTAGTGGTTGCTATGCCGGCCACTTCAGTGATAACGCTGTTAGTTAATGTTTCGCCGTCCATTAACCTAAAAGTAGCATCTTCCAAAGAAGATTCGGATGAGAGGTAAGTTTGTTTGGCTGAAGATAAGGAGCTGACTGCCAGCATATCACTTGTGATTGATCGACTAAGCAAGAAGGTTAAAGCGCTAGAAGCCATTACAAAAAACATTATAAAAAGTAACATAGCTGCCCCGGTTTGTGATTGTTTATTATGTACTTGCATATGAACCTCTGATTATAGCGCCACCGCTCACTGACCATGTCTCGGTTTGGTTACCGATATTGGCTTCTAAATCCAGGCGAACTCGGATCAGTTCCTTGTTGTTTAAGGTATAGTGATAAAAAGTTGACCCGACTACGTCTACATTGGCTGTAGTTAGAGTACTTTCTAAAACTCCATTTTTGTAGAGCTCTAATTGAGTGCCGTTTTTCATAATTTTAGTACTGTTTGCATCCTGGGTTAAAATTATTACACCAGCGGTAGATGAGGCGAGTACACTTCCGGCTAAGGTAAGGGTGTCAGCCTGCCTGGCTTCAATTAGTATTCTTTCTATAGCAGCTGTACCAGAAGCTAGTAATTCTTGTTTTAATTTATATTGCAGTAACAAATCGTTAAGAGAAAAAAGTAGACCAATAGCACCACCGCTAATCAAGACAAAAATAAATATATAAACTAAACTTTCTATTAAGGTAAAGCCGGCTTTGTTATTTTGTTTTAGATGTAATTTCATAGGCGGTGTTTATTATGGAGTAGGCAGATTAGCTAGTAATGCCTTGTAAGTGGTGGTAGATTTTCCATCAGACACATAAATAAAAACCTTTCTCATATCTACGTCAGCCGTTGCTCCCGGGGTGGAAGAGGCCACAATATCGTTTGAACCGTCACGGTAAGCATATTGTAGTGAGAAACTGCGAGTGTAGTCATTGTTGATTATTTCTGGAGTTCCAGAGATTGCTAAGGTAGTGGTTGATATATCAAGAAAATATGTAGTATCTAGAGACAGGCTGCTAATATTGGTCCAAGTTTCATCCCGTAGAAGTCGTATTATTTCGTAGCCTTCTTCTGCCAAGTATATTTTTTTTGTTTCACTCAAGATAGTGTTTCTTGTGCTGGAAAATTGTGTGACAGATAATCCAACAAAGATTCCAATTATAGTAATAATTGACACACCCAATATGACTTCAATTAATGAAAAGCCATTGTTATATTTTGTGGTCCAGTTCATTTCTTTTATTCTACCAGACCAGCTTCCTGAATAGTGATGGTGGTGGTGGAATTTAGAGCAGTGTCTCCCACTGCTATCGTGCCGGTGGCACTAGGAACACCGGTTAAGCGGGCAAACATAATATCGCTAGAACTATCTGATAACTGTGTCAGGAGATTGGTTCTCAAAAAAGTGAAAGTTAGATTGTTTGGGTCTGACGGGTTATATGAAGCACCTTCAAATACAGTAATGCTACTAGTTGCAACATGGACACCGAATTGTGTATCGGTTTCTGCCGAGAGAGTTTTTTGTCTAGCCTCTTTAATTAGAGAAGAAATTTCTAAAGCATTGGAGCGGGCTATTTGCAAATCTCGGTATTCTTTTAAAGACGAAAAACTCCAGAGAGCCAATAGAGTCATTAAAAGAAGTGTTACCAGCAGTTCAATTAATGTAAAGCCATTTTGCATAAGTTAAGGTTTATCCGCCAAGACCATCTGAGATTGAATAGATAGGAGATATAACTGCTAAGGCAAAGAAGCCAACACTGGCACCGATTACAACCATTAAAAGCGGTTCAATAATAGTCGACATGTCTTTAGTTTTTCTTTCCACCTCACCTTCATAAAAAACAGCTAACTCGCCCATCATGCCGGATATTTTTCCAGTTTCTTCACCCACCAAAATCATTTCTCCTACTAAAATAGGGTATAGCTCGGAATGTTCAATAAATGTGTCGGATAAAGCAGAGCCCTTTTCAACCGAATCGCGAGCCTGTTTGATGACTTTTTTGTAGTATACATTTTGAATAACATCAGTTGTTATTTCAAGTGATTGCACCACATCTACACCAGAATCAAGAAGAGAAGCTAAGGTCCGAGCGGTTTGGGCAGAGTTGGCCTCCTTAGCCATGGTACCGATAAGTGGTAGTCTGACTACGGTCCAAGAGAAAATCTTTCGACCGATTTTGGTTCTAAGAAAATAAATTACTCCCGCTACTAAACCTATTAAGCCTCCGATTGTAAGAAGAATATTGTTGTTAATAAAATTACTTAAAGCAATAAAAAACTTTGTTGAGGCCGGTAGTTCCATATCGCCATTCTCAAAAACAGAGAGCAGAGTTGGCATTACATAAATCATCATCAAGATTCCTATGACCACCATGATGGAAATAACAATAGCCGGGTAGATCATGGCACTTTTTATTCGTTTTTTCAGACTGGAAGATCGCTCCATCTGTATGGCAAGAGTTTGTAGTGCCTCAGCCAGTCGCCCGCTTTCCTCTCCGGCCCGCACCATGGCCACGTACATGTCGTTGAAGGTCTCTGGAAACTCTTTAAGAGCAGCATTAAACTGGTCACCATTGTTTATTTTTTCTACCAGTACCGCGATTGTTCCTTTTAAGCGCGGATTGTCTGTTTGTCTCTGGATAACTGACAATGATCTGGTTAGGGTTAATCCAGCAGTAATCATTGAACCGAGGTTTCGTGTGACCATGACCAACTCGTCAGCGGAAACTCGGCTAAGTAAGTAATTTATCTTTTCAATATTTAGCAATCTAACCAATTTTAAGGAAGATTCTTCTTCGATGCTTGCGACTTTGTGGCCGGCTTGTCTAGCTATATCATAAACAGCGTATCGGTCGTCAGCGGTAACGGTTTCGGTTACGTTTTTGCCCTCCTCATCTTCACCGGTGTACTTAAAGGTCGGCATATTTTATTCATTGATTACTCGTAGAACTTCCTCAATACTAGTGAGTCCACGAGCTGCTTTGTAGATACCGTCTTCTATCATAGTTAACATCCCTTCTTTCCGAGCTTGTTTTTCTATATCGTCACTGGTTTTTCCGGAAATAACCATTTCTTTTATGGTTGGAGAGACTTCAAGTACTTCATGTATACCCATGCGTCCCTTGTATCCATCTTCTGTTTCGCCTTTTTCTTTAGGTCGGAAAAATTCTACATCATTCCAAGTGGCATCATCTTTGATTATCTTTTCTTCTTTTAGAGTGTTAAGAACTATGTCCATGTCTACTCGATCGGCTAGTTCTGAGCGTTCTGATTTTGATAAAGTGTATGGAATTTTATCATCAGCTAATTTGCGGACTAAGCGTTGTCCAATCGCAACCCGTAGAGTTGAAACTAATAAGAAAGATTCAACCCCCATATCAATCAAACGAGCCACTGTTCCGGAAGCTGAATTGGTGTGGACGGTCGCTAGCACCAAATGTCCAGTCAAAGCGGCGTTTATGGCTAGGCTAGCAGTTTCCTCGTCACGAATCTCCCCTACCATAATAATGTCTGGGTCCTGACGCATTAGTGACCTGAGTCCAGCGGCAAAAGTAAAACCAATATCCGGCTTAACCTGGCTTTGGTTGATTCTAGGCATTTGGTATTCAATCGGATCTTCAATGGTTGAGATATTAACTTCTGGAGTGTTAAGTAAATCAAGTACGGTATACAAGGTGGTAGATTTACCGGAACCAGTTGGACCGGTTACCAATATAATACCGGTGGTAGCTCGGGTTGCTTTATGGATTCGATCCAAGGTAGAGCCGTGAAATCCAATTCCTTCAAGTGAAAAACCGCTACGGTTTTCTCTAAGTAGACGCATTACTATTTTTTCTCCGTAGAAAACCGGTAGCATAGAGACACGAAAAGCCACCTTTTGCCCGTCCATTTCCATCTTAAAGCGACCGTCTTGTGGTAAGCGCTTTTGGTCCAACTTCAGGTTAGACAAAACCTTTATTCTGGCCGCAATGGTGCCGGCGGCATGTTTTGGTAGCTTCATCGCGTCGCTTAATATACCGTCGATCCGATAACGTACAATCACCTCTTCCTCATTTGGTTCAATATGTATATCAGACGCACCTTGAATAATGGCATGTCTTAGTAAGGTGTCAACAATTCTCACTACCGGTAAATCTTCAGCGATTTTCTTGAGGTCTTTTTCACTCAACTCTTCCCCGTTCTCTTCCGCGATTACTTTTAGCGCTGAAGCATCTTTCATAATAATGTCACCAAATTCATCTTTTAGATTTTTCTGGTACTGACGCAGAGCAGTCCGCATTGATTCGGTGTCAGTGAGGCGTGGGAGGATTTTAAAGCCCACTTTCTTTTTAACAAAGTCAATCGCTGGTAGATCGTTGGTATCAAGCATGGCCACCTCAAGCTCCTTGTCGGTTTTTTTGTAAGCGATGATGTTGTGATTTCGGGCGACTGGCTCTGGTATCAGAGAAAGAATTTCAAAATCAATTTTAACGTTTTTAAGTGAGATAAAAGGAATACCAAGGACATACGACTCAATGCGTCGCATATCGTCTTCGGTCATATAGCCTTGTGAAATAAAGGCTTCAGCCAAAGTCCGACGCTCATCCTTGGCGACTTTTTCAGCAGACGCAATATCAGCCTTCTTGATGAGACCGGCATCAAGTACAAAACGTTTCAGTTGTTCATCTTGTATACGCACAACAATTCCCAAAGAGCTTTTAGGCCTCTTATGGTTCCATTGTATCATCAAAAAATTTTGTCTTAACAAAATTTACACAGGATAAGAAAACAGCTTACTTTTACTTAAGTAAGCTGTTTTTCATAAGACGAAAACCAATAACAAGTAAGAGGTCAAAAGTGGAATAACCACACTCCATGGCGTCAGTACTATTGTAAGAGCTATTACTGCAAGTACAGTAACAAAAATAAGAGCTAGGCACCCGGCAACTATAACTAAATGTTTATCGCTTACATGATGAAACCACAATCTCCCTCCTGTACCATAAAAAACATATACAGCTTTTCCTAAACTTTCTCGTAGATGTTTATAGAAAAAGATTTTAAAGTTGTGAAATTTTTCGCAAACCTTAAAGTTAAATTTCCAAATCAGATCATAAATAAAGAGACTTACTCCCCATCTTTTAAGGTCGACAAACATATCTTCAATAATTTTTCTCACTTATTTTCTCCTTAAAATAAAAGGACATGAGTCAAAAGCAAAACGATTCGTATTAAAGCATTTAAATAAATAAAAGCAACAAATTTTCCTAAATTTATACTAATCTGTAAAAACCAATGTTAAAATAACTACTATATGAAAGAATCTATACCAAACAATCAAGAAAATCTTACCCAAAATCAGACCTTTAGGTACATTTGTGGTTTGGTAGAAAAAACCCCAACAGAAATGTTGCGAATTTTAGAGGAAAAAGATACTGATAACCAAATATTAAATTTAATTACAAATTTAATGTCAGAATATGAAAAGAATGATCCTAATAGTCAACCTGTTAAGAATAAAGGGGGTATGGCTATTGCAGAGGCAATAAAAATGCGGAAAGAGACAGAAAACCAGTTTGTTGCGGTACTTGAATCTATACTACAGAAAGAGTAATCATACATTTTAGCTACGTAGCTTTACATTCCCTCAATCTGGTATATAATACAACCACTGATTGAATGCTCGGCGTCCGCCGGGCATTCTTCGTGAGGGTGAAATTATGTTGATAATAAAGGATGTTTTATCCATTGAAATTAGTTTTTAAAAGATAATCAAAGAAATACCATGTTTGACTTAAAAGTTATAAACTCGGTCTTGGCTGAACTTGAGGAAGAAAGAGGAATTCCTAAAGAAAGAATGATTGATGCGATCGAGCAGTCGCTCGCCACTGCCTACAAAAAGGAGTTTGGGAAGCGTGGGCAGATTATTACCGCTGACTTTGATCTGAATACTGGTGATGTTACTTTCAATCAGGTTAAGATCGTGGTTGATGAAAGTATGTTGAAGCCAGAGGCTAGTGAAGATGAAGAGGAGGTTGAGGCTGAGGTGGAAGAAACTGAAAGTGAAGAAGATACTAGAGTTCGGTTTGATGAAGAGAAGCACATAATGATCAATACTGCACGTATGATCAAGAAAGATGTTGAGTTGGGCGAAGAGTTGGTCTTCCCTCTTGAATCCAAAGATGAGTTTGGTCGAATTGCGGCTCAGACGGCTAAGCAAGTGATTGTGCAAAAAATGCGGGAAGCAGAAAAAGAAGCTGCTTTTGCTGAGTTTGGACAGAAAGCTGGCGATATCGTGGTTGGTCAGGTGCAGCGTTTTGAGCGCGGTAATCTATACGTGGATCTTGGTCGAGTGACTGCTCTCATGCCTTACGAAGAGCAAATTCCTAAAGAAAGATTTAAGCCGGGAGAGCGGATTCGCGCTATTTTGCTGGCTGTCGAGGAAACTCCGCGGGGTATTTTCTTGAAACTCTCACGTTCTCACCCTGATTTCCTTACTGGGCTATTTACCATTGAAGCCCCTGAGCTTCAGACTGGCGCTGTCGAGGTAAAGGCGGTTGCACGTGAAGCTGGTTCACGTTCTAAGATTGCTGTCTACGCTCAAGATCAACACATTGATCCGGTTGGTTCAATGGTTGGTCAGCGGGGTGTACGAGTATCAACTGTGATGAGTGAGTTGGGCGGTGAGAAGATCGATATCATCGAATGGTCACCAGAACCAGCTGAGTTTATTGAGGATTCATTATCACCAGCTGAGGTTATGGAGATTCAGATTGTGTCTGAACCTGATGAAGAAGCTGGTGAACGAGGACATGCGATTGCTATCGTTTCTCCTGATCAGCAGTCTTTGGCGATTGGTCGCGGTGGACAGAATGTTCGATTGGCGGCCAAGCTGACCGGTTGGAAGATTGATATTGTGTCAGCGCAAGGTGGCGAGGAACTGGCTACAGCAGACGAGACCGGGCACGTTGAGATTGAAGCTCCGGCTGACACTCCGGTTGGTGAGGACATTGATGTTTTGGAAAACGAAGATGCTACCACCACGAAAGAAGAGTTATCAAGCGATGATGAGCCAACTAAAGATCGTGACGTAAATCCTGATGATGAAGAGTTCGATGAGATTGACACACCGGAGGAGGCCGAAGCTGAATTAGCAGATACAGAAGATAAAAAATAATTTTTATGAATCTACTACATGATATAGACCCGGGAAATAAGGAAGCAATGAATGTTATTGTCGAAATTCCTAAATTTTCTAAGAACAAATACGAAATCGACAAAGAAACCGGTATGATCGCTCTTGATCGGGTGATGCACACAGCTCAGGACTACCCTTTTGATTATGGTTTTGTACCACAGACTTTGTTCGATGACGGTGATGCACTGGATGTAGTTTTGCTTACTACTTACCCACTGGCTCTGGGGATCTTGGTAAAGGCGCGTCCGGTCGGAATTATGGAAATGGTTGACGGGGGTGAACGTGACGATAAGGTGTTGGCGGTACCAGTAGACGACCCACGGTTTGATGAAGTACGAGATTTAAAAGACGTAAACAAGCACTTTGTCAAAGAAATGACTCACTTTTTTGAAACCTACAAGAAGGTGCAAAATAAGGAAGTGTCAGTCGGAGAGTGGCGTGGTAAAGAAGAAGCTATGCAAGCCTTTGAAAAGAGTCGCGA
Organism: Candidatus Nomurabacteria bacterium; assembly: GCA_023898525.1. NCBI lineage: Bacteria > Candidatus Nomuraibacteriota > Candidatus Nomurabacteria bacterium. The sequence continues at coordinate 653,656 of CP060227.1, forward strand.
AATGTATGAGGCTGATAAAACCAAGGCGTAAATTATTGCGTAACTTAGCTTTTGTGTATACCCCTGTTTGCCTACGGCAAACAGGGGTATACTAATATTTAATGACTACCAAAAGTGCCTTTCTTTCTTCAATTATCGTATGTATAACCAGTATTCTACTAGTAGTGTTTTTTACCAGCTCGGTTGCAATAGCGCAGACTGGTGAAGAAGAAATGTCTTCAGCCACTACTACGGAAACTTCTTTAGAAGACGAAACTGCAAGTGTATCTACAACCACTTTAGCTACGACGACGAGTGTAAATTCTGGTACCAGTTCGTCGGTTGAGTCGGCGGCTGCTTTAAATCCATCAACTGTTACTCCCTCAGAATTTACTCTTAGCAAAAGCAAGCAACAACGTGTAACCAATCTTGCAGCCAATATAAGTAACCGGATGGAGGCCGCTATGGCAAGACATGAAAATATTATTAAGCGGTTAAATTCTCGCCTGTCAAAAATGGAACAGTCTGGGTTAAATACAGATGCTGCTAAGGTGCAGTTAGAGACCGCAGTCAATACATTGGCTGAAGCAAAATCAAGTATTCAAGATATCGATAAGCTGGTTTACAACACTGTCACCTCGGTTACACCAAAGGTGGAGTGGTTGTTGCTTCGTGATACATATGTAAATACAGCTGAGTTAATAAGAGAAACCCAAGCGGAGCTTTCGGATACGGTGACGATGTTAAAAACAGCTACTCTGATACCGGATGAAGTCGATGACAACAGCTTGTCTTCGTCGACAGAGTTCATTGAGTAATAATATTTTATGAAAGAAAAACCAGACTTACCTATCGCTAACATTACTATACCCAAGTATTTTTTTCTGACTGTCTTGATATTGGTGATGCTGGGTCTTGTTGTGGCTTGGTACTTATCGACCAAGCCGACGGGGGTAGCTGATATAGAGATAGTGCCAGCTCGTCCAACTGCAGAGGTAAACAAGGAGCCGGAGAGTGCAACCGCCTACGCTCAAGTACAGAGCTTTGGTGTGATGAGTACATCGGACGAGCTTTCGGCCATTGAAGCTGATCTTGAGAGTACCAATCTAGATGCTTTGGTTTCGGAGTTGAATGCGATTGAGGCGGAGCTGGAGTAAAATAAACCACCGCTTTGCGATAGCGGTGGAATTTCATTACAAAATCTATGGCCGTGTTAAATGTCGTTAAAGTGAACATTTAAACCATAGTATTCATTTATTATTTTTTTGAAGAATGCAGTCAGTGCTTCAAAGGCCCGACTGTCTCTTTTTTGATACGCGTTATTTACCAAGACGTAAAGTAGCGCGATCTTTTTATTACTGTCCAAAATAGCGCACAACGTTTCTGGCAAACCAGCCTTAGCTTCTTCTATATCAGACTCTGATATAGAGTTAAGTGTACGCACTAAGTCTCCGCTAAAAACTAAAGGATCATAAGTCTGCATTTTCGTTCTCCCAAAAATTCAGTTAGACAGACTGATAGTCTAACACTAAAATATAGATTGTCAATAGCAAAAAACCTTTGTTTTAATTTGCATTTATTTCAGATATCCGTACACTACCCCATACTATGTCTACACATTCACATAATCACAATATAGATTTTAAGACTGCTTTTACAGTCACTAACGAAGAAAAATCACAGGTAAAGATTACCGGTGAAATCCCTTATGAGGAACTGGCCAAGGAAAGATTAGCGGCTATTAAGTCACTAGGAAAAAATGTTGAAATAGACGGCTTTCGAAAGGGTCATGTACCCGAAGCTGTTTTGGTAAAACACATTGGTGAAATGGCTATTTTGACCGAAATGGCTGAACGTTCTATCTCCCACATGTACCCTCATATATTGGAGGAGCATAAGATCGACGCGATTGGTTACCCAAAAATCGAAATTACTAAGATTGCTCCCGAAAATCCACTGGGCTTCACGGCTACCGTAGCGATCATACCGGAGGTTGGGTTGCCTGACTACAAAAAAATCGCTACTGCTCACAATGCAGAGAAGGGGTCAGCTGATGTGACTGATACGGAGCTAGAGGACAAGATCAAGGATATACTGCGTCAAAAAGCAGCTTATGAGCGATTGCAGAAAAAAGCTGCTCAAAAGCCTGATTCGACCGAAGTAACCGACCTTCCTACTCCGGAAACTGTGAACAAGGAAGATGAAGAGCTTGATATTGCGGAATTAACCGACGAAGTAGCTAAATCGCTTGGTCAGCCGGGACAATTTACTGACGTGGCTGATTTCAAGGCTAAGTTGCGTGAGCATTTAGAAATAGAAAAAAAGCGTGAGGTAGCGGCAAACCATCGAGCAAAACTAACTGACGCTATTATTGAAATGAGTACTATCGAGTTGCCGCAGATCTTGATTGATTCTGAGCTCAACCAAATGTTTGCACAGATGGAAGAAGATTTGAAGCGGTCTAATCTCAAAATGGAAGATTATCTAAATCATATTAAGAAGACTAAAGAAGAAATCCAAAAAGAGTGGACTCCAGCCGCCGAAAAAAGAGCAAAACTACAACTAATCTTGAATGAAATTGCTAAAAAGGAAAAGATTATACCTGATGCGGAATTGGTAGAAAAGCAGGTAAAAGAATTATTGGAAATGTACAAAGATGCAGACGAAATGAGAGTTCGTACGTATGTCGGTACAATTTTAACCAACGAAGCAGTTCTGGCGATGTTGGAAGGAAGAGACGACGAAAAGAAAGAAGATAATAAAGATAAAAAGAAAAAGGATAAGGAGGAATCGAAATAATATGTGGTGAAAAAACTGGGCGTCCGTAGGGCGCCCAGTTTTTTCTTTACGTTCGCTCTAAATCTGCTAACATAATAACCATGGAAAATAAATCACAAACAGAAAAAATTCAATCTACCTTGGTACCGATGGTAATCGAAAAAACCCAAGGTGGTGAGCGAGCTTTTGATATTTATTCACGCTTACTCAAAGAACGAATCATATTTATAACCGGTCAGATTGAAGACCATATGGCTAATCTGGTGGTGGCGCAGCTTTTGTTTTTAGAGGCTGAAGATCCTAAAAAAGACATAATTATCTACGTCAATTCCCCAGGCGGTAGCGTAACGGCGGGTATGGCTATTATCGACACGATGCACCATATCAAGCCGGACGTGGCGACAGCTTGTGTAGGTATGGCAGCTTCAATGGGTTCCATGATTCTTTCTCAAGGAGCTAAAGGCAAGCGCTATATTCTGCCAAATGCTGAAGTGATGATTCATCAGCCAATGGGCGGCGCTTATGGGCAGGCTACGGATATCGATATCACAGCCAAGCATATCTTGAAGACTAGAGATCGTTTAAACAGAATGTTGGCCAAAGCTACCGGTCAAAAACTAAGTAAAATTGAGCAAGATGTTGAACGAGACTTCTTTATGGATGCTGAGGAAGCTAAAGCGTATGGTTTGATAGATCAGATTTATAAATAATCTATCTTTCATGAAGTAAAACAATAAAGGGCCGCGAGCTTCGCTCGTGGCCCTTTATTGTTTTACTGTCTCGTTTTATGTTTTACAACCTGCTATAATTTTGCTAAGGTACGCTCGCCTATCAGTCACGGTTGAAAAGACATTGATTTTACGAATATTTAGTAATTATATAAACACAGACCATGCCATCATTAACTACTGTGCTTATGCTCATTGCAATCCTTGGGCTAGGCATAGCTGCTGGCTACTATCTGCGCTATCTCCAGGCTCTGTCAAAGAAAACATCGATAGAAATAGAAATTAAGGAACGCCTAGTTGAAGCAGATAAGCATGCCATCGAAATAATCGAGAAGGCCGAGGAAAAAGCGTTAGTAATTGAGGAAGAGGCCAAAAAAGAAAGAAGGAGTCGAGAAGAAAAACTGGCTCTCAAAGAGGAACACCTTTTAAAAAGAGAGGATCTTTTTGATAATCGTCAGATTGATTTAGATTCACAACGTGAAGCTTTGCAAAGTAAAATCCAGGAAGTTAAAAGTATTAAACTTCAATTAGACGAAAGAAAAAACGAGATTGAAACTAAGTTTGAAGAAGTTGCTGGTCTATCTAAAGATGAGGCCTATAACTTAATTATCAGTAAAGTTGAAGCGGAACGGGCTGAAGATCTACGTCAACATATAGAAAAGATAGACCGCTTGGGTACAGAGAAGTTTGAGGCGGAAGCCCAGAATATTCTCCTGGCTGCTATTCATCGTCTTGGCAACAATATGCCTACTAATGTCATGACTTCGCACGTAGAGATTCCGAGTGATGACCTAAAAGGTAAGGTTATTGGTAAAGAAGGTCGTAATGTTCGAGCCTTTGAGCGAGCAACTGGAGTCGATGTTTTGATTGATGAAACACCCGGTTATATTGTTCTATCTTCTTTTGATCCGATTCGTCGTGAAATCGCTCGGGTTGCGCTTGAGGCTCTACTCAAAGATGGTCGTATCCAACCAGCTAAGATTGAAGAGTCAGTAGACAATGCCCGCAAGGAAGTGGCTACCATAGTAAGGAAGATGGGTGAAAAAGCCACTTATGACGCTGATGTGCCAAATCTTCACCCAGATTTAGTTAATATTGTCGGTCGGCTACATTTTCGTACTAGCTATGGTCAAAATGTGCTCTGGCATTCAGTGGAAATGGCTCATATTGCAGCGATTATTGCAGAGGAGGTGGGTGCTGATGTGGCGGTAGCTAGAGCGGGAGCTCTACTGCATGATATTGGTAAAACAGTCAGTCATGAGGTGGCAGGTACTCATGTGGAGATTGGTATTCGGATTCTACAAAAATACGGGGTTGATGAAAAAGTCATTTTGGCGATGCGAGCCCATCACGAAGAGTATCCATATGAAACCCCTGAGTCGATTATTGTTCAGGTGGCTGACGCCATCTCAGGGGGAAGGCCTGGGGCTAGACGTGACTCGATTGAAAATTATGTCAAACGCTTGGGAGATTTAGAGACCATTGCCACAGCCATCAAGGGGGTAGATAAAGCGTTTGCCATTGCCGCTGGACGGGAGGTGCGGGTTTTGGTAAATCCTGAGTCACTGACTGATTTTGAAACTCATACTTTAGCTCGCACTATAGCGACAAATATAGAATCAAAACTACGTTATCCTGGTGAAATCAAGGTCCACGTGATCCGTGAGACCAGAGTCATTAGTTACGCTAGATAAATCTTCTTTTAAGTAATAAAAACCCCACAGCGTAGCTGTGGGGTTTTTATTACTTTTTCGCCACGACAAAAGTTGTGTAATTAAATTTTAGATCTTGAATTGACTCTTCAATAATATCTAAGTCGTAGAGTTTAGCGCATTGTTTGGCGGCGATGATGGCGGTTGTTTCTGGTAGTAGGCCAGCCTGTAAATCAATGGCAGCTTGCGCTGTATCAGCATATGGCACTATATCCACTTCCGGCCACTTACGCTTTATGTACATTCGGCATTGTTTTAAGGCTTGATCGTGAGAAGAGATACTGTTTATTTGTGAGGCGGTAACCCCCTTTTTTACCAATAGAGTGTGGTGGATATCGAGTTCAAACATTTCTTCAATCTGGAACTGATATTTCGCCATAGCGTACACGGCTTCGATTACAATACCACCGTTACTATTTTCGATTGGAAATACACCGCGCTCAATGAGCCCTTCGTTTAGTTGATTCAAAACATTCTCGGCTGAAACAAGCGGCAAAATCACCCCTTCAGGTAAATTGTGCTTCTTTAAATACATCTCTCCGGCCTGCTCTGAAAAGCTGCCAGAAGCTCCCATTACACCAATTTTCATATCGCCACATCATAACACAACCTAACCTGGAAAAAGTTTCAAAAAAATTACAGCACAAAAAATGTAAACAGGTAAGACGTGGCAGCTTATATAGCTTGCTATATAATGTAGACAAGCCATTTTACAGGCGCGTGTGAGTAAAACCTCTACACATTTTAATCGCTCTAAAAATATAATTTTTCAGAATCTATGAATAAAGCAGACATCATCAGTGCCGTACATGAAGTACTTGGTTCAACAAAGGCTGATGCAGAGCGCGCAGTTGATAAAGTTTTTAGCAGTATTGAAGCAGCCATGAAAGATGGTGACGCTGTATCAATCGCTGGCTTCGGTATATTTGAAGCTAAGCTTCGAGCTAAGCGTGAAGCTCGTAATCCACGAACTGGTGAAACAGTTATGGTGCCAGCAATGCGAGTGCCAAAGTTCCGAGCTGCTAAGGCTCTAAAAGACTCAGTTAAATAAACCTGAGTGTAATAAGGAAAAAACTGGGCGCCCCGTAGGGGCGCCCAGTTTTTTCCTTATCCACACTAGTATCAGTAATCTAGTCATGATAAAATTACTAACGTAGCGGAGGTAATACGCTATGTGGAAATACGAAGTATTCCTCGCTATTTCCCATCACAATTGTAAAAATCCCCTCAGCCATGGGGATTTTTACTTTCCAACCTCTAAACCCCTTCATGTTACTATTAATTTATGTTTACAGTTATTATCAACGACTGTCGCGATGACAATGCGCGAGCTCGCCAGACCAGTCGGGTTGGATCACTGGCTTCAACAAACATCTCCTTTATTGGAGTGGATAGCGACCTAGAGGCTGGCATGCAACTAATTGACGTTCTTGATGCCACTACCGGCCGTGAAGGCTTGGTATTGGTTAATGTGGCCCCTCGTGGAGACCATGCCAGTAAATGGGAAAACGGCACCCCTTTTGCTTATTTTTGGTACAAAAAAACTCTAGTCATTACATCTGTCGATGGATTTGCTTTATCAGCTGTTAAAAAATTAAATTTAACGAACCAAATAAATTTGTTAGATATCCACGAAACTACAGAGGCTATGTTGAAGGCCAATTTTATTACAGAGGCAGAGGCGAAGCGCATTCCCTACAGTCAGTTTCGTAGTTTTGATTTTACTCCCAGAGCCGGTGTATTTATGATGCAAGGAAATCATCTGCCAAGTGCAAGTTTTGATTTAGATGACGTACCGGATTTACCAAGGGCTGTCTGGGCCATTGATAATTTTGGCAATTGTAAGACAACTCTAACCCCTGAAGATATAGATACGAACAAAGAAACGCAAACACGCTATGGCTCACTTCCCTATTTTGAAAAATTACGTGATTTATCTGACGGAGAAACAGCCCTTGTTAGAGGCAGCTCAGGCCTAGACGATACTCGTTTTCTGGCTGTAATTACTCAAAGACGCAGCTTTGCTAAAAATAACAACGTAATGATTGGTGATGATGTTTTCGAAGATAAGTCCTATTTTAGACAAGCAACAGAATAGAGATAATATTATATTAAACCACCAAATGAAACCATATAAGTATTTATAAAAGCTGGGATAACAAAAGCCAGTCCTATCATCGGCAGTACCACAACCGCTATAGTGGTCCACATAGTTATTAAAAAATACTTCCTTGTCTTTTCTACCGACTCATAAATAGCTTCTATTTTCTCTCCTTGTTGATCTAGTTGTTCTTTGATGGATCGTTCCATAATTAAAATATATTGTAACATTGTGTGTCATTTTTAAGCAAAAATTATAGGCGCAATTTTTAATTGCGCCTATATAAAACATATACAATTCTTCTATGAAACTTTTTTAAGTATAAAGAAATGTCCAGAACTATAACACGATGTTTCTTGATTAGTGCGGGGCTTGATATCATAAATACTTAAGCCAGAACCATGTAATGATTCTACATGAATTGTATATCTGCAATTCTCTTTTGTTATGATTTCAAAATTAAGCACAGCTAACATATTACCAAACTGGTCTTCAGTGTCAGCCAAATATAAGAGAAAAGCTAAGGCTTCCCCGGGTGACAAAAAGGCTAAATCTTCCTCTGCTCCCTCCTGGAAAATGTCTACGTCGTTTTTAGAACTCACTTGATTTGAATTTACAGTAACAAGTAATGGCTTAAATTTCCTACATACAGCATCCTCTTCGATAAGACCAAAAAAAGTTTCCAATATTTGTAACGGAGGGTATGATCCAAACCTTGGTTGCACCAAGTTATCAAAGACGTCAATCCCAGATATGTTTAGTATTTTTTTTAAATCATCAACTGAGTCCGGTATAGATATCAGCTCAAGAGTTTTAGTCATTATTTCCACCTCTCAAAAGTTATTTGTCGAATTTACACTAAATCTAGCAACTCTTATATCACAAAATACAAGCACTCGCTACAGCCATGTAGCGAGTGTGATATGAGGTTAAGCAATATTCCAGATAACCGCTCCTCTTCTAGCCTTTTCTTTTACAAACCGCCAGATCTTGGCATCATAAAAAGGAGCGGAGGGATACGGAGGGTATTCTCTAGCCACTTCCTCGGATTTTTCAATGACCGTGTACTCTACATCATGTAGCAAAAAACCCAAACTGACTCCACATACTTTAGTCTTTGGCCAAGCTTCTTTTAAACAGCCAAAAGTAGTCCCAGAACCAACCGCTACCCACACTTCTTCGGGAGAAGTAATTGTTTCTTTCGCCAATTTTATCAATTCAGTCCGAAATAACTCACAATTAAATCCGATTGGTAAGTGGAAGGCTTCATTCTCTCTAGCCCAATTTTTCACCAAGTTGCCCACTTCATGTTGTTTTCTGACTTTATTAGCAAAATGAAAGAAAACATTCGGAAAATCTTTTAGATACTCAGTTACGTATGTATATCTTGGGTTACCAGCTAAAAATATATGCGCTTCTTTTCCCATCTTCATCGCAGCTATAGCTAAAGCCAGACCAGAGTGACCATACTCATGGACCGCACAAGCTATTTTAATTTCTGAAATATGGCGCAAGGCCTCTTCCAGTGCCAAATGTTTAATTCCACCGGGAACCAAATCACCCCGTACCACCCTAAAACCATCTATTTTATGAACCGATAATTTATTCATCATCTTCTCCTACTAAAGTTAACCTACTTTTACTTCCTTCTGCTCTAAAGTCGTTGCCAATAGCTATAATTACTAACTCTGATAAAGCATCAATGGCATGTGGTACATTACTGGGAATCAAGTATATAAGACCGGCTTTCAAGTCAATCTTGGTATCAAGATAAGTCAAAATACCAAGACCGTATGTCACCACCAAAATATGCGATCCAACATGAGTATGAAGACCGACTTTTTCACCAGCGGCAAAGCGTATCAAGCTAGCACCAAAGGGTTTATCGCCGCTTTGGTCAAAAATTAACGACAATGCTGTTGCATCACTCTTTACCATTTGAATTGGTTGCTCGCCTTTCATCGGTGTTAGTACCCTATCCTTCATCTCTGCCCAAGTAGCTGATTGAAAATTATTAAATGCGTTCATAATTCTATTCTTGACTTTAAAACAGTCCACCAATATACTTACAAATAAATAACGAGTGGCAAATACCACCACAGAGTGATAAGGGTCACCATAAATAGCAAATATGGAATACCAAGAAATACTACAGACATTAGGCTTAGCCAAAAATGAAGCCAAGATTTACGAGACTTTGATTCGTCGCGGAAATTCTTCGGTTAGTACAATATCTGAAAAATCAGGGGTACATAGACGCAACGTCTATGATTCTTTAAATCGTCTTATGGAAAAAGGATTAGTTATTGAAGTAGTAGATTCCAAAGAAAACATTTATCAAGCAGTCGAACCTAGAAAATTACAAGAAATTTTAGCCGAAAAAACCAAGCAACTTGAAGCCGCCCTCCCCTCTCTCGATAAACTTTACTTTAGTACGCCATCTGAATACCGAGTACAAACCTACCGTGGCAAGGAGGGTTGGAAACAATACATGAGAGACATACTGCTGGTAGAAAAGCCTTTCTATTCAATTGCTGCTCAAGGAGCCTGGCTTGATGAACGAGTAACCAACTTCATCCCCGGATTTCTCACCGGGTTAAAGAAAAAGAAAATAAAAATGTATCATTTATTTGATTATGAAGTAAAAGCAGCTAGCCACCCGATTATTCAGCATGTAGGTAAACATTATAAGTTTTTACCAAAAAAGTACGCCACTACTTCCGGTATCGATATCTTTGGCGACCGAGTAAATATCATGCACCATCAATATCTCGGTCAAGTCGGTGAAGTTGATGAGATCATGTTTACTGTTATTCAAAATCAAAACCTAGCCGACTCTTTCAGAACCTGGTTTCAGTACATGTGGGACTTTTGTCCTGAGATTAAAGACTGATTAATATAAATAACAATTACCATCCAAACTCTGAATAAGTAATATTATTCCTATAATTTTCAATACCGGCTTTCATGAAGTCAATTGTGTTGTCTGGTAAATTATCTAAATCAAACCAATCAAGACCATCACATTTATGTGGCTCACAGTTTTTTATCTCGCCCTTGTATGATTTTGTGGTCATAAAAAAATCTACACGTACATCTTTCTTATTATCCCTATACATCACATGAACCACTTCCAGATCTTCTGGTTTTATATCAATTCCAATTTCTTCTTTTGTTTCCCTGGCACAGCCTTCCTTGGCTGTTTCGGCGTTCTCTATGTGTCCAGCGGGAACTCCATAAAACCCATCCATAAAACCGGTTTTGAAACGACGCCCTAATAGAATCTTATTGTCTTTAATTAACAGTAAGTATACTGAACCGACGCAAGTAAAATCTTTTTTCATTTCTACAAGTGTAGCAAATGCAAAACTTGAAGCAAGTTGCGCACAATACGGGTGTACTTTGGTTAACTTTTAAAGGTACATTATTATGAAAACAGACATTAACAAAGAACCATCATTCAGAGGAACTGGAGAAGACATTCCCCACGAAGGTGCGGAAATAATTGAAAGAAATGCCATCAACGCTGTCGTTTGTAACCCAAAAACAGGTAGATATATGCTATTAAAATGGAAAGATCTACCTTGGATAGCTTTTGTTTCAGGTGGAATTGAAAAAGGACAGACTGCCGAAGAAGCGGTCAGAACTGAAGTCAAGCAGGAAACCGGTTACATAAACCTTAAACTCATAAGCGTATTACCTCGCTACAATGCCTTGTTTTGGCACGGAGGAAAAAAGGTGAATTGATTAGCTAGATTTCAAATTTCTTATTTGAACTAATAGATTACGAAAAGGTTGAGGTTGATTCAGACGAACTGGCTCGTCATGAGGAGATTTGGCTAACTTTGGATGAACTTAAGAAAACAGATTTACAAGAAGGTCCACGATTCCTTTTGGATCATATAATTCAACAAGGATTGTAGCCCGCCTATCTGACACGATAAAACCCGCACGGTAGTAGATTGTGCGGGTTTTTGCTGGATTAGCTTTAGTTCATTGAGTCAAGCTCTAATAAAGATGTGATGTGTCGAATCACCAAAAGTATAAACTTGGATAATCTGATATGTTTTAAACGCAATTATTTTGCGATAAATCAGACACTTATACTTATCTGGTAATCCAAGCGGCTTTTCTTCTACAGTAAAATTATGGTGCCAGGTTATGATGTTCTTGTAGAATTTATCTAATAAAAGAACACTGGTTGGTAAAAAGACTATAAGCAAGGTTTTGGTCAGTGATAAATCACTGAAAAAATACAATGTTAAGGTACCCACGACCAATATTTCACACAGCCACCAAAATAACCTAAACCATCTAAAGTTTCTGAGCTCTATTATGAGCCTCAGCCACCCTGGTGCCACCCTGTAAGTAAAATATTCATAGCAAGTATCTGCAGGATGTAACCTTAAACTTTCCAAGTACACCCATTCTTGATCCAATTGCTCAGCTAATATAGCAGCTTCCGTTCTGGCCTCTTCTGTGTCTACATGTTCTGGTATACCCATTTTTCACTTCTCCTATTAGAAGTTAAAGAAAAAACAAATTACTACGTCTACTGACTGAGATTATACTATTTTGAGGGTTTGTAAAGATACAATGGCCAATAATAAAAAGAGTGTGAATCACGTTTGAAACACACTCTTTTGGTTTATTATTAGTGATGATGGTGAAGGCCTCCGGAAATTAAGCCAAAGGTAATACCACTAAGAATAGCTGACCAAATACCAAAAAATGGATCATAGACAGTGCCATACCCTGGGTAGGGGTCAGCAAATATTATCGGATCATTATAATATCCCCAGTAACCAGGCTGTGGCGGTATGTTGTATCCGTAGTCATAATAACCACCCATTCCTCCATAATAAGGATGAGGTGTAATAACACAGGCTGATGAAAATGACGCCATTATTAACACCGTAACAACAATTATTAATTTTTTCATGATGAAACCTCCCGTAAAAAGAAACGTTTAGAACAATTTTATCTTTATTTAATAGTTTAGTTTGGAAGAATTGTCAACTCATGTCTTTGAAATGATTAGTAAGTGTTACTTTTTTTATGGTGATTAGTTTTAAACATTTCCGCCAACTTTAAAACACTGGGAAATACATCAAGCTTCCTACAATCTTCCAAGTCAACAAAACGAAGTTCTGTACACTCGTCAGATGGAGTGAAGTTTAAATCTTCTAATGTAGTTTCGTATAAAACATTAGCAAACCTAACACCATCACTCTCTCGCCTATCTGTAAGAAAGTAACTGGGTGTATCCGCTACAAAAGTAACCTTAAGTCCTGTCTCTTCTTTAATCTCACGTTTTAGATCTTCTTGTGCTGACATACCCCAATCTAATCCTCCGCCAAGTAGTTCCCAGTTACCGTTTTCTTCTTTGGCAACAAGAAATTTGTTCTTGGTCTCATTTAGAACCAACGCCTTTACACTAACACGATAAAAACACTCGGGTATTGAACTCATATGAAAATATTTAGGTTTTTAAGAGGTGCCAAGACGCGTTGTCTCCGGCTCTGTGTGAAGATAGTTTACTTGATTTGATAGAAGATAGCAAAATTGTTTATTCAAAGAATATACCCCACCTTTCAAGGTGGGGCTATTTCGATACAATAGTAGGTAATGTCACCAATTATAAAAAAGTCACACAGTGCTAGTGAACTAGTCTACCACTTTGTTTTCCCTGTGAAATACAGAAGAAAGATATTTACCGAAGAAAACGAACCAACCCTGAAGGAGTTAGCTTTGGAATTAGAAAAACGTTACGAACTCCACTTTTTAGAGATAGGTATAGATAAAGATCATGTTCACTTTCTTATCCAAGCAATTCCAAGCTATGCTCCTTCGTATATTGCCAATACTGTTAAAGGAAACATTACTAAACGTTTTTTCTTGGCTCATCCAGAGGTAAAGATCTTTCTCTGGGGTGGTAACCTTTGGACTGATGGCTATTACGTTAATACTGTCGGTAACGCTAATATGTCTATTGTTAAAAACTACGTACAGAATCAAGGTTTACCTGAATACAAACAATTACACCACCAAACTCTCTCGTTGTTTTAACTTAAAACTCTCTTCATGTGCCACTGATACCCCGTGTCTTCAGGCCGGGGTAGTTCATTGACCCTATAAACCCCCAGCACAGCTGGGGTGTACATTTAAAGACAACGTCGTATTACGATTAAGTCCTCCCTGACAAGGGAGGACTTAATCGCTTAATACATAATACGTATGTCATATCACAAACGTACCATTAGAACATTATCACACTGTTTCTACGATCTGATATATCACATCGTCTGGACACCTAAATACCGAGGTAAGGTACTGGATAAACCAAAAGTAAAACAAGAAGTCAGTCGCACCATAGGTCAAATATGCAAATGGAAACAGTGGGAAATAATAGAGTTAAACATCCAAGATGATCATATCCATCTTATACTTTTAACTTCACCACGTTACTCCATATCGTATGTGATGCAAATAATCAAAGGAAAATCATCAGCTTGGATGAAGAAGAAAATCAAAAACACCGATAAACTCTATGATCGAGGTTCACTCTGGGCCAGAGGTTATTTTGTATCAAGTATTGGTCTAGATGAACACCTGATACGTCGCTACGTACGTCATCAGTACGATAAGAATCAACTAGAACAACCATCGTTGTTTAATCTCTTTAAGTGATGCTGGCATCGCCAGCTATTATGAAGCCACTGGACCTTAGTCCGGTGGTTTGTCACTTCCTGATGTAAATTTGTATAATTTTCTGTCGTCTGACCAGGTTTCTAATGTGCACTGAATATCACTAAAAACAATTATATACTCCCCTATCAAGGGGTACATATTTTTCATATATTTATAGTTTGGATATACTTCTGGTTCTTTTTTATTAGTCATAAAAGGTTGGGTATATTTATCATATATAAAATAATTCCAACTTAAACATGAGGCCACAATTTTACAGATTATTCTATAGAAATATCTTCTGGTTTCCAAAAACATCTGCAATGTTTACTTTTACAATCTCTAATATGAGCATTATTCATGACAAATGAAATTTCTTTAGGAGTAGAAAAAGGATATGCTTTTTGACTCATTTCCTTACATATGTCACAAACGTACTCATCCTCTGCAGTAAATAATCGAACGCTTTTTACAACTCCTGATTGTGACATATGCCTTATGTTGTTTCTAGCTTCATGTAGAGAACCCTCATAATCTTGACCATTATTTTTTAATGCCCATTCATGCATAATAAAAGGTAAATCTGATTTCTTAACCCATTTCTTTTCTCCAGAAACTAAAGTTCTTGCATAGATATCCTCACCACATTTTGGACATTTTTTCTTTCTTGTTGGATTACTTACGTCCGTATTGCAATAAGGACAATTTGTATATGTTTTTAAAACGGTTTCCTTTTTGAATAAGCCAAACATTATATATTGATTATAACAAAGCGGGTGAGAAGAATCGGTCACCTTCGCATCAATATTTTGTTCGACCAAGGGTCTCCAAAATATTGTGCTACGCGACCCCGTCGCTTCATACCGAAGCAAAAAGTGTTTTGCTTCAGGCTTCGCATGAAGCTCTTTTCGATTCTTCTCACCCGCACAAATGGCCGGCCGAAACGCGAAAGCGTTTCGGCCGGCCATTTGTGCGGGCTATTCAACGATGTTCGAACTTTTTTAATGAAAATGACCACCCCAAATTGAGGTGGCCAAGGAATTATTGGAATGGATTTTCCATTCCAAAAGTAATTAAAGGTGTTCCGTTATTGATTACATCTTTTGAAACACCGTATTTATCTTCATAGAGCTGGTCTACCGCGCAAAACTTTGCATCAGACCACTGAAACCCCAGTTTTTCAGACACTGTTCTCACAACATCCTCTGAAACACCCTCAACCTCCACGAATGAATCGAGAAATGGCCATGTGTCTATTGTCACTTCGACACCATCAAGCAACCAAAGCTCCCTCAAGGTTTCTTGATAAGCCTTTCGTACACACCCAAGCGACTCGAGCAAGAGTTCAGCGTTTTCGAATGAGTCCACTTGTACACAGACCTCTTTTTGGTCATGTATAGCATCACCTCCTACTGATTTAACACTGACTGTGATTTTATCTGACTCGTCTCGTACACGAGCCCATCCATTTACCACCTGCGAGGTTGCTGGAAGATTGAAAACACTTCTCTTCTGCAAGAATTCACTCTTTTGAAGTTTCGCTCCAGCAGATGAAAGTTTTTCTCTGATTATCTCTTTATCCACCTTAACAAAGGTAGCTTCGTATTCGATTTGCATATTTTCTCCAACTGGTTTCAAATTCTCCACAAAATTTATATCACAAATATTGTGTTTGTAAATATCTAGAAATTATTCGCACTTATCGAATGTAAAGTAACGGAAGTTCGACACATCGTAACCATAATTCTCAATAATTTTCTTTGGGTCTATAAAAAGCGCCTTGTTCCAATCTAATCCTAACTTTTCAGCAATATCTTTGACGTGTTGCTCTGTATCTCCCTCAATTTCAAGCATTGGTGGTATTTTTGGCCAAGAATCAATATCTAATACCACGCCATCAAACTTAATCTTTCTCCTCTTTTTCTGCTGAACTCTGAAAGGTATAAGTTCCATTTTTTCTAAAAAGGCTTTGAGCTGCTCTGGCTTATCTACTGTAAATTCTATTTCTTCTGCACCATCAATTGTATCTGCTGTGATTTGCTTGTGGGTAAAAATGTGTTTTCCATCATAGCTTCTAATACGTGCGTATCTTCCAGTAGGACTCCAAGTCAAATCCTTATCATAAAAAATTGTCTCCTCGAGCAAATGTTCACCCAAATCAACACCGCCAAGTGAAACAGCTTTTGCAACAATCTCCTCGATGTCTATCTCAATAAATCTTGCTTCTATTTCAGTTACCATATATCTCTTTAATTATCTCTTCTAATAACCATCATTTGTTTTGTGTCTCTAATACCAGCATTTGTCATACTGTCCATAAATTGACTGTACTCTTTGCGTTCAACAGATTCTGAAGACTCAATCACCAAAGATTTTTGTTCGTCTGAAAGCGAAACCACCATTTCTATCATTTCTCCAAGACTACGATAAGTATAAATTTCAGACCCCTCCCTTCTTTGCCAAGCGTCAAAAATAAAAGATTCCTGACCTAGTTCTTGAATAGCAGACTCAAGTCTTGACTGCTCGTACGCACCAGACTCGATTTCACCTAAAATATGTTTGAGTGATTCTCCATATTTTTGAAGTAACGCATAATCTAGAAAAGAAACGACGTGTCTCTGCATTTCTCGATGGTAGTGGACTGAAGCAACAGCCTCTGCTCCCTCTCCAATATTCCACATTTCATCAGATACCTGATTTACCTTAAGAAATTTCTCTCTAAAGCCACTATCAAAATTTTTTAAGAAGTCTATTAGCGCCGGATTATACTCACCAGATAACAACTCTTGTGAATTATCAGGCAGTCCAACATCACGATAAAAAATACGACCACCTTCAGTTAAGTGTGCCGTAAGCTTATCAAAAACTTCTCTCAAGTAGTCACTAACACTTACAGTTCCTTCAAGAAAATCTTTATTGTATGAGATAACTTCGTGAATAACCGCAGAAACATTTATCGCAGAAAATGACCTTTCCGCAAACGGAAGCGCTGTTAAATTGGCAGCTACTCCAAACACTTTATCTTCTGGCTTATGAACACGTCTAACTAATGGTTCTAGAATATCAATTGCATACACTTCTAAATCAGGGTCTTTTATATCACGTTTTATTTTTTCAACCCCTTGACCACCACCAACACCAACCTCCATAACCCGAACCGTTCCGTCAATCCTGGGTAGCGACTCAGAATCTAATGCTTTAATGAGCATTCCAACCTTTTCATCAATACCGCCTTTAAGCTGTTCAAGATATTCCGTGTCACCTTTTTCGTTTTTTGAGAAAGTTTCCATAAAAAAGCAGAGGGTACTAGCCCCTCTGCCCAATCATACTATGCTCATCACTAGAATGCCATTTTAACGACCATTTCTGTACATTGCTCAACTGAAAAACTCTTAGTGTCGAGCGAAACAAATGGCTGCTTTTCAAGAACCAAATTCCTGAACAAAGCTTGTGTTAAATCAAACTGTTTATCCAGAACTCTTTTGTCACCAGCATCCATACCTCGAGCAACTATCCGCTGGATTTGTGTGTCGGCGTCAGCCACCAAAAGTACAGTCAGGTCTGGTTTAAGAATGGTTGCAAAATCATCGTCAGTGACCGTTGCACCCATTACCTGATGATAAGTGAGTGTGCTAATCCAGTAGCGGTCACATATCACGTGTTTACCAGAACGCACTAACTCGGAAACCTCTTCTGAAGCATCCTGAATTGCATTCCGATAGAAAGCATAGTGTTCATCAGCACTAGCATCTCTATGCAACTTTTCGCTGTATTTTTGATACTTCTTCGGCGGCGTAGCATATGCAACCCCGCCAACCTTATCAGCGATACGTGTAACTAGCGTGCTTTTTCCTGTGCCATCAGCACCTTCAAGTACAAGGAACATTTTTCACCTCCAGATTTAAGGAAAATTTGCTAGCGTAAAAATAGTACAATAATTTTAATATGTCAATGTTTGTTTCTCAATCTCAGAAAGGACAGTTGAGACGGAGATTTTAAAATTGTCACCAACCTGAACCCTATATAAAGGTAGTTCAGCATCTTCAAACACATCATCTACAAGTTGGTCGCGTTCCATACGGCTAGGCTTGTTGTGTGAACTTCCATCCAGCTCAATTGCAATTAGTGGTGTCATCTTGTCGTTACAAATCAAAAAATCAACGTGTTTAGGTAGTATCTGGTTACGCCTCTGATAGTAACCATTTCCGTTCACTACATCCACTATGTCAGCTATACGCATTTTAGGAAAAATAAATAAATTGTCTGGTAGGCCAGATAGTAAAGATTGAAATAGAGCCATTTCACTATCGTTCATGACCACTGCTTTCTTTTTGTATTCACGTTGCTTTTCAATAACCACTTCTTTAACCACCTTTTGTTTAAAGGGCGAAATTAACTTAAAGAATAGCCACTTAATGAACAAAGCACAAAGCAGCAAGAAAATGACCAGAAAGACCAGATTGAAAAGTAGTTGTAGTAAGTTAGTTTCCATACCTGCTAACTATAGTATGTAGAACCAGAGGTAGCAATTACATACGCTGTGTGTAATGAAACCACGGTTACTAGTTAAGTTTGGAAATACAATCCGTAAACTACGAGAGGAGCGTGGTTTGTCCCAAGAACGGTTAGGTGAGATAGCCAAAGTTCACCGCACCTATGTAGGAATGATAGAGCGTGCAGAAAAGAACATCACTTTCACAAACATTGAAAAATTTGCAAAAGCCCTTAAAGTAGACATCAAAGACTTATTTTAAGGATGGAAACTGCAAATATACTAGACAGAAAACTTGCTGCTATAGAAACCAGTCAGACTGACACTGACTGTTTTAAGCATATCCACGGCTACATAAAATACATACTCGAAACACCAGAGCTGAAAGCA
Source organism: Candidatus Nomurabacteria bacterium (assembly GCA_023898525.1). Classification (NCBI taxonomy): domain Bacteria; phylum Candidatus Nomuraibacteriota; species Candidatus Nomurabacteria bacterium. The sequence goes on from CP060227.1 coordinate 672,526, forward strand.
ATTCTTGATACTGAAGAAAAAGATTTCTACAGAAAAGTTAAGTTCACAGATGACAATATCAAACTAGAACAAGCTAATTATTATCAAGCGTATTTTGTTGCATCGTACGTCCGTATTTATCTCCCAATCGAACACTACTGGAACAGCAACGAACAAGATGAAAAACAAGACCCTGTTGCACTGCTTTTAATTTGGGGGCCAAAACACCCACGAACTATGAAATGGGTGAACGGTCATGATTTCTTTTCTAAAAGAGAACAGCTCAAACAACTTAAAAGCTATTGGCAGTGGTTTGATGGTCAGCGTGATTTTTACATCAGTGAAATCAAAAACCTACACCTTGCCTTGATTACAGAATTATCTAAACAGAAAGCATTGCCAACTGTGGCCGATGAAAAGCCAGATGTTTTTCAGATGAACTTAGAAACAGGCGACTTTAATCTTGGTGGTGTTACTGGAACGTTGAACATAACAACCCAAGAATTTAGAGTGATGGCAAAATTATATACAGCACCCAATCATCGTATGCCATATCTTGATTCAAAGAATATACCCCACCTTTCAAGGTGGGGCTATTTCGATACAATAGTAGGTAATGTCACCAATTATAAAAAAGTCACACAGTGCTAGTGAACTAGTCTACCACTTTGTTTTCCCTGTGAAATACAGAAGAAAGATATTTACCGAAGAAAACGAACCAACCCTGAAGGAGTTAGCTTTGGAATTAGAAAAACGTTACGAACTCCACTTTTTAGAGATAGGTATAGATAAAGATCATGTTCACTTTCTTATCCAAGCAATTCCAAGCTATGCTCCTTCGTATATTGCCAATACTGTTAAAGGAAACATTACTAAACGTTTTTTCTTGGCTCATCCAGAGGTAAAGATCTTTCTCTGGGGTGGTAACCTTTGGACTGATGGCTATTACGTTAATACTGTCGGTAACGCTAATATGTCTATTGTTAAAAACTACGTACAGAATCAAGGTTTACCTGAATACAAACAATTACACCACCAAACTCTCTCGTTGTTTTAACTTAAAACTCTCTTCATGTGCCACTGATACCCCGTGTCTTCAGGCCGGGGTAGTTCATTGGTTAGATGCCTGAAAACAAATGCCACAGAGGCTTCAAAAACAGATAAAAGAATGCTTGGTACAGTGATTCGTAACATTAAAAGACAGCTTGGTATTCTTCCAGAAGATAAACGAGTGAACGAGGACATCTTCCATAATGAAATGAAGTTTGGCTATCGGCTTGAAATAAAAGGTTAATTTCTTTTCCATAACATTTCCATATCTTTTCCGTACCCTTTCGAGGGTCTTTTTTATATCGTGCTGGCATGAGTTTCAGCCAAGGATTAGTAGAACAGTACCAGCGATACATGGAACGTCGTTGTGGGGTTTGTATTACTCACGAACAGGCGCAGCTACACCTTGCTTCCTTAGCACGACTCTATACAGCAATTTCTTTTTCGCAAGACTCTGGCGGTGGTCGCGTGCGGCTTTCGCCTCACCCTCACCCCGAGGCGGGGTGAGGCGAAAGGCCGCGTCGCGGCCTTTCTGCGCAGCAGAAAGTGACTTGATTTTATATACACATAGTTCGACATCATTTATGAGTAGACCACGCACCAGTCATTACAAAATTGTTATTTCAGGACACATTGTTGAGGCAATGCAGTATGCCAAAGCAGTTGGCTACAGTCTTGAGTCAAGTAAAAAGCAGGCACCGTATCGCAAACGACGAGCTTTAGCTGAGCAAGAGATAACGGCTAGTTCACTCAGTCGGACAAAGAACAGGCTAATTCGATTGGTGAACGCTAATTGTTTTATGTGGACTGATATAGACGGACAGATAATTAAACCGCAGTTTCTGACCTACACTATCCACGAAAATATTAAGACAGTTGAACAAGCTAACCCGCTTTTCACCAACTACATCAAACGACTGAATTACCATACCTACGGCACTAAAGCATCGGTAATTAAATACGTGGTTGTGCCTGAGTTTCAAAAACGTGGGGCAGTTCACTATCATGCAGTGTTCTTTAACCTGCCTATGATTAACTCGAGGAGAGAATATAAAACGGGTGAGTTTGCAAAAGTTTGGGAACATGGATATATCAAAAAACGAAACATAAGCAAAGTACCAAATGTTGGTTTGTATATGACTAAGTATATGACCAAAGATGCCATGGATAGACGACTAGTTGGCAGAAAGAAATATTTTTCTAGTCGAGGCTTGTTAAAACCAGAGGTAATTACCTATGAACATTTAGCGGGGGATATGATGGACTACTTGTCAGAACTAAAACCAATGCACGCTTATATCACGTCACCTAATGATGAACGTCCGTTTGTTGAGAACCCTACTTTTTGCGCGACATACAATCTATCCACTGAACAGTTGCATGATTTACGAAATTTCTATACCCTCGATAGTGCTAACTTAAGGTAGCGTATGAAATACATCCTTTATTGTCGAAAATCACAAGAGTCAGAGGATAGACAAGTGCAGTCACTTGAGGCGCAAGAGCGTGAACTGAATGACTTTGCTAAACGTCATAGTTTGGACATTGTTGGTGTGTATCATGAGAGTCGGTCTGCTAAGACGGTCGGTCGTCCAGTATTCAATGAGGTGATTAAGAAAATACAATCAGGCAAGGCTGATGGTTTGCTTTGTTGGAAACTAGACCGCTTAGCGCGTAATTTCATAGATGGTGGGCTTGTCATTGACCTATTGCAGCACTCAGTCATTAAAAGTATTCAAACCCCTGCTAAAGAATATCTACCAACTGACCCTGTATATCTGATGGTGTTTGAGCTTGGCGTGGCTAATCAATTTTCTCGCGACCTGTCTGAAAACGTAAAGCGTGGCAATCGTGAGAAAATTCGCAATGGTGGCTGGCCTGGATTAGCACCTTTTGGTTATCTAAACGATAAGGCAGAGAAAACGCTTTATGTTGACCCCGACCGTGGGCCATACGTACAGCAGATGTATGAACTCTACGCCACTGGTTTGTATAGTCTTAAAGAGCTGTCCAATGAGCTTTATGAGCGAGGATTACGCACCAAGCAAGGCAACAAAGTCCATTGCGGTACCATCAGACATATTTTGCGTAACCCAATGTATCACGGCGTGATTCGCTACCGTGGCAGCTATTACCCAGCTAACTTTACTAGCATTACCACCAAAGACCTTGTACGACAAAAGCATGAACGTCATGGACGGTAGTGCAAAACCGCGGAAGCAAAAGCACCTCTTTCCCTTAACTGGATTGTTTACCTGTGGTGTCTGCGGATATGCCGTGACCGCAGAGAAACAAAAAGGTTACACGTACTACCACTGCACTAACGGCAAGGGAATTTGTGACCAAAAGAAACTATTCATTCGTGAGGAAAAACTTGATGAGCAACTGGCACCAATCTTTGATGATGTTGCATTTGACGAGGAACTAATTGAAATGATGTATCAGGCGGCACTTGAGCAAATGGAACATGACGACCAGTTCAACACCGCAGCTATTGAGAAACTAGAAAAGGAATTGGCCGCAATCAAACTAAAAGATAATCGCTTACTTGATGCTTTCTTAGCTGAAAATATTGAAAAGGATATTTACGATGCAAAACAGGCAGAAATAAAGCATGAACGGATTGCACTAGAGAAACAATTAGCTGGAATGCGCCAAAATCACCAAAACCCCTACGCAACTATCGAACGGGCAAAAGAGTTGTTTTTGTTTAGTAATAGAGCCAAATCTGAGTATGCGAATGCCGTTCCTGAGCGAAAACAAGAAATCGCTTATGAGTTACTATCGAACGCTTTACTGAAAGACCGAAAAATGGCTCAACCACAACTTAAAAGCCCTTACGATATGCTCGCAAGGACTCCTAAGAATGCTGATTTTGCAATTATGTGCGGGTGAGAAGAATCGAACTCCCGACTACTGCTTGGAAGGCAGTCGTTTTACCACTAAACTACACCCGCAAATATACATTTCATTTTTTCCTCTTTTGCGTGAGAAACTATAGCATTTTTATCCTAAAATTTCCACAAAACCTGATATACTTGTCTCTATGCATTATCTTGTCGACCTGGTTACGGCTGTACTTGTAGGATACTTGGCGTTTACTAATTTTTTGGCAGATAAACTAGAGGTTGTCTTTTTGGCTTCTGAGGAGATTACTATCCCGATAGAATATGGAGGAGAAATCACCCTTCCCTCTTTACCAGCTCCGATTGAAGAGGCTGGCTTGTCCGATCTTCTTTTAAAGAGTAAAGAATACCAGCAAGCGGCAACGATCGGCTCAAGTGTTAATCGTACTATTACCGACCCAGCAAAAGCTCTGGTTAATATTTATTGTACATTTACCAGCTCTAGCACTATACGTACCACTACCGGTACCGGATTTTTTGTTCACAGTGATGGTGTCATTATGACCAATGCGCATGTAGCTCAATATTTATTGCTTGATGACACAGATTTATTTGGTGAAGCAGAATGTTTAATCCGCACTGGTAACCCTGCTAAAGCTGAGTATGTCGCCGAGTTGCTTTATATATCCCCGAGCTGGATACAAAAGAACGCCAGCACCATCGATTCCTCGTCTCCGAATGGTACAGGAGAGCGTGATTATGCTCTTTTGTATGTTACGAAGTCGATCACAAATACACCTTTACCGGCAAGGTTCCCAGCCTTGGCGGTTAATATTGATTTACTGCCGGTCAGTTATCGGGGGCATAAAGTTCAGGCGGGTGGTTATCCGGCCACAGATCTATTAAATGGTGATACGAATAGCCCGCTTATACCTAAAATAGCTTCAACAACCGTTTCAGAGCTTTACACCTTCGGATCTAACTATGCTGATGTCTTTTCGGTTCGCGGTAGCGTGGTCGGGGCGGCGGGTTCCTCTGGTGGTCCAATCGTAGACGTAGACGGACGGGTTGTGGGTATGATTGTAACGCGTGGTGATGATAGTATTGATGGAGCCGGCAGCCTCAGGGCTATTACCCTTTCACATATTCACCGAACCATAATGGACGAGACTGGATTTTCATTGGCCAGAAATCTTGGCGGTAATCTAGAACAGCGTTCGTTGATTTTTTCACAGACATTAGCTCCTTTTTTGGTCAGAATACTTTCTGAGGAAATTAGTCACTAATTCACAGTTTTTATTTGATGTTACATTTAAGTGACGTTAACATACATGTCTACATAACTTTTGTTATAAGTTATGTGTGTGTTCTTTTAAACAATTGATCATTGTTTTAAGGAAACCGCGAGTATTTTAGTACTCGCGGTTTTCCTATTGTGTTGTGCCTACATGCTTAAATTCGTCCGATTTCACTCTGTTTGCCACCATTTTACTAAAATTAAACAGTATCTTATTTGACTGTATGTCGTCTTTAAATATTTCTTCTACAGCCGCACCGTCTGGTAAATACCCAGGAGATTCTTTTATTCTTCCCATCATATCGCCATAGGTTAGTTCTGGGTGAAATTGTACGGTGTAAATATTTTTCTTGTAGCGTAGTGCTGAAACTTCACACTTATCACCCCCGCTCATTAATAATACTGCGTTATCTGGAATCCGATCCAGTATATCTTTGTGCGCATAATGAGCATCAAAGGTATCAGGTAAATCAGTAAATAAAAAATACTCATTCTTATCAACTAAAAGCTTAACTTGGTGTGTACATGTCTTTTTCTGTTGTTCTGAGTAGCACACTTGGGCCCCGGCAAAAGCGCCTAGCAACTGATGTCCATAACAGATACCAAGGGTTGGGATATCATTATCAAAAATATATTGAAACAGTGGTCGTAATTGACCTAAAAGTTCGTAAGAAATACGTCTTTTTTCATCGTCTTCACAGCGATTACCATCAAAATCAAATTCTCCGGAACCACCCAAAATAACCCCATCATAGCCAGACATTATGACTTCCGGAAAATTCCAGTCGATAGTCTTATCTAGAGCGTCAATAAAGTCTACGTCTGTATTCCCTTTTATTTCACGCCGTATACAAGTCTGCTCCTGCTCAATTGAAGCTTGGTTTTTTCTGAATTGTATACTAAGGATTTTTTTCATGATAAAAATAAATTATAAACAAAAGTTGTGGTTGCGTAAAATCAAGGACTCTAAGTGACTGTTAAAACAAAAGAACCGACCTAAAGGTCGGTTCTTTTGTTTAAAGTATTCTAGCTACCTACACGCCAACCGACCAGCTTGTGTAGCTGAAAATCCAAAAGAGCACAATAGCAATAACTTGCTTTACTTCTGTATTTGGAACGGTTGTGGCAATAGCTTGCATAATTTCAAGTATAATCAGTTTTAGTTTACTGTCAATTTTTGCTCAAAATAAAACTTAGGTAATAGACTTTGTCAAAATAGTCTGGGTTGGGTAAGCAAATTCTATCCCTAGCTTTTGGAAGCGCTCCATCAAAGAGAAGTTGAATATTTGTTGCACATTAAGGTAATCGTTGTGGTCTGGTGATTCAATGTAATAAACAATCTCAAAGGTTAAAGAAAAATCGCCAAAGGTAGTGAAGTGGACTCTGTCTAATCTACCACCTTCCAGATTATTAAATATCTCTATCACTTCGGTTTCAATTTGCTTTAATTTCCCGAGCGGTGTTTCATAAAGTACACCAATTTTGGTCACTATGCGGCGCTCCTGCATTTTCTTGTAGTTATTTACTCGGGCGGAAGTCAGCTCCATGTTGGAAATAACTAGTTCCTCTCCTTGTAGAGTCTTTATTCTGGTTGATTTGACGCCAATCTTTTGAATGGTACCAGAGTCGTTTCCTACTACCACGAAGTCCCCAATCCGGAACGGTCGGTCCAAGTAAATAGAGAATGAAGCAAAAAGGTCAGATAAAATTCCCTGCAAGGCCAAAGCGACGGCCAAACCGCCTATACCTAAGCCGGCCAAGAGTGAGGTAACCTCAATTCCTAGGTTAGAAAGTATAAATAGTATACCTAGTACCCATAGTATGATCCGTGCTGCCAGATCCACCATATGAGAAGCGGTGGCTGATCCCGGATCTACTTCCCCATCACCGTCATTGTCTCTCTCTAGAAAGCGTGAAGAAAAGTAGCTCACAAATTTAAGAGCAATTTCTATCAACTGCCAGACGACTGCAAATAGAAAGACCGCGGTAATTGTTTTATCAAACCAATTTGGTACAGAAACCATTTGTAAGGCGAAGAATAGCGAGGCGATAGTATAGACCCAGACTCTGATTCCCTGCACGGCAGCGATAACCACATCATCGATATCGGTGCCGGTCTTGCTTGAAAGTTTATGCAAATGCTTTATCACTACATTGCGTATTACCCAAAAAGCAAGGGTGAGAACTATAAAAACAATAAAAGCCGCCAACCAAGAACCAACTTGTAGCTCACCTAATACAGGTAGAGTGTAGGTGGCATTGGACAGGGAGGCTAAAAAATTATTGGTATCAAACGGGTTCATAAATATGTGTAATATAAAAATTGAGTGTTAATTTAGTAACCCTAGCAAATACCAATAAAAATAACAACAAGCCACATCTTGTTGCTGATGTGGCCTTGGTTTAATTTAGTATAAGGGTTTTTAGTATGACTTCTTGACTTTCACGGGATGATCACTTATTCCTTCATGTTCGAAACATGGAAGTTTACGTTTACAGACACCATTGGTGTCAAAAAGTTTGTCACCTCCTTTTCCGACCAGGCCTTGATCTATCTTTTCGTAGGTTTGATCTGAATGATTAAGCACTACACCACTCACAGTTGAATCACCTTTTTTATCTGACATTTGCATTCCCCTTCTAAAATTATTTAAAGGACTTTCCTCTTACCCCGCAAGGGATAAGTATATTTTCAATCTATAATCGTTGTGATTACGGACTGATGAAAAATTTTTGTAAGAAAATTTTTCATCAGTCAACAATTCCTCTCTACCAGAAACAAAACCGGCCCTTTTTGGGCCGGTTTTGTTTCTGGTTGTTCTAAATATATTTTTATATATTTGAACCGACAAACCGACCCTGATCGCTGACAATCCACCCGAGCACGAGAACAATCACTCGCATGGTGCGCTTGAATGAGTAAATGTTTGTCGAATTACTCTGCATAAGTTTTAGTATATACCCATAAAGATGAGTGTCAAATATTTTTCCACTGCTTGATTATAAATATAACCGCACATGATCTGGTCGTGTGCGGTTATTGATTTGATAATATGGGAGTGCCTATTTGTCTCCATGGGTAGTCTCTCGTTGGATTATTTTTTGACGCGTTTCAATAAACTTTGCCATTATTTTTGCCCTCCTTAATCCTTCGTCAATAGGCTCTGTTGTGTCAGTTGGCAATTGGTTTTGAAATTGGTTAGTATCTTTTTTGTCCATTATCTTCCCCTTAAGTAGGATTATATTAAAAGAACTATATTCAGCCGTTTGATTACGGACTGATGAAAAATTTTCTTAAGAAAATTTTTCATCAGTCAATAAATTGTGAAGTAGAACAAAAATCCGGCCAGTGGCCGGATTTTTGTTCTACTTCGCATTTTCTTATTTCATTAAAAACAAAACCGACCAGCTCATAAAGCCAATAATAATGCTAATAATTGAAATAATTATTTGCGGTATAAAGCTATATGAAATGGTCGCTGTTTTCGCCCTCATCATTACAGTATATTTGGTATGTCTATTAGTGTCAAATATATGTACGATCTCACCACCTTTGAGACTCTATCTCATAATGTTCTCTATAATACTCCATGGGCGACAAAAGACCCAGTCCTTCATGCGGTCTCTCATGGTTATACCAATACAACCATTCATTCAGTGAATCATTGAAGTCAGGAATACTATCTCGAAGCAGGGATCGGTGATAAATAATGTGTTCTTCTTGAACGGTACGATTGAATCGCTCTATATAGGCATTCATCTTAGGACAACGTGGATAAGTGTGATAATGGTTGATGTTAAGAGTTAAACAAGCTTCGTGGAAGTATTTAGCGAATTCTGAACCATTATCAGTCTGTATCTCATCTATACTAAAAGGGGTATAGTGTATAAGTTGTTTTAGAAAGTCTCGAGCACTATTTGAAGAATGACTGGTATAAGTACGAGCGTAAGCAAACCGTCTTTCTATGTCTATGGCGGTGAGTATGTACCGTTTAGTGCCATCTATGTGTCTCACGATAGTGTCTATCTCCAAACCTTGTTTTTGTGGTCTTCTTTGTTTTTTAACCTTGGTTTTTCTTTGTTCTTTGTGTGTACCACTCTTAGCGTACCAAGAGAGCTTAACTGGATTCGGTAGTCTACCTAGTTCTTTAAGATCACTGATACAGCGATTAACATAGGAAACTGACACCTTGAATCCTTCCTTCTTCAATAGCGGTACCAGCTTTTTCCCACCAATCCGTGGTCGCTTAGTACGCCAGTTGATAATAGCTTGCTCTAGTGGTGGTGATATCTGTCTCACTCTTCGTTTCTTAGGAGCAGTACTCTTGGGGTCTAGGGCTTGGATATTACCATTACTATCATTTAGTTCTTTTTGCCATCTAAATAAAGTTGGTCTAGATACGCCAAAAGCATCTTTGGTGGTATTAGTACCATGTTTTTGCCAAAACGTGAGTATTTTAACTCTTCTTTCGACCTCCTGTTTGTTTTTCATTGTCTGCCACTTTAGAGCACTATCAGCCGCTTTGGCAAACCCTCTGGTGTTCCTTAAAATGTTATGTATTCTCATTACTCCTTATTTAAGGAGTCTCATATGTATGTGAGATTATTCAATATAAAAAAGAAAGCCGCGAGATAAATTCGCGGCTAAAAAGATACTGCAACACAATTGATCAGGCGGTCGCTACAGATGTGGCTAAAGCCGTCTCTGCCGGAGGTGATACTTTTAAATACTCAATATCACTTACAAATAGCCATTTTGCGTTATCTGCACATGAGTTATATAAGCCGAGATCTGGGTATAAGCCTATATCACCTTGACTGTTCCTGTAGAGTAGTAATATGGACCCTTTTGTCGTCTTTAAGCCCTCAAGTTTGAAGGTATCACCGTATACAAAGTAGTTCTCATCTTGTAACAGGTATTTCTGCAAGATATCTGAGTGAACAGAACAGATGGCATACATCAGTCCGTCAGGTAGTTTTTGCAGACTGCATTTCTCTGCCGAGTCAAATACATCTCCTCTATTCGCGATATTATCCTCAGACAATTTCTTAAGCTCACCAATTGAAAGACACTTAATCGAAACATTGATTATATCGACATTATTAACATTACTTAGCTGAAAAATCTGTTTTTGATTTTGTAAAGAATCAGCTATTATTACAGGTTGACTTGTAGAACCTACTCCTAAATGAACTGTTATAATTGGCCACATAAAATTCATGATCGTTCTCCTTTAAAATGCTGTTTAAAAAATAAATCTTTAATCACAGCCGTAGGTACTAATTTAAATTGTAAATAAGTAACTGCGGCTGTGATCAATAGTGCACATGGGAACGTCGATGTCTGATGATTGTGATAAGTTTTAAAGTACACTACTTCTTCCCTATCTGGGCAAGTTTTGGTCCGTCTTTGGTTACGGACCGGTGGAAAATTTTTAAGCTTAAAAATTTTCCACCGGTCAACAATCATAACTAACAAAAAAACCGGCTCTTGGCCGGTTTTTTTGTTAGTTTACACTCACTAATTAAAACAACCGACCGAGCCGCTCACCAAAAAACCAAAAATATACAAATGTACTCATTGGCTTCATGTTTACATCAGTTATTTTATTAGTCTGCATTGCCTTAAGTATATTCCCTTTTTAATAAGTGTCAAATTTAGTTTCGTCGGTCTGTTGTTGTTGTTTGGTCTGATGATTCAGTATTCTTAGTACTGGTGCCGGTGTCTTCATCAATTTCCATCGGTTCTGAACTGGTACTAGTAGTGCTGGTGGTAACTTCAGTCGTTGTAGCCGTATCTGGTAAGCCCGTCTCTTTATCAGCGTTTATGAGTTTAATGATTTTGTCTTCATCAGCATCAAGAGCTACCCAAGAATCTTGTAGTAGAGCGTGAATTTCATGAATTGATGATTCAGCTTCACCTAAGTCATACTCTTCAGATTCAGGATTCAAGTTGAGTGTGTCTAGCTTTTCTTCACTTTCCCTTACTACCTGACTAATTTTATCATTTATTTCTAGTGAATCACTCGTTTCCAAGGCTTTATTTATGTAAAGGATAAGTCTTTCACTTTCCTTGACCAAGGTTTGTACTTGCTCACGCCTTTCTTCTTCGGTAAGGGTTACAGGTACGATCTCATCTACGGTCAGAGTTTCTCTAACGTCAATATTGGTCATAAAGACAATCAGCTTCTGTATCTTCTGTAGCGTTTCAACTAGCCCTTCCCTAGTTTCAGTGGTGGCAGATTCTGGATCTTGGATCAAGGTTGCGGTTTTCCGTTCAATATCTTCTAATCGTCTTTTTATATCAGCTTTTTCTTCGTCAGTAGCATTTTCTTCAATATTATTTAAAAGCTCATAAGCTCGTGTCGTTTCACTTTCTACCCTACCTATCAAGCGCTCATATGATGGTAATTCTTCTGACTCAGAAAGATGCGACATAGCTAGAACATCTACAATCTTGTCGGTGTTATTTTTGGGTGTAGTGCTGGCTTTTTGAGTACTTTTCAGTGAAGTGGATTGGATATCCAGAGTAGTGTCTAGTTGAATGGTGGCTAAAATAGCTGCTTCTTCATCGGTTTGTTTTATGTTCTCTATTTCCTTTCTGGCGTTTTCGCTGTGTACACGAACCGCTTCTGCAACACTTTCTTCAATTTCTTCAGTCATCTTTCCCTCACTAGCCAGCAGTCTTGCTTCGGCAATACGGCGGTTTAGACGCTCTGTTTCCCAAACAACCTTATCGTAAGAGCTTCTAGCTAAAGTGCCACGGACTTCTTCGTTAAGATTTACTTTGACTGAGTACAAAACATCACCTGGCACAGCTCTCTCAGCTACATATGGTATAACCAAAACTAGGGTTGCCATCACTGCTCCAGACCATTGTAAAAACTTCCACTTATGAATATGTAAAGTCTTTACAACCATGTCTTGAGCAACATTTTCGGAAGAAATAACAGTATTTGTCTTAGGTAATGGATGGTATTCCATATACGAAACCAACCGCTCACGCAGCTCACGCTTTTCACCCTCTTTCATTTTGAGTGAGTCGGCTTTCTTATTTAATTGTTCGCTAAAGCGTTTCATTTTATTTTTTTCCTTTTTTTATTACCTCACTTTTTTCTTCCATCTTATCTCTCAACATCTTTAGCCCACGATGCAGTCGGACAGAAACCACATTTTCTGATTCTTCAATCAACTCACTTATCTCTTTTGGACCTAACCCATCCACAAACCTAAAGGTTATAACTTCTCGGTACGTATCTGGTAATTCAGCAAGCAATTCAAAAGCTTTTCGACCGTCAATTGTTGCTGCCAACGCTTCGGTATTATTTTCGGTCAAGTCAGCAAACGAACCCTCGTCCACTCCCTCAGCTTCAAATAATGAATCCAGTGATAACTCTTTTTGCTTACGGTATGAGTCAATTATCAAATTATTCAAAACTTTATATAAAAATGACCGATAAGCATCTATTTTGTGCCCTGCTCTAATGTATGTCCACACTTTAGTAAAAGTGTCTTGAACAATATCAATCGCTTTTTCACGGTTGTTAACACGAATAACAGCGTGGCGAAACAGTGCATCGCTATATTCATCGAAAGCTTTTAAAAAACTATCCTCTTGGCTTTCAGTTATGTCGTCTGTCTGTTTTCGACCCGCCATATGAAAACCATTATACAAGTAGACGTACCGATACCCTAATTCTTACTGACAACTTGAAAAATGATAAACTCTTAGTATTTTGATCTAATACCTTCTACTAATTCTGGGAATTCTGTTAATAGAAAGTGGTTTTTGTCCTCAAAAGACACAAGATTAGCCTCCTCTAGATGATTTCTGTAGTTTAAAAACTCCTCATAAGGCACTACGAAATCGTCTTTTGAATGCCATATATTCACCTCCTTAACCTGTTGACTTAAATCGGAGAGTTTGTCCATGTTAAATAGAAAACTAGCACAGTCTTCCCCGCTCGAATGAGGCTTGACCTCCCCGCTTGGTGCTCCTAAGATATATAGTGATTTTATTTTGTGGGGAAATTTATTTTCACTTAGATATTTGGCCAAGAACACCCCTCCGAGTGACCAGCCTACTAAGGTTACCTCATCCCTAATAAACTCAAGATGTCGCTCAAACCATATTTTCCACTCCTCATATCTGGCGTTTTGTTTGTTTGGCATGGAAGGTGAAAAAACCTCGAAATCGTCTCCTAAATCTTCAGCTAAAGTGGCCGGCCAAAAGCTTTTCGTTTCTGCACCAGGCAAATTCCTTATTGGCATTGTACGAAGTGCTTGGAGGAAATCCTCGTGTTTGGAGTATGAGTCACCGCCATGTATGTATAGTACTTGCTTTTTCATAACCACTCATTTCTGCGGAACAATATCACTAATGAAATAAGCATAATGGTACTAAATCCTAAGATGATGAAAAACATGCTTGGATTGTCTTGCATTGGCAATGCAACATTCATACCGTACATTGAGGTTATAACTAGTGGTATGGTCAAAAGAATTGTCAAAACAGTAAGTATTTTTAGGGCGTTATTAAGACGGCTGGTCATGATGGCCTCAATTGAACCGCGAATATTTTGAATGGTGGTAAGAACTGATCGGGCGGAATTTACCACCTGACTATTGGCTATAACCAGGTCTTGCATAATCTCTAGATCTTCTTCAAAAAAATGCATGTAACTGTTATTGCCTGTCACCTTCTGTAGCCAGGTGTTGGTCGGGACTAAAGCGTCTACCATATTATTGAGGCTACTTTCATATCCTACCAGTCTTTCGATATCCTTTGGTCCAATCCGACTAAGCCTTACACGGTCTTTGTGCACCGCTTTTTGCAGACGCTTGAGCTCGCGATCAAAAGAATTAGTAAAAATGCTCATCAAATGTATGAAAAACTTGGTTTTTTGGGTAGTGTGAACTGTCTCATGACCGGAAATTATTCGACTAAACTGAGGTACCTCTCGAATATGAATGGTCATGACAAAAGTACTGCCTACTACTATTAGTATAGGTGCGGTAACGTCAACCTGGTTTTGGTTCTCTGCTCGATACGGATACCTGGTAAAAAAGTAAGTAGCGTTGTCGGTCTTCTCCATTCTAGGTATTTCGTACAAGTCTTTAGCATCAGCCAAAATATCTTCATCTAGTGAAAACTTCTCTACTAGCTCACTCAACTCATTATCGGTAGGTTCTGATACATTGATCCAGACACCAGAACGTGGCTTATCGATTTGTTTTAGTGAGTCATCTTTAAGGGTACGGAAATAGTATGTGATCATCGTCTAATATAATGCCCTATTTAGAGGTATTTGCAAAATAGGTATCTGAATAAAATCTAGTTTAGAGAACATAAACACTCGCTTTTTTTTAAAATGAGTGTTATTATCATCGCACAAAAAAATAATCGGGGTGTAGCATAGTGGTAGTGTACGCGGTTTGGGGTTCTTTTTTAATTTCATAGCCTTTTTAGTTAAGTCGGGGTGTAAGCAAAAGCTTTCACCCCCGAGCTCGAAACTTAAATGCAGTTTGCGCTTAATTTCTCGCTCGGGGTGTAGCATAGTGGTAGTGTACGCGGTTTGGGACCGTGCGGCCCGGGTTCGATTCCCGGCTCCCCGACTTAGCCTGAAAGGTTATGAAATTAGAAAGGAATTAGTAATAGTAAACAAAAATTAACGTGACTCAAATAAAGAATTTGGGCAGTTCTTTATTTTAGTTTAAAAACAACAAAAATGTTCCACGTGAAACATATATTTATCGTTACACATGAAACGAAAATAAATATTTATACAATTATAATTGCAGCAATTAATCCAATATAACATTCGGTATATATTTTACCGTAGAAAACTTTTCACGTGGAACAACTTTTACAGCCACAACATCAATTTGCCAGTCTAAATCACACTTATTTTCTGTTAACCAGGATTCTATAGTTCTAGCCAGCTTTTTTATCTTAAATTCATGAACATTATCCTCCGGACGCCAAGTTTCATGTGTAACACCAGTTATAAGATCGGATTTTGTTTTATATGAAACCGTTTTTACCTCAATGAAATGTATTTTATCTGTTCTACGTGTAACAATGTCAATTTCACCCCATTTTTTAAGGTAATTGTATTGAACTACCTTAAATCCTTTGTTTTCCAGGTATTTACCGGCTAATTTCTCTCCTAAGTAACCTATTTCTTTATTTTTCTGCTTTTTGCTTAGATTCCGTTGCACATGGAACATTATAGCATTACTGCAAGTGTAATATTTCGTTTCTTATGGAACAATAATTATAACGTTCCACGTGAAACGCTTAATATTTAGAAATAATTGTTACATATATAAAGGACGTTATTTAAAGCCATATATTGTTTTGTCCTTTATAAAAGACATTGTCCGTTATCCACCTATACACTGTCTTTTCCACAGAAATCGTTGTTATTTATTTGTTGTCTCGTCAGCAAATACATTTCCACTATTGCGTACAATTGTTGCTTTATTTTCTCTAAAAAATAGTTTATTGTATCAGTAAAGGTCCCCCCCCGATGACAAGAACCCCTGGGTTCTTCCGCAAGGATAGTCGGGGGGGTCATTGTTTTTATATATTTAATAAAAATACTTTTCTCCGTTTCTAAAAATATCAAACTCACTCTTAACATTGTGCTTAATCTCGTTGTATGGACGTAATTCATTATCAGTCCATTTCTTTTTCATGGCCCAACAACAATAATCTGCTATTTGGCAATTAACATCTGACTTAGTCGAATGAAAATACATGTAGGGAACTAAACCAAAATGTGATTTTATATATTGCTTGATAGACTTAGTGACAAATTCTCTTTTTTTATTAGGTAACGCTTGATCTAATACTACCACGACCTTTTTTATACCTAAAGATGCTCGAATTTTTAAATATCGGTGACAGACATACTTCAATAAAGTTTCACATAATTGTTTATAAAATTTTTCGTGAACCTGTTCAGTTTTAATCTTTAAAAATCCAGTTTTACTACTTTCGGCCATAACTTCTTCATATAAAGTAAAATTGGCTTTTCTTTTCTCTGCTATAACACTATCTATTTCATAGTCTGGAAGATCTTTAATTTTTTCGTAAAACTTGTTGCGTACCACTTGTGCATCAACAGTGGCGTGAAAATATTCAATATTATAACCTTCACAAAGAAGTTCATAACGTGCAGAAAGAGGTAAGTCTCGTCTATTTAAAGGATGAATTGTACTAGCTGCGGTCAATATAAAAAACTTACTTCCTTTGTTTGAAAAAGTAAAATCACCTGATTCATCAATAAATATATAAAGTATATTATCTTTTTTCTCTTGTTCTGCCATAAAGATTAAAACATTATAGCAGTTTAGTAGCACGCCCCTTAGAACGAAACTTATACAGGGAGAATCGTCCCGGAATAGCGGCTATTTTGTTTCGTTTCACTCACAAAATAGACTCGCTTTCCTGGACGGCTTCTCCTCGTTTTGTTCGCTAAGAAAGCTCACAAAACATCGTCCGAAGCTTCGATTCTCCACGTAAAGCATGAAAATTTTGCTCTGGCCGTACGAACAAAAATGGCGCCAATTGTATCGATGTTTTTATAGAAAGAGGGAGAATCGGTCACCTTCGCATCAATATTTTGTTCGTTCTGCGAACTCCAAAATATTGTGCTACGCGACCTCGTCGTTCCGTTCTGATTCTTCGTACCTCAGAATCAGGCTTCGCACGGAACTCTTTTCGATTCTCCCTGGCCGCTACCAACGGCAAAGGCCCAGAAAGTATCCACTTTCTGGGCCTGCCGATTGGTGCGGCCAGGGAGAATCGAACTCCCGACTAATCCTTGGCAAGGACTCATTATACCACTTAACCATGGCCGCATTTTATATTTATTTTTGTAGGTCTTTTGAAGCTAACTCAAGCCAATGCATAAGCTTTTTCTTCAAAAGCGTACTGCCGATTATAGTATTACCAACGCCAAAATGCAACGCCTTTTTACTACCACCGTTAATAAATTGGTTTTTGTAAAATTGACTGACTGATAACTTAATCTTTCTACTCCAATGTTTCATCGCTTTTACCTCATCCATATCAGGGTAGAGAAGTAACCAAAATCTAAACGATGATTTTTCTACTCCCAAAAACTCCGTAGCGAATTTTATAAAAATACTATGCAGTTCAGTTTGGCCAGTGGTAAGGCGGATAAGGTTCTTGTGTTTCATATCACCCTCACACCTATAGAGCATTAGGCCAGAGACAAACAACGGGGAATTAAGGTAATGCTTATACTCAGTCTCTGCCAAACGCAAAATCTCCTTATATTGAGCCGTTCTTTCGGCATTTCGTGCTTTGTTTACCAGCTTTATTCTTCCTACATTATCTTTATACGCTCTATCTAGATTAGTCTTGGCTATACGTTTAGAAAACCCTTCATCTTTAAGCCAATTTGAGACCGTGCCACGCGAAACATCACAGATCTTAGCAATTTCGGTGTAAGTAAAACCACGTTTTCTAAAAGCTATAGCTTGTTCATATGCTTCTTTTTTATAAGTTACGCGTGAATTTACCATACCAAAGTTTGTATATTATATACTACTACAGTTGTTCATTTTTAGGTTATAAACAATGCATCCAAACAAAAAACCTCCCTACACGAGTTTTCGTGAGGGAGGTTGTAATATTAAGAAAGATATAATTCCATAAATCGAATTAAGAGCTTTCTTTTTACATCCAAAACATCAGGCACCTTATCGTAAAGTTCTTTCACCACCAGCCTATCCTTAGTAATTTCAGCTTCACGCAATACTAACTCAATAACCTTATCTTGCCAGATTTGTTGAGATTTTGTTCTCTTAGGTGATTCCTGATACTTTTTAAGAGCACTATCCAATGAAAGACATTCAGGAGCATTTCTTTGAGCATCTTCGTCAGCTAACTCAATCAGCCTATCATTCCATATTTTATTGCCAACTCCTCCGCCATAGTACCTTTGTGTTTTTTTAGCCGCTTCTTCAATAGAAGTGCATAGCGGAGCTTGTATGCGCGCATCCTGTTCATAGAGTTGATTTATATTAAGATACCATACGTTAAGTATCTCAGCGGGCGGCTCGGCACTTCCAAGGCGTAAGTAACCCATACTCCAATCCGAAAGGTATTTAAGTAGAGCTTGCCTTATTTCTGGATATGACTTATAACCACTTGCTTCTTTTCTTACAAGATCTATAGCCATCTGCTTGAAGTAATCTGAGACGTCTTTTTTTATACTCTTTAACCTATAGTACAAAATATAAGCTTCAATTGATTTGTCACACACATAATTCAATGGAAGTTCCAATAAACGCATTAAGGCTTTTTTACCAAGTTCTCCGTGTTCAATACCCATCCAAACTAATTCACGGGTATAAGAGAAAGGTATCTGTGGCAATACTCCGTCCACTTTCTGTGTACATAATGTCTCCGCACGCTTAAACCAAACCGAAACAATACTACTGCCACGCGGAGAAATTCTTATTTCATTTATCACTTCCTTTATATCCTTACAAGCTTTAGCCTTGATTGATATTCTTACCAACAGTAACACTTCATGTAACGTAGCAATATAATTCTTAATATCATCAAACATTTTAGTCTCCTTATTTTTAGAGAAATTTCACATTAACCACACAGCCATTTTCCGCAATTCTAATATCTAGTATTTTTACATATGACCGTTCTCTTATGGGTTTTATAATCATAAACGTATCATTCTTTGTTACTCTAATAGAATCGTTTATACCATAAGATCTGAATAGACGGGTGATGGTAACTGTTTTATTTTCATGACATCACGTAATCATCACTTGACTTATTTTTTCACCTATAAAGTTATAACCAGTATAAACACTACCTCCCAACCTCACTTCTTTAGTTTCACCCAAAGCCATAACAGGAAAGGTGAGCGCGAGTACAAAAAGAAATAACAGAAATTTAAGTTTCATTTTAGATCTCCTTCTTTTGTTAAAAACTCCAACATTTAAAGAAAATTGGAATTTTAGATTTTAGAATAGGCTACTGTTAATACTAAAATGCACAACATTATCATCGCCATGACTAATCTTATTAGGAACCCATATTTACTCTGTTCAGCATCTTTTTCCTTCAGTATATCTTTCTCGCCAGACAATGCCGCATCAATTCTCTCGAAATAAATATCGATCGCTCTGGAAATAAGTCCTGAAAGCACAAAAGCTAGAACAAATAGACAGTATTTTATAATATAAGCATATTCGGACATTTTTATCTCCTTTATTATCAATGAACCAGTCAACAAACTTCATGTATTGCTGACTTGGCAGTATTAGACCACGAAATAGTGTTTTTGCGGCAAGTGTGCGACAAAATTTTATCCAATAAAAACCTAAATTAACGTTATATTTGGTATTGTGTATATTATGTCGGTTTATATCGACAATAATTTGTATCAGTGCTATGCTTTCTCTATGGAAAAAGAGAGATTAATAAAGACTATTCATAAAGCTGGACTGTCTGAAAAGGCGGCGGCTGTTTATGTGACCCTACTCACCGAGGATGGCGCTTTTCCTTCTCATATAGCCAAACAAACCAAGATCAAAAGGAGTACCGTCTACGACATCTTACTAGAGCTTAGTATCAAAGGTTTGGTTAGTGAACTTAAAAAACGAAACAAAAGCTTTTATGTAGTAGAAAACCCCAAAAGACTTATCCGCCTAGGAGAAAAGAAGATAATTAACGCCAAAGAAGACCAGCAAATACTGCAGGATATCTTTCCGGAAATTGAAGGGCTTTATTCCGGAGTTACCAATCGACCAAAGGTTTCGTACTTTGAAGGAGTTGAGGGGGTAATGTCTATATACGGAGACCACTTAGCGACCAAAACAAAGTACGAGATGCTTGGGTTTGTAAATGTGGCTGAGCTAATGGAGTTTTTACCTCTAAAAGATTATCGGGAATACGTAAAAGCAAAAGAAAAAATCGGTATCACCACCAGAGGTATTATACCCGACACTAAAGAAGACCGTTCCTACGAAAAAACCGTCTATTTAACGGCCAAGAAAAAGATTATTCCAACCGTACGATATATACCAAAAGCGGACTTCAATTGGAAAGCCGACCTTACCATCTATGACAAAAACAAAGTCTCAGTGGTCACTTTTGATAAAGAAAGAATTACGGGCATCATTATAGAAAACGAGACAATTTACGGAATGATGAAAATGATCTTTGAACTGGCTTGGAAGGGAGCGGGGAAGTAGTTGGTTTATTTTCTTTATAAAAGACGAAAATCGAGTTTGTATTACATAAAAAATAACCGAGGAACGACCTTTTCCTGTCGCTACTCGCTCCTCTTTAAGGTCGCACCTCCGTTATTTTTTAACCACCCCTCACAAACTACATAGAATCCCACAAAAGATCATAAACAAGCTTATGAAAATCAGCTAATTCCTTGGATTCCATTACTATCGCCATTGATTCTTTCCATGAGGCAATTAGGACTTTGTTGTTGTAAACATTGATTTCCGGGCTAAAAGTCATTTTTTCTTCCGGTAAGAACTTAGTAGTGCGCATTTCCTCGCTGTCTTTACTAGCGCGGTCAAAAGAAGCTTCATTTTGGGGAAGGATGGCTCTAATATGAATATTCGCCTCAGCTCGGCGTTTGTAGTAATCGGGGAAGAAATTGGGGAGACCTTTGTGCATTTCCTCCACGTTGGCATAGGCTCGTATTAGTCCATCAGCTTGCAGAGAGTCTTCATAGGCCTCACGCATGCCTTTTTCACCCTCATAGAAACGGACTTTTGGCTTGTTGACCGAATGGAGATTTTGGATTGAGATCAATTTTGGCATTATTTTACTGACTTTCTCTTTCTGAAGGTCAATTTTTTTGCTAAATTCACGTTTTTCTCGCTCCAGATAATCAATAAGCTTATCCGGAGATAGGGCATAGTAGTAGGTTTTACCGGCTTTTTTGATCTTAGAAACCACCCCTTTATGCATTAGAGTCTCCAAAATATCATAAACCGTCGTTCGATTGACGTCGGTCTCTTTGGCTATCAGTGAAGCAGTAGCTTGATCGGACTTAATTATAGCTAAATATATCTCTACTTCTTTTTCAGAAAAACCTAATTCTTCTAATATTTCTTTTATCATTACCTCATCTTAGCAGATTGTTGTGGATTTGTCACCGACAGTTATTTATTGATATTTAAGGAGTAAATATACAGTATTACCATATAAATTTATATATACTCGACATTACTTAGTATTAAGTAATAAAATCATAATTAGTCAATAAGTTCTTTGACTAATTCTTACATCTAAAAGGAGACTGGCATGAATAATAAAGTATCTTCTTTTCCTTGGCCTTTAATGGTTTTGCTATTAATAACGGTTGGATTAGCGTTTTTATCAGATTATTACGACAACAACACCGAGCCTAGGAAAAGTTGTATTCCTAAAGAAACAAGAGTAAATATAACCTACTTCCCATGTACTGGCGAAAAACTCTTCGACAAATTAGAAGAGTTGGGTATTTCTAACGTATCCTGTGTAAATTGCACAGCAAGGGGATGTTACGTGACTTTGAGCAAGGAGAAGAAAGATGATCAAGAAATATAACTGGGTACTAAGTAAGGACATAGAAGCATATCTTTTATTCGTGCAATTCTGCGTATTGATGACATGTCTATACTATGCCCCTCCAAAACCTATAGGGCTTATTCCTACAATAATCTATATTTTAGGAGTAAACGCCACAGGATCATACGTTATGGCCGTGTTATTTTGGTTAGCCAACTGGAGAGAAAGGTTTATACCTCTAGTTATCTTTAGTGTTTCACTCACCATACTCTTTGTTTTATTGTTATTTATCCAAGGAGGTTATCATGCGTAGTGAGGACTATTGGGAAGAAGAACAAAAAATAGACAGGATCTACAAAGTCTGCATATGGATATGGTGTATATTGCCATTTGTAATAGCGGTGTGTTTTAACTTTCTACCAGATAAGACTGTTGGGAAACCGACTTACTTTTTAGTCACCGTATTGCTTATTGTGGCGATGCATACCTATTTCTTTGCCACAGTATCTCTCAAGGTGTATGTGTTTGATGTGCAAAGTAGCTCGTTAAAATGTCGCTTTATTGTACTCAATTGTATTAGTGTCTTGGGAACAGTTCTACTTTCTCTAGTATTGTTGTTGCTAAACTGGTTGTAATCAAAACCCAAGTTTGACCTTATAGTCAGACTTGGGTTTTATTTTGCCTCATATAGACTCTTGGTTAATCTTTCTCACCCATAACAAATTGACAACCATTTGGTCCGGCCGTGGTCGAATGCGGGGCATTGGCTGGAATATTTGCTCGATCTCCGGCTTTAAGTTCTTTTGTTTCACCGTTTATCGTCACTTCCAGCATACCTTCGGTTACAAAAAGCGCCACGTTATACGAATGAGTATGTGTTTCATGGGTAGCACCTGAAGCTTCACTTTCCTCGTAAATAGTTATGAAACCTTCTTTTTCTAGGGTTTGTATACAGCGCTCGGAGAGTTCCATGCTTTGATTCTACCACAAATAGCAAAGATTCTGTGTTTCACTTATAAAATAAACGTCTCAACGACTTTTTTGTTTAGTTTTAGTTAAAATACTGCTTTTCTACCTACCCCTATCGTGAGCGCTTGGGTAAAAAATTAAAGTTTCATAGGTGAGAAGAGGGTGAGGAACGGTTTATCTAAAAAAATACAGAATATTAAGTCAACATTCAAAATATTGACCGGCTCCAGGAGCAGTTATATATTATAAATATGAACAAGAGCTCTACTAAAAAAACAAAAAAAATAGTTGATTCCATAGAAAAAAAATATGGTGTTGATTTGCAATACAAAACAGACAAAGAACTTCACGATCACCTAAAGAAAAGTGGTGTTCCGTCACTTTCTCGTCTTCTTAAAATAGTTCATCAGTAATAAACTTATTCCATGGAGACTAACTTTATAGTCGATAATAAGTTAAGAAAACGCATAGAAGATTCGGTTGAATATATTTTGTTTCTATACATAACTACCGAAAATCACAAAAGTAACACCTACAAATCAGAAACTAACCGAGTAATAGTTTTATATTGTGTTGCCATAATGGAAGCGTTGATGTTTCTAATATACGAAGAACAAGAGAAAAGGATACAAAAGTTGGAATATAAAGAAAGTATTATCGTACCTAAAAAGTATAATCATAAAGATTATAAAAATGGTGAAGTAGTAATATCGGTACGGTGTAGTAAAGAAAAAACTGAACCAGAAATCGGTTTTGTGGAACTATTAGATTTTCTCAAGGACTGTAAAGTACTTAAAGAAGAAACTGTGACTAGAATTAAGAATATTAACCAGCAGAGAAATACGTTTCATCTTAGAAAGAATAACTTACCCGATTGTAGCAAAGAAGACGTTGAAGAAGCTCTCTCACTTCTTTTTTTAACGATAGAACACACCCCACGGTTTATAAGAAAAGGTAACTGACTACACTTTTCTTAATTTCAAATTCAAGCGGCTGGAATACTCGCCATTTTTAGCATCATATTTAAGACAAAGTTCTTCAGGTATCATTGGTTTTGAAACTTCAACCACTTCAAAACCAACACTTCTAAATATTCTTAAATATTCAGTCTCCGATCGGTGTACAGGATTTATCTTTATACCCGTATCGCCAATTTCGTCTTGATAACGTTTGTTATCAACACTTTCTAAAGAAAACTGTTTACAAATTTTGTCTGGATTAGGTACTGAAACAATTAAGAAACCATCAGTTTTGGTTATTTTATAAAGACGTTTCACAGTTGATTCCAAATCTTCGATAAACTGAAGTGAAAGTTTTGCAAAAATAACATCGTATACTCCCAACTCATATGGAACAGAGTCATTGCCATCCCAAACCACAAACTTAACTTCCGGATTTTTAATTCTTGCCATATCTATCATGGGCGCTACGTCTGTTCCTATAACACTGTCTGCTTTTTCAGTTAGTAGTGAAGTAAATTCTCCTGTCCCACAACCAAAATCCAGCATTGATCCAACATCGGCTGGCAATAGTTCCACAAGATCAGGAAAATTGACCTCGTACTCATACCAAGCCCAATCTCTATCAACGGCTTTTTCTGCGTACTCTGCAATAGTTTTGTTATCTAGCCATTCATTCATGGGTTTATGGTAGCATGCAATCTTTTTGTTTGATATAAATTTCACTATAAAAAGAATCTTGCCACCAGGACTCGGCGGCAATTCTAAGTAAAATCTATAGTTTGAAATGCCATTTTCAAATTACACCACATAATTCATATACTGTACGTATGTTGCAGGGGAAACTAGTTGATATAATACAAACACAAATAGCCTGCAGTAGTTGAAAATTACAGGCTGTTTGTAAATTTATTCAACGAGTGAATACTTCGAGTATACATCAAGTAAAAATTTGGTCAACGAGAGGTATTCACACATAAAACTTTGTAATAAATATGCAAACAAGAATACGAGGAAATAGAGATGGATTAAATAGACGAAACGAAAGTTACAATTTCAAAGGAAGGAATTATAGTAGATCTAAAATGGTAAAAAGGGTAGAGAGAGGACTTCATCCTGAAAATATGGTTGTAAAAATAAATAATCGTAAGTACGTTAAAGATAAACCAGATTCTTCAAAAAGGGATAATGTTAATCGTTAAGTAAAAACTTCCTTTTCGTATAATCAGGAATTATTTGTGGTCACGAATCACTAAGTATATTTGTTCGTCTACGACTCCAAATCTACTAAGTGTTCTCGACCCGCCAGGACTCGCTCCTTACAGGAGCAGTACCCCAATTGGCTGGATTGGTTCGCTCCACTCCCAATCCAGCTCAATCGGGCTTCGAGTCGTGCTACGGCTTTTTCTTCCACTATCGTTTCAGAAAAACCCTGCACCTGGCGGGTGCACAGAAAATGTTAAAGACCAGCGTTTTAGCTGGTCTTTAACATTTTCTGTGCACCCGCCAGGACTCGAACCCAGAACGACTGATCCGAAGTCAGTTGTGATATCCATTTCACCACGGGTGCATCTATTTATTTGCTTCCGCTATCTTTCAGTGTCTAACATCATACGGTAAATATAGGAAAAAGCAACGATTTTCTGTTACAATGACCACATGATCAATCCTCAAGATATACCATTATTTGTACGAAGAGTTGGAGACGAGCTAGAAAAAGCTGGTTTTGAGGCTTATTTGGTAGGTGGTTGCGTACGCGACCTACTTTTGGGTAAAAAGCCAAAAGACTGGGACTTCACCACCAACGCTCACCCAGACCAAATTCAAGCTATTTTTCCAGACAGTTTTTGCAATAATGACTATGGTACGGTCGGAGTGAAAAACAGTGATGAAGAAGCTGAAGCTAGTCTACAAGTAGTCGAAGTTACCCCGTACCGCAGCGAAGGGGAATACAGTGACAAAAGACGTCCAGACAGCGTTACTTTTGGTGTTTCTTTGGAAGAAGACCTAGCTAGACGAGATTTTACTGTCAACGCTATCGCTTACCGCATAAAAGACCAAAAAACCGTTGATTTATATGACGGAGTTGAAGATTTGAAAGCCAAACGCCTAAAGGCAGTCGGTGACCCAGACAAACGTTTTTCAGAGGATGCTCTTCGTATGATGCGCGCGGTCAGGCTAGCGGCTGAGCTTGATTTTGTTATAGAAGGGGAAACTCTTGCTGGTGTTACTAAAAACGCTGCATTACTCAAAGAAATAGCGATTGAAAGAATCACCACAGAGTTTGTGAGAATCATTGATTCAAACAACCCAATGCAAGGGATCGTCTTCCTAGAAAAGCTTAACTTACTTGAATATATCATTCCTGAACTACGAGAGGGGATTGGCTGTGAGCAGGGCGGTATTCACGCCTATGACGTCTTTGAGCACTTACTACGCACTATGCAAGCAGCGGCTGACAAGGGTTATTCCACCACCATGCGTATCGCCGCCTTACTACACGATGTAGGTAAGCCAGCCACTAGACGAACTGGCGGCAAGAACAAAATGTATACTTTCTTTGGCCACGAAGTGGTAGGAGCGAGAATGACAAGAAAAATCCTAGACCGCCTTAAATATCCACGCGAAGAGTCACAAATTATCGAAAAATTAGTACGTTGGCACATGTTTTTTGCTGATCCGGACCAGATCACACTATCAGCAGTGCGTCGCACTATTGTCCGAATCGGAGAGGATCAGATTCAAAACCTCCTTAATTTAAGAGTTTGTGACCGTATTGGTACCGGTAGACCAAAAGAGCAACCATTTAGATTCCGTAAATACAAAGCCATGGTAGACGAAGCGCTTCGTGACCCGATATCAGTCAAAATGCTGAAGATAAATGGCAACCGCATCATGGAAATAACCGCTGAAAAACCAGGGAAGAAGCTAGGTTATGTCCTCCATGCTCTTTTGGAAGAAGTGTTAAACGATCCTAGTAAAAACACCGGAGAATACCTAGAAACCAAGGTTTTAGAGCTCTATAAGCTACCTGAGGAGGAATTAAAGGCGTTAGCCGACGCTGGCAAAGAAAAACAAGCCGAGGAAGAAGCTGAGGCTCTAAAGGAGATAGCGAGGGAACATAAAGTGGGGTAAAAAAATCAGCACCCTCGTTTCTACAACAGAGGGTGCTTTTATAATGAATGAACAAATTGACTATAATAGGTAGTAAATACCTAGAATACCTATTATAATCCCTACCACTAACCAAAACTTGACACCTACTCGATTTTTCTGAGCCATCTTTTCCTCCCGAATAAACTGGTATAAGTAATTACAATTATAACATCTGCATAGTTAAATTATACAAAGAAAAAAGGCCTGGGGGAATCGAGAGTGAAGATGTGGTTTGTTTCACTGCCGATGCCCTCAGGCCTTTGATTAAGATGAGCTTTATATTATTGGTGGGTATCGTACCCAAGTTGGCGCTTATTTAAAATTTGAAGCTAACCTTGATCCAAAGCTCTACGTTGTTGTTTTGAGAAATAAATGTCTCTTATACATTATTTTGAAAGAGTTGTTCTTCAAAATTTAGGATAAGGATATTTCTCTTAGGTGGGATGTTATGAACATTTTTTGTTTTGAGTTATTGGAGGTAATCTCAATTGTTTTTATAATGTACTCTTTAAGAGGTATCTCCAGAGTTTTGTTTCAAAATTCATTTTGATACAAAACTCTGGAGATTCCTGCTCGCCCTCTCTGGGCCTACGTATATAGTATGTCCTTTATAAAAGTCTGTAAAGGACAGATGTGTGTATAACTGGGGATAACATTAGGGGCATGTCCTTTATAAAGGACATGCCCCTGGCAACGTTGTAATTCAATGTTATTACACAGCCAGCTCAATGGAGACCGGACAGTGATCTGAACCCATGACCTCAGCGTGTATCCTGGCGTATTTGACTAAGGGAACTAGGTCATTACTAATTAGAAAATAATCAATTCTCCAACCTACATTTCTAGCTCGGGCGTTGGCAAAATGAGACCACCAAGTGTAGTGACCGTTGTCCTTTTCGAATAGTCTTAGTGTGTCAACAAATCCACTTTCTACTATGTGGTCAAAACCGGTACGTTCCTCAGTGGTAAAGCCCTTTTTGCCCTTATTTTCCTTTGGTCTAGCGAGATCTAGTTCTGTATGGGCAACATTCAAATCTCCGCCAAAAATGACCGGCTTACTTTTTTGCAGTTCTAGTATATATGTTAGAA
The DNA here is from genome assembly GCA_023898525.1 of Candidatus Nomurabacteria bacterium. Taxonomy (NCBI): domain Bacteria; phylum Candidatus Nomuraibacteriota; species Candidatus Nomurabacteria bacterium. Next base: position 700,450 of record CP060227.1, read on the forward strand.
AAGCTTTATCCCAGGCTTCGCGCATGGGAAGGCGTGAAAGATCGTCTTTGGCGTTTGGGGTGTAGACAGAAGTGACGAAATAACCTTCAAATTCAAGAACAATTACCCGTCCTTCTTCGTTAGTGTCGCCGTATACATCTTTGAGGAAGAATTGTTTTTCTATATGTTCCGGTAGGCCGCAATAGACTTCAAGGGGGGTGTGTTTGGTAAAAATAGCGGTTCCTGAATAACCTTTTCGCTTGGCTGAGCACCAATATTCTTCATATTCTTCAAAATCAACCTCGATTTGGTCATGATTTGCCTTGGTTTCTTGCAAACATAGGATATCTGGCTGATGGTCTTTGATAAAAGCCTGCAAGGCTCCTTTTTTATAGACTGAGCGGATGCCATTTACGTTCCATGAGTAGATTTTCATGGGTATAATATAGCATAAAGGTGGGGTTCGGTGCCGTAGGCGCCGAACAAACGGCTTTTCATAATGGTGATTATTTAATATAATTATTGTTATATGGACAATAATCAAAATAACCAAGAAGCAGCTAGTGAAAATACTAGTAATACCACCAACACTGCGGAGAGAACAACGAGCAACGAATCATCCTACGTGTTAAATCACACTACCATGATGGCGTCTTTATCATATTTAGGTCCGCTGGTACTTATTCCGCTTCTAACTAATCGCGATAACCCTTTTGTACTCTTCCATATCAAGCAAGGATTGATAATTATCGCGATTGGTTTGATTGCACATTTCTTCTTTATGATTATGTGGCTTTATCCAATATTAACGTTGATTGATATAGTCCTTTTTATCTTTTCCGTTATAGGTATCCTTAATTCTCTACAAAAGAAAGAAGCACCATTGCCGTTTATTGGGCAATTGGCGACCCATATAAAACTATAATTGTCTCTTTACCCTTGTATTTAAATCTAATTATGATTTAATAACGGAAGCGAAACCAACTCCTTGAGGTAAGGTGTGAAAACATTGATCAGGTGAAGTGACGTTTTGTAGTTAAAAAGTATAAATAAAAAATAATGACAGGAACAATTGTTCGCAAGCGCGATAATGGTTATGGTTTTATCAAGCCAGACCAAGAGGGTGAAAAGGATGTATTCTTTCACGCTCAATCATTAGTAGATGTTGCTTTTGACGACCTACAAGAAGGAGACCGAGTTTCTTTTGATGTAGAAGAAGGTCAAAAAGGTCCAGCTGCTGCTAATGTTCGCCGTAGCGATACTCCAGCTCCAACTCCAGCTGCATAGTAGGGTTGAAAGCTAATAAACACAAAGCCGTGGTTTAACCGCGGCTTTGTGTTTATTAGTTTGGATGAAAAACTATTTGGACGTGTATACTTATAGTTAATGCTCTTTGTTTCGATCTTACATCACTATTTATTGTGGCATTATTCTAAGGCCTTCGCGGAGATTTTTCATGTTTGGAATAACTTTTTTTGGTTTGTCGTTCACTTTTTTTCACTGCCCCAACTTGTCAAATCTTATTTTGCACCTTGGAAAAGGATAGTTGAAGATCGTGGTAAAAAATTTAATTTTGAAGATTGGGCCGGGTATATCATTATTGGCATTGTTTCACGAATTATCGGGATTATTCTTCGTACGATAGTGATTCTGGTAGGAACAGCGTTATTGGTACTTCTTTGTGTTGGGATTGTTGTGGTTTATTTGTTTTGGCTTTTTGCTCCAGCTTTTTTGGTAGCTAGTTTGGTCTATGGTTTTGTTTTAATGTTTTCTTACTCATAATATTTAGGTATGTATACTCTGGCTGAAGACATAAAAAAATATGCACCTGTACTTTCATTAGTAAAGATACTTTCAAGGCGTACTCTAAGTACGTTACGAATAATATTTTTTACTCTAGCTGTCATCGCCGCTCTTGTAGCTGTCGGGTTTCATTACTTTATACCGACCGCACCAATTTCTTTGTTGTTAGGCATAAGTTTGATTTTTTCTGGTCTTTGGCTTGAGCAGCTTTTAATTTTTAGTTATCACAACAGCTACTATTTCTTTGGCCTCAATTCTATTATCGGTCTGGAAGATGAAAATATAGCTGGCGCAACTTATGAAGTGGCTGAGGCCATTGGTAGACAAAAAAACGACATTACTAAAGCCTTCTGCACTTCAAGGCTCGGGACTATTGTGCTTTTGCGGGCGGGGATTAGTGCCGATATGCTTGACACTTTCTTTAGGTCTCAGAGAGCTCTTATTTCTACTGATATGGTACCACTTCCGTCTAATCAGATTTTTACTTTGATTACGCTTGGTAAATATATTTTGCAGCAAGATAGTGCTTTTAAAAAACTGCTGAAGGAAAATGGTGTTGCCGACGAAATTTTTGTTGGTTCATTGGAGTGGGTTGTTGGTAGTCACTTACAAGAAAAACGTCTTGAACGCTGGTGGGGTAAGGATAATTTGTCGAAAACTCAAGGAATTGGTCGCGAGTGGGCCTTTGGTACTGCTTATATTTTGCAAAAGTTTTCTCGTAGTCTACAGGTTGGGGCTGTTTACTCTGGTTTGTCTGATGGTGACTCAGCTTTTACTAATGAAAAAATTGAGGAAATTGAGGTTGCTTTAGCTAGAGCAAAGGCGTCCAACGTACTTATTATTGGTGAAGCGGGCGTGGGCAAGATTGACTTGTTGCTTGAGGTCAATAGGCGGATTCGTCTAGGTAAGTCACTGAGTGCGATTGAGAACAAACAAATGATCCTACTTGATACCAGTCGTTTATTTGCTACCCATCATGACAAACAGGCTTTAGAACTAACAATCCTTCAGCTTTTTACCGAAGCAACAAAAGCCGGCAATGTTATTATGGTCATTGAAAATCTAAGCACTTTAATTCGTGAGGCTGAAGCAATGGGTGTATTTATTCCAGAACTGATTGACCCTTACTTGGCTACGGACAACCTCCATGTGGTTGCTACTGACACGCCCGGTTCTTATCATACACATCTAGAACCGCTCGGGGCTTTCGCTAGACGTTTTGCTGAAGTGTTGATTGATGAACCAAATCTGGCTAGTACTACCAGAGTACTCCAAGGAGTGGCGCTCCAAAATGAAAACCGTTATCAAACCTTGTTTACCTATGCCGCACTTAAGGCGGTCACTGAGTCGGCAGACCGCTATATTGTTGAAGGGAAGATGCCAGACAAGGCGATTGAGCTTTTGATTGATATTGCCACCAGAGCCAATCAAGCTGGGGTTGGTGTTATCACAGATGACTATGTTTATCAGGTGGTTAGTGACAAAACTGGTATTCCAGCTGGTCCAATAGAAGAAAAAGAACGTGACTTACTACTTAATCTGGAAGACAGGTTACATGAGCGGGTGATTGGTCAATTGGGAGCAATTGATGCGATTGCTGGAACAATGCGTCGGGCAAGAGCTGGAATTCAGTCAGCTGACAAACCAATTGGCTCCTTTTTGTTTCTTGGTCCAACTGGTGTTGGAAAAACAGAGACGGCCAAAGCCTTGGCCTTTGTCTTCTTTGGCGACGAAAATAAAATGCATCGTATTGATATGTCTGAATTTAGTGGGGAAGATGCCTTGGAGCGGCTTATTGGTAATGGTGAAGAGTCTGGAATATTACCAGACATGTTGCGTGAGCATCCTTACGCTGTACTTTTGCTTGATGAGTTTGAAAAAGGATCAAAGGCTGTGCATGATGTATTTCTTCAAATATTGGACGAAGGGGTGTTTACTGACGCTAGAGGTGAGAGAGTAAATGCTCGAAATACCATTATAATTGCCACCTCAAACGCTGGCAGTCAACTAATCATGGACACAATTGAACAAAGGAAAGAATTGTCGACCCTACAGCAAGAAATTGTTGACCATATTATAAAAGAAGGTATTTACCGTCCTGAGTTAGTCAATCGTTTTGATAATACAATAATATTTGAACCTCTCAAAATTGAAGAGCAGGGACAGGTGGCTGGTTTAATGCTTAAGGGGCTTTATGAAAGAATTAAGGACAAGGGGTACGAACTTGTTGTTACTCGCGATTTAATGGATGTCTTGGTGGAAAAAGGTTACGACCCGCAATTTGGAGCTAGACCGATGCAGAGAGTTTTGCAAAATCTGATTGAAGAAAAGGTGGCGGAAAAGATGATCAGCGGAGAGGTTAAAGAAGGTGATACTATTACTCTAACCAAGGCTGATTTTAGTGAGGCAGAGCTAAGTAACTAGTTTTTAAATATTTTAACACTTAAAAGTTAACAAGCTAATCATTATTTGATTAAGGATAATTAGTCAACCTTGGAGAACTAACATATAATATGTATATATGAAAAATATTATAGTTATTATTGTAGTTGCATTATTGGTAATTGGGGGGGCGGTTTTTTATTTTTATTCTAATCAAGACGGTGCTTCTTACACTAAAGATGAAACAGAAAAAGTTGTTGTTCCGGATGTTGAGCCGGTAACATCTGATGACATGGTTGATGAGTCAGCTACTGCAGTTGAAGAAATGGATAGTCGAGGACCGATTAGTACTATTGGAAAATCAGCTGGTGGCGAGGATATCTTAGCTTATCACTTTGGCGACGGTGACCAAGAGCTAATTTTTGTTGGTGGTATTCATGGTGGTTATTCATGGAATACTGCCCTAATGTCTTTTGAGATGATTGATTGGCTGAAGAGTAATCCTAGCGTAGTTCCCGAAAATGTAACAGTTACTGTTATTCCGGTACTTAATCCTGATGGTCTTAAAAAGGTAACGGGTACATCCGGTAAGTTTACCGCTGCTCAGGTTGTTGCTTCAGATGCGGTAAAGACGGAAGGGCGTTTTAATGCCGACAATGTTGACTTAAATCGTAATTTTGATTGCGAGTGGCAGCCGGTTGGTACCTGGCAAGACCGAGAGGTTAGTGGAGGAAAAACCGTTTTCTCTGAGCCGGAGACCCAGGCTTTAAGAGACTATGTAAAGAAGAATCAGCCGACGGCAGTTGTTGCTTGGTATAGTGCGGCTGGTGGTGTGTATTCATCTAGTTGTAAAAATGGTATCTTGCCTGAAACTAAGACACTAACTAATTTATTTGCTAAGGCGGCTGGTTACCCAGCGTATGAAGAGTTTAATTATTACGAAATAACCGGTGACATGGTTAACTGGTTAGCGGGACAGAATATTCCGGCCATTAGTGTTCTATTAACTACTCGTGAAAATACTGAGTGGAGCAAGAACAGGGCTGGTATTGAAGCGGTCCTTAAGCACTACGCTGAATAATGATAATGGATCAAGAACAAAAGAAATCACTGCCGCTAGTTATCGTTCTAATAATTGGTGCGATTGCTATAGTGGCCGCTGGATTTATGCTGGTGGAAAAGAAAAAATCAACCTTGCCAGAAGTGTCAGATATAAGTACTTCGACTATTATCACTAGTGATGATACTGAGCCTTCTAATATAAGTACGGTGGGGCACTCGGTGGAAGGAAGGGTAATTGAAAGTTATTCTTTCGGCACGGGTGACACAACACTTTTGTTTGTTGGCGGTATACATGGCGGTTATGAATGGAACAGTACTCTTTTAGCTTATCAGTTTATTGATGAACTGGAGACCGATCGGATTAAAGTACCAGATACATTGAAGATAGAAATTATTCCCGCTCTTAACCCTGACGGACTATATAAGATCGTTGGAAAAGAGGGACGTTTTACCGCCCAAGATGTAATTTCTAGTGACGTTAATGTAATCGCTACTGGACGCTTCAATGCCAATAACGTTGACTTAAATCGTAACTTTGATTGTAAGTGGAAGCCAACTAGTACTTGGCGTGGCAAGGAAGTGGATGCTGGTGACAATGCTTTTTCAGAACCAGAAGCGGCTGCTCTTAGAAACTTTGTAGAAAAGACAGATCCAGCAGCTGTGGTCTTTTGGCACAGTCAGGCTAACGCGGTCTATGCTTCAGAGTGTGAAAATGGAATTCTGCCAGAGACATTATCTCTTATGAATACATACGCTAACGCTGCACTGTATAAGTCAGTTGATAGTTTTGATGCTTATCCAATTAGCGGTGATGCTGAGGGTTGGCTAGCTTCTATCGGGATTCCGGCCATCACAGTAGAGCTTAGTTCTCGTGAGGGAATGGATTGGTCTAAAAACAAAAAAGGTTTTGAGGCGGTGGTGGGGTTGTATAGTATAGCGAGGTAGGGTGAAGAACGAATAAATTAAAACACCCCGCTGCCGTAGGCAGCGGGGTGTTTTAGTTTATTTAGACATCAAGATCGTCGGAGTTTTTACTGGTCTCTGAAGATGGTATGAAATCGTTTTTGTTATTTGGTGATTTATTAGTTAATCCTGCGTTTTGCTTTTCCAGTAGAGCGGTTGTGATAAACAGAACGCCAATTCCCAAGAAGGTAACGATACGCCACAAGAGTTCCATGCTCCAGACGTCGATGATTACGAGTCGTGCTACCACAAATATCAACAAGGCTTGACCAGCTCGCTTGTAGTCACCCCTTTTAGTTCTCTTGCCATATTGGTATAAACCGAGTCCAATTACTGTGAAAACAAAGAGAGAAAGTGCCACTGCCTTGTCGGGATTTAAAAATGAATGTGTAAGTGACCAAAAGTAGCCAACGGCAAAAAGTGAAGCGGTAATTAGAATGGTTTTGCTCCAGGATGTAACTTTTTCCCGATCTTCAGGGTTGGTGGTGCGATAATACTTGCGTAGACCGACCCCGATTAAGGTCATGATTGTTATAACTATAAACAGACCCAGAGGTTTTATTACCTCAGATTGTTCCCAGCCAGAGAAGTCAAAGGAATCAAAAGATAATAATAATGGCAAAATTAGTGCCAGAAGAGCAACGCCAACCCACTTAAGATTAGTTTGCAGAATGGTAAATAGTGAGATAAGAGCATAAAGAATAATAATGTAAGAGCTGTAGGTTAAAACAGAACCAACAGGGTACGGTAACCAGCTATCAAAAATAGCTGACAAAGCAATGAATATATATGATATCGTAACCACAATCATTACACCCAACGAGCGCTTAAGAGATTGATTGTATTCGGCCGTGAATATTTGAGTAAAGAGTAGGGTGCTCAAAATCATTACACCAAACATTACACCGACACCAAATCCGTGAATATGAAATATTCCCTCGCGCCAAGCTGGGGAGGTGAGGGAGGAAAGGCTGGCCATGATTGGAGGAATTAAGGTGAGACTGGTGGCTACAATTACTCGACTGGCTAGCTGACGATGAGTGGTGTAGTAAATTCCAGCGAGAGACATTAGTGCCCAAACAACATACAACATCACTAGGGCAGTATCGCCACTAAATATAGAAGAGGTGACTTGGGCTGACACACCTAAAGTGTAAAAATAACCAATGGCGCCAAATAGTCCGGCCAAGGGTCGGTTCCAGCGATAGACGGCCAAGGTTTTATTATGTGAAAGCCAAAGGGCACTGATGATAAACGAAGTCATAACTGAATAGAGGACAAAAGCGTCGGCGTGCAGGATTCCGTATTTCCAAGCGACTGTGTCGAAGGAAGAAAGAGAGGTGATGAGAGGTAATAGGTAGCCAAAAGCAACGAGGCGCATGACGCGTTCTGGTAAGCCAAGGTACGTGACGATAAAAAAGACAGCCGTAATTTCTATGGTGTAAGCTAAAATTTCTGTGAAGCCAGAGAATACAAAACTGGTGGCGATAAGGAGACTGACCAGTGAAAAGGCAATATAAGTCGCGGTGATGTTGATTGGATAATTTCGTACCAAGGACAAATAAGCTACTCCCGCTAGAGCAATAGTTGCAATTGTAGTGGCCAATCCTGCACTAAGGGCAATTTGTGAAGCAAAGAAAACAAAAACCAGACCGGCAATAGCTAGACTAAGAACATCGGTGGTGCGTGCTTCCTTGGTTTTTATAAAACTCATGGTTACGCTAACGAAAAATAAAATAGTAAAGATGACAACAAAGAACCAAAGAACATTACCGTTCATGTAACTCAGAAGTCCTAATTCATAAAAGCTGACACCCAACGTTAAGATCATCGACAGAGTTCGCCATTCTTGTTTGACGCCAACAAACAAAAGTCCAACCGATAAGATTAGTAGATAAGTGAGGATCCAAGCTCCTTCACCCGCGACTCCTACTAGCATTGGAATTAAGAGTCCGGCCAAGGCGGTCACGATTGCCAACCATTTGGTATTTGTTTGCCATGATACATATATAGTATAAACGAGACCAATGACAAGAAGACCAAGGGCCAATACTGGCGGTAGTGGTGTGGCGATAATTTTGGCAGTAAAAATGGTGGCACTGATGATTCCGGTACCAAGTGCGGTTAGTACTACATACTCAGTGGTTGATATACTGGCTCGATAAAAACCAACTAGATAGGCCAGTAAAGCCAAAACAAAGCCAAGTAGAAGCAAAACCAGTGGTGAGAAAACGCTTTCTACCACCGCGTAAGTTACCAGCCAAACCGCGCCCAAGAAAAAGATGATGCTACCGATCTTGATTAGTGTGTTTTCTCTAAACCAACTGACGAGAAAGAATTCCTTGTCTTCTTCCTTAGATGCAACTTCATGTACAACTTTTGGTGCGTAGTCTACTTCAGTTGAAGATGCGAACTGGTCAGGTGTATTGTCAGTCTCGGTTTGGGCTGGTGGAGGTGGTGTAAGTGGAACGTTCTCACGTTGTTCACTTACCAGATCTTTTTCGTCGGAAGCAACAGCGGTGGAAATCAAAGGCTTTATTTTTTTCTCTAGCTCATTGAACCTCTCCTTAAGTTTTAAGTGTGATAAAAATAGCGCGAATAATAAAATCGTTAATATAAAAGTCATGATAAATATAGATTATGCTTCTAGTATGAAACACGGATAAAGAATAGACAGTACTTTTTATCCCCAGTGAAAATGGAAAATGTGTGAGTTTGAAGTGTAAGGATGAAAAGCACCGCGCCTACGGCGCGGGACTTCCAAATAAAAATAACGAAGGTGCGACCTTGAGGAGAAGTCTGTGACGGAAAAGGTCGTTTTTTGGTTATTTTTATCAATATTCAATTCTTAGCACACATATCATATGTATAACCTTTTCAAAAATGCTATACTCTCGCCATTATGGAAACTTGGTTTATTTTTGCGGTTGTATCCCTCGTCTTTTCCGGACTTCATATTTTTGGACAAAAAGTAGGAGTGGCCCGAAACTATAATTCTAATTTACTAAATGGTGTCAGCTCTGGAATAGCTTGAGTTGTTACTTTTATAATAGCTGGTTTCGTTGAAGGTTATAGTGAGATATCTTGGATAATCTTAGGTTTCGCTTTACTTAGTGGAGTAATATATCTATTTAATTCCAATTTACGCATGGATTCTCTCCGTTATATAGATACTACAATTGCTTTACCAATACATAAATTTATCAGTCCGCTATTTGCTTTACTTATAGGAGCAATGGTATTCAACGAACACTTAACCATATCTGAATGGGCCGGTATACTCTTTGGAGTTTTAGTGCCGTTACTACTTATAAATAGAATTGAAAACAATCGACAGGAAAATTTAAAACGTGGATTAATTCTCATAATCATCAGTGCATTTTTATCTGGCATCGGAGCAGCAATTTATAAACTAGGAGCAAATTTATTTTCAGCTGTACTTTTGTTTGCCGGTATTGCAAACATATTACTAGCCACCGCTAGTTTAGTTTTACACAAAAATAATAGATCAAAATCTAACACCGTAGAAGTAAAACCGCTTGATAGTAGTTTTTTCAAACTAGCATTCATTATTGGTCTTATACAAATGACAGCTTTTACCACTTTAATGATGTCATTTTCACACAACGGACCTTTAGCTGTCGTCTACACCATCACCTCACTCTACATTGTTATCCCAATCGTACTTTCAATTATTTTTTATAACGAACACTGGAACACTAGAAAGGTGGTGGCGATTGTACTTTCTATCTTGGCGGTGGTGTTGATGGGGTAGGCTATAAATAAAAAGACAGCCTATGCAGGGATACGCATAGGCTGCTAAGTTCTCAGAGATCAAATCAATTACCGCTGTGTAAAACCTCATTGAGAGTTATTTTATTAGGTTTATCCTGAGCTTCAACTTGTCCTGTTAGACCATTGCGCCAGAAAGTTATACCGTCAACACTAGAAAGTTCCTTGGCTTTAATTTCCTCACCTTTGTAGAAGAGTTTCATACCAGCGGTTACATAAAGACCAGCTTCAATAACACAGAGATCGCCAAGTGATATACCTGTACCAGCATTAGCACCTAAAAGACATCCTCTTCCGATAGTGATTTTTTCTTTACCACCACCAGAAAGTGTGCCCATTATAGATGCACCACCACCGATATCAGTTTGATCACCAACCACTACTCCCGCTGAAATACGACCTTCGACCATAGAAGTTCCAAGTGTTCCTGCATTGAAGTTTACGAACCCCGCATGCATCACCGTAGTACCCTCTGCCAGATAAGCACCTAGTCTTACATTAGCAGCATTGGCTATACGAACCCCCGAAGGAATTACATAATCTACCATCCGAGGAAACTTATCCACTGCATTAATATGCAAAGGATGCCCTTGGATTTGAGCCTGTAGCTGTCTTTCCTCAAGTTCAGCCAGATGAATCGGTCCTTCATTAGTCCAAGCAAGATTTTTTAGTACACCAAAAATACCATCTAAGTTTATTTCATTTGGCTTAACCTTTCGATGGCTGAGTAAATGTAAACGCAAGAATGCATCAGACACAGTCCTAGGACCAGTATCATAATCAGGGACATCAATAAAGGTTACAACAACAACTTTTTTACGAACACTACTTTTCTCAAAGGCTTGCGCTGCTTCGTACATAGTCTTGATAGCCTCAATGTTTTCATGAAACTGACCATCTTTTATAAACGGTGCAAACTTGCTTAAAATTTTAGCAAGTATTTCACTACTGACCTTATAGGTTTCAGTACCATATACCCCGACCACATCAGCTAAAATAGCTGCAGTTCCGTAGCTACCTTTATATTGTGGTAAAGGAAAAAAGGTATCAAGTATTTCTCCATTTTTATCTACATGTGCTATTCCCAACCCAAAGGCTAGAGGTCGTCTGTAACCAGCACGCTTTTCAATTTGTGCTACAAACTGATTAAAATCATCTTTTGTGATAATTTCTTTATTCATTATTTTCTCCCGAAAATTTTGTTGGAAAATAACTGTCTTGAACAGCCGAAACAACAATACCACGTTTGTTATTTTTGTGCAGAAATTTAATATAGGTAACGCCTGAGGATAATGTGCTTATGCTAATAATTATTTTTTATGATTTTCTGGTTTGAACATGTCCGCTAACTTTGTTACTGAAGGGAAGACTTTGAGATTTGTAATGTCTTCTTTGCTAACAAATCTTATCTCTACACATTCATCAGATGGGGTGAAGTCGAGACTGTTGAACTTAGCTTCATACAAAACATTTACAATCCAAAAACCAAACCTTACACTTTTGTCAGTTACAAAGTAAGAAGGTCTATCTGCCATTTCAGTTATCAAGAGACCTGTCTCTTTTTTTACTTCGCTTGTTAACATTTTTTGTATAGTCTCACCCCAATCAAGCCCACCACCTGGCACATCCCAATAATCATCCTTATCCTTACAAATTAAAAATTTGTCTCTGGTTTCATTTAGCACTAGTGCCTTTACGCTTACTCGATAAAAACATTCTGGTATCTCGTTCATAGTTGATGGAGTATACATTGGTTATAAATTTACTCAAAATTATTTTTTGAAAATTAAATTTTGATTTTAGAATTTTAATTGAAATTTTCTACTTCCGCTTCGAGTGGAATTTTTTGTGGACGGCTCTTAGGTGTGCGTCAGTGACGTGAGTGTAGATCTGAGTGGTACCGATGTGTGCATGACCAAGGAGCGCCTGCACTGAGCGGAGGTCAGCACCGTTGCTTAAGAGGTCAGTCGCAAAACTGTGACGGATAACGTGCGGAGTAACTTTGCGTACAATACCAGCTTTGGCGGCGTAGCGTTTGAGAAGTCTTTGTACTGCGCGCGGGGAGATGCGTGCGTCCTCACCGACATGAGCCTTTTTACCGTAGCGAATGAAGAGAGCATCGTCCATGTCTTTGCGAGCCGCTAAATATTTTTTGATCGCTGACTTGGCTTCGTCGGACAAAAACACCACCCGGATTTTGTCACCCTTACCTCTGACGGAAAACTCATCACGAGACAAATCGATATCATCAATCGACAAGGAGCAAAGTTCAGAAATACGCAGACCGGTCGAAAACAGAAGTTCCAAGATAGCTCGGTCACGCTTACCTTCGAGGCTGTCCGTTGATGGTGCATTAAGAAGACGATTTAGTTCCACGGTCGAGATTAGGTCCAGTGAGCGCTCGGGAATTTTGGCTAACTCAATTCTTTCGGGTGATAAAGATTCTACACCCTGCTTACGTAAGTACTTGAGAAACGCGCGTAAAGCAATGAGATAATAGTTCTGAGTCCGACGTTTCATGGGTTCTGTTTTACCACCAATTTTGGTTCCGGCTTGACGGTTTAGGTAGAGTCGAAATTCACGCACCTGTTTCTCGGTAATATCTCTAGGGAGTTTTGCCTTACTAAAATCAAAAAATCTGGATATGTAGCGATCATAATTCTCCACCGTCTTTACACTTCGTCCCCTCTCGATTTCCAAGTACTCTAGAAATTGTTGTTTTAGTTCGACAAGCTTCATACCCACTATTATACATAGTAAAATTAACCATGGCTTTGACAGCCTGTCTAACTCTTGGCCTGACTTGCTTTTATTCTTTTTTTATGCTATAGTAATTCCAACCTTCGCGGTTATCACTGCGTACTCCTTATAGGCACTCACGGTGCGTATCTAGTATAAGAGAGACGTTTCACAAAAATTTTATGTTAACAAAAAGAGTAAAGGAGAATGTATTAAAGAGTAATCGTCGTCATGATGCTGACACCGGTTCACCGGAAGCTCAGGTGGCGCTACTCACCAGACAGATTGAAGAACTTTCAACTCACTTGCGCAAGCATAAGAAAGATTTTCACTCTCGTCGTGGACTATTACAGATGGTAGCCGACCGACGCAAACATCTTAAGTACCTAGAGAAGAAAGACGAGAAAGCCTATAAAGCTACTCTCAAGAATCTCGGTCTTAAGCGATAAAACATTATGCTCCGCTCTGGAGCATTTTGTTTTTTCGAGCTATAGTGTAGTCAGAAGGTTTTTAATAATTATAAAAAGTATTTTAATAAATTAATTCATGAGAATAATTAGACACCCCGATCAACGGGTGGCAATTTTGATAGACACACAAAACTTATATCACAGCGCGAAGAATTTATATAAGTCAAAAGTAAATTTTGGTGCGATTATAAAAAGTGCTTTGGGTGGTAGAAAATTAATTCGTGCCCTGTCTTATGTGGTCAACACTGAGAGTGGAGAGGAGAGTGCTTTCTTCGAGGCATTGGAGAAGGTTGGAATTGAGATCAAGACCAAGGACTTACAAATTTTTTATGGTGGCGCCAAAAAAGCCGACTGGGATGTGGGAATCGCGATAGATGCTGTCAAACTGGCACATAAAGTTGATTCAATAATTTTGGCTAGTGGTGACGGAGATTTTATTCCTATGGTGGAATATGTAAAAAGTCAGGGTTGCCAAGTTGAGGTGATTACTTTTGGCCGATCGGCTTCATCTCGTTTGCGAGAAGTGGTAGATGACTTTATCGATATGGATGAAAATCCGCAAGAATTTTTAATTGGCTACAAAACTGGACGTCGAAAAACAGGATCTAGAAAGCAGGTAAAAAAAAGACAGGCAAGAACTGATGATCTATAGAATTCTGAATCCAACACATAAAACGCGACTAGGCACTTGTGCCTAGTCGCGTTTTTGTTATGCTCATAGTTATTAGCGACAAGCTCTTTTGATTAGTAGATTTCAAAACCTTGAAATCTAAAACCAGAAGGGGTTGTCATAAGTAAAAAGAATAATCATGCAAAAAGAAATATTTACAACTAAACTTGGAGAGAAAACTTTGACTGCTGAGTTTAATGACATGACAGCGCAAGCTAATGGTTCGGTCATTATGACTTATGGGCAGACAGTCGTATTGGTAACTGCAGTTATGGGAAGTCGGGACACAGACCTACCATACTTCCCATTGTCGGTGGAGTTTGAAGAAAAATTTTATGCCGCCGGTCAAATTCTCGGCAGTCGATTTATGCGTCGTGAAGGTCGACCGAGTGACGAAGCGATTTTATCAGCTCGTATTGTTGACCGTACCATTCGTCCACTTTTTCCTTCTCATCTAAAAACTGATGTACAAGTAGTGGTGACTGTACTAGCGATGGGTGAAGATGATCCAGACGTTCTTGGGGTGATTGGTGCATCGTTGGCACTTAGTGTTTCTGATATACCTTGGCAAGGTCCGGTTGGGGCAGTTCGTATTGCTAAAAGTGCAAGTAAAGACGAACTTATAATTAATCCAACTTATAAGGAGCGTGATGCTGATGACCTAGAATTTGAGATTTTGGCTTGTGGTAAGGACGGAAAAATTAATATGATCGAAACTGGTGCTAACGAAATTAGCGAAGATAAAATAATCACAGCGTTGGAAGTCGCCTCGTCTCATCATTTGGTGTTAGAAGAATTTCAAACCAAAATTATTGAGAAACTTGGAAAAGAAAAACGTGTAGTGGAAGAGCCTGTTTTGCCAGAGAGCTTAGTAAGCTTATATAATTCAGTTTTTAAAACTCAGCTGGAAGATACTATGTTTAGTAATCGGGCCGGTAAAGATCATATATATGAATTAAAAAAAGATTTTCTAAAAGCCGTGGGAGAATTAGAAGATGATGTTAGCGAAAAATTGGCCGGGCATTTCTTTGAAGATATGATAGACCTAGAGCTTCACAAGGGTGCGGTGTTGAATAATAAGCGGGCGGATGGTCGAAGTATGGACGAGGTTAGAGAACTGTATGCACAAGCTGGGGGAGTATCACCGGTTCTTCATGGCTCGGGAATTTTTTATCGTGGTGGTACTCGCATTTTTTCTGCTTTGACTTTAGGTGGACCGGATGCAGCACAAATGATAGACACCATGGAGGAGCGTGAGGTGAAGAAGCGCTTTATGCACCATTATAACTTTCCTCCATTTTCTGTTGGTGAAACCGGAAGGGTTGGTGGATTTAATCGTCGCATGATTGGCCATGGGGCATTAGCGGAAAAAGCACTACAGCCAGTTGTGCCGGATAAAGATGCCTTTCCGTACACCATTCGGCTGGTATCAGAAACTATGTCAAGTAACGGATCAAGTTCGATGGGGTCAGTTTGCGCTTCGACCTTGGCCTTGATGGATGGTGGTGTACCAATCAAGCGACCAGTAGCCGGTATCGCCTCAGGAGTTATGATTTATGAAAACGGCCATGCTCTCCTTACCGATATCCAAGGACCGGAGGATGAATTTGGAGACATGGACTTTAAAGTAGCTGGGACCACAGAGGGAGTAACGGCAATTCAAATGGATGTAAAGGTTGATGGAATCAGTATACCTATATTAGGTGAAGCCTTGGAAAAGGCTCGGTTGGCACGTCTACATATATTAGATACCATGACCGCTACTATAGATACCCACCGACCGCACATTTCTCCGAATGCTCCTGAGGTAATTAGTTTAAACATATTACCAGAGCAAATTGGTTTGGTCATTGGTTCTGGCGGTAAGACCATAAACGCTATAAAGGATGAGTCAGGGGTGGAGGAAATCAATATTGAGGACGATGGCACGGTCTTTATTACCGGAAAAAATGGCACTACAAAACTAGCTAGTGACAAAATAAAGTCTCTTACCAAACGTTATGAGGTAGGTGAGCGAGCTGAGGCTACTGTAGTCAAAATAGCCACTTTTGGTGCTTTTGCCAAACTTGATGATTATAATGAAGGTTTGATACATATATCAGAAATTGCTCCAGAGCGGATTGAGTCAGTCGAAGGTGTGCTTAAGGTTGGGGATGTTGTTCCGGTCGTGGTTTCTAAAATTGAAGACGGTAAAATAGGATTGTCAATAAAGAAAGCAGATCCAGATTTTATGGCTAAAAAAGCCACAGGTAACTAGTAACAAATCAGCGTTTTTGTGAGATACTAGTAACAATGGACAATCAAGAAAAGACAAAGACAAAATTGTCAGGTCTTAGAACCTTCTCTTCTGACCAAGCCCGACATGAAGGTAAAATACAAGGTAAAACAAGCAAAGTAACACCTTCACTACAGGCTATTGTTGATAGTCATATTGAGAAAAATGACTCTCAGGATCTTAGGTCTGAACTTGTCAATTTACCGGCCAACTACAATACTGCTTCTGGTCCAAAAGCTCACGGTGGTGCCTCGTGGGTGAGTCTATCTGACACAGTTTCAGAAAAAAACCATACCAAGAATAATAAAGTGGTTATTGATAATGAGGGCGCTGGGTCAGCCACGATAATTACTGATACCAAGAAAGATCGCTTTAATGTATTTACTGCAACTATTGAATCAATCAAGAGTTGGTTTAAAGAAAAAAAGGCTGAGCGACAAGCAAAAAAAGCTCCTAAATATACTGTACCTGAAACCACTAGGCGAAAAGGTGTAATTCAAAAGGCCACTTCTCAAACCGGAAAGATTATATCTGGAGATCATGAAAATATTCAGGAGCGAATTCGTGAGCGACATAGCAAAAAACAGGATGAGCATAATGAGCATAATGTTCCAAACAAAACCAATAACACGGTAGATGATTCTCCTGAGACTATTTGGACACCAGACACTGATACCATGTATGAACTTCTTGAGGAGAAGACCGGAGAAGATGCTGTTGTTTCAGCTAAGCAGGAACAACCAAAAGGGTTTGTAACGACACAGAATGAAATTATAGTTAACAATCTAGATGAAGTAAAAAGGTCTGAAGCGAAACAGAAAGAAGCTCATACTAAAGCAGTGTCTAAGAAGGACTTGGTTGAAGAGCGAGAGGTTGATGACGGGTCAAAAGCGTGGGAAGCGGCAAGTAAGTCAGGTGAGGTTCAGGTTAGACCAGAATCACAAGAACAAGGGGGTGGTAAACCGGTTACATCAGATAAGAAAGAAGAGACCGCTTCGTCATCAGGTGTTTCCGCTACTTTAGCCGATCAGGTCTTACCAAGGTCCAAGGGACAACAATCTAATTCGTCAGCTCCTAATAGAGAGCACAAGGGCTTTTTCCTCTCAGCTAACACCAACACGGTTTCTTTTGTAGTGTCGGCTGTTTTTATCGTTTTAGTAGCAGGTGGTATCGGTGGTACTATTTGGTATCATAATAAGGATAAAATTAGTGTAGTACAGGTTGAGGAATACCCGCGAGTTATTAAAGCGGCTGAATTAAATTTGCTCTATCAACCAATAACCAACAAAGAAGACTTTATTCAGCGTATCATCACTGAATATGAGGCGGATGATTATACGGTTACACAGTTTGCCTTCACAACAACAGCTGAGAAAAACAACCTAATAAAACCCAGTGCACTTTTGTCATTCCTGGGTATTGAACTAGATAGTAACTTTAAACAATCTATCAATTACTTGTATTTTGGTGGGATACAATTCACTGATCCATACATCGCTCTTAAGGTGGCAGACAATGTTGCGGGAATTGGTGGTATGTTACTTTGGGAGGATACCATGCGTGATGATTTGGCTGATGTTTTCCAATTACCCACTGATGTTCCGGTTGTGACGGATACTTCCACCTCTTCCGAACAACTTTTGTTTATTGAGGAAAAGGATAAGTCGCAGGTCACTTATGTTGATGCTACTATTGGAGGGGTTGATGTTAGGGTTCTAAAAAATTCAAACGGTGAAGAAGAACTTATCTATGGTTTCTTAGATAGTAATACTATAATAATTACGAGAAGCAGTACTGCTCTTGGAAAGTTACTAACCTTAATTAACAACTAATATTATGACTGACATAAACGGCTACAAACAAAAATTAGAGGAACAACTCGTACAAATTACCGGTGAGCTTGAGTCTTTAGGGGTACAAGATAAGCAAACAGGTGATTGGATTGAAAGACCGGCAGATCACCAGGTGGAGGCTGATATGAACACCGAAGCTGATATATCGGAAGAACAAGAGGAGCGTCAAGCTACGCTGAGTGATCTTGAGATTGAATACAGAAATATAAAACGAGCTTTAGAAAAAATTGAAGCTGGGACTTTTGGAATTTGTGAAATTGACAATCATCCGATAGAAGAAGATCGCCTAGCTTATAAACCAACCGCTCGCACCTGCAAAGAACACATGAACGAAGAACAGAATCTGCCACTATAAGTTATAATATGTACTAATGAGCGTTGCCTTAGTACATACCATTCAACCACATATTCTATCTGGCACGTTAGTCAGAATTGAAGCAGACCTCGCCCGAGGTCTGCATTCATTTTCGATCGTAGGTTTGGCTGGCAAAGCCATCGAGGAGTCTAAAGATCGTATCAGTAGTGCTATCAAGCATTCGGGCTTTGAATCTCCTAAGAGCAAGAATCAAAAAATTACCATCTCACTGTCACCAGCTGACCTGAAAAAAGAGGGTCCACTTTTTGATCTGCCAATTGCCATTGCTTATCTGGAAGCGGCTGGAGAACTTAGCGGAAATCAGGATATTTTGTACGTAGGAGAACTAGGACTAGACGGTAGTCTAAGACCGATTCGAGGAGTCTTAAATATCACTATGGCCGCCAAACAAAATGGCTATAAGCAAATAGTTGTTCCATGGAATAATGCTAAAGAAGCAGCTTTAATAGACGGAATAGAAGTCTTTCCAGCTAAAACCTTAAGTGAAGTAATAAGGCATATAGATAAAAGTCACCCTGAACATAGTACTATAAATATTCAACCAACAACCAACCTAGACGATAATAATTGGACGGAAGGCAAGGTAACTCTAGAGGACATCAAAGGACAAGAAAGTGCCAAAAGAGCGCTTATCATAGCGGCCGCCGGCAGGCATAATGTTATTCTGGTTGGTCCGCCCGGTACTGGTAAGACTATGTTAGCCCGTGCCTTTCAGGGACTTCTGCCACCCTTATCTAGAGAGGATGCGTTGGCTGTCACCGCTATTCATTCATTAAGTGGCAGCGGGGAAGCTATTACCAGCACACCACCATTTCGTGCTCCACACCACACCGCTTCGCACACAGCCCTGGTTGGTGGTGGTACCAATCCTAAGCCGGGCGAAGTGACCCTAGCTCACAAAGGTGTTTTATTTATGGATGAGTTTCCCGAGTTTGAAAGACGAAGCCTAGACGCACTTCGCCAACCACTTGAAGATAGAGTGGTAAGTATTTCTCGTATTCAAGGCACTGCACTTTTTCCGGCTGACTTTATTTTAGTTGCGGCTATGAACCCTTACCGTGGTACTGAAGACGGGACTACTAACTTAGCTCGCGCTATGCAAGAGACTTACAAGGGTAAAATTTCCGGACCAATCTTAGACCGCATTGATCTTTGGATTGAAGTACCACATATTGATTATGAGACCTTGTCTAACTTGAAACGAACTATCGGAGAGACAGACAAAGCAAGAAAAGAAATCGCTACCGCGCGCACTCGCCAAAGTAACCGCTTCGCGGGCAGGGAAGCAAACACCAATGCCGAAATGACCAGTCGCGACATTGACCATACTATTACTTTGAGTACGGAAGTATCAGATCTTTTAAAACTTTCTTCCCAAAAACTAAACCTCTCACCCCGCAGTTATCATAGACTGATCAAAGTCGCTCGTACCATTGCCGACTTAGACGAAACTGATGACATAGGAACTAAGCATGTACTGGAAGCGTTGCAGTATAGAGTGCAAGTTTAGAATAAGGGTAATATTTGCTAGAATAAATGAAATGCCAAACCCTGAAAAACTAACCTTATTCCTAAATTATGATAGCGAAAGATTTGAAAATATTGACGAATAAAAAGATTTATATGGAACGAGTATTTAACTTAAAAACAAAAGATAACAAAAAGATCTATTGTTTTCACAACACTGGAACCAAAAAGAATAAGGCCGTAGCAGTGGCAGTGCATGGCCTTACAGGCAGTCCAAACGAAAGAAGCCTCTACAATGCAGCTCACAATTTCCCTAAAAAGGGTATAGATGTTTTTAGATCGGCATTTTACTGGTGGTCTGATAAAAAGCACCGTAAGTTAAGTGAATGCTCTCTAGCGACCCACGCTAATGACCTCAATACCGTTCTTAGATATTTACGACCCAAGTATCAAAATATTACTGTTATAGGTCACAGTATCGGTAGTATTGTAATTTTAAAGGCAGATAAATCGCTTTTTGACAACGTTATATTATGGGAACCATCGTATTTGGAAAAAGGAATAAAGCAGGAGTTAAGTAAAATTTAATTTAACAACCAACACTTTTGGTTGGTTAGAGATAGTTTTGAATATTTGTTAAGTGGAGAATTTGTTGATGAGTGGGAAAAATTTAATGCTAAAAACGAACTGGATATTGTTAGTAAACTAGAAAAGCCAATCAAAATCATTGCTGCTAAAAAAGGAATACTACTTAAGGGGAGTAGAGCTTATTACAAAGCCGCCAAAGAACCAAAGGAGCTCACCATAATAAACGGTGCTACTCACTGCTTTGACGAAGAGGGGACAGAAACAGAGTTGTTGAAAGAAACGTTATCTTGGATAAAGAAATATTCTAAGTAACATATGAAAACCCCGCGCCGTAGGTGCGGGGTTTTCATTTTATTTTACTTCCAATTCATTTAGGTTAGAAAGGGTTCTTTGCTCCACGGACTTCAAAGTGAAGATGGGGGCCGGTAGATTTTCCGGTGCTACCCATGGCTCCAATAGTCTGTCCTTGGCTGACGTAGGCTCCGACTCCAACATCGTTTCGAGAAAGGTGGGCGTAGAGGGTTTGAGTGCCATTTTTATGTTTGATTACAATGTATTGACCATAGCCTCCGTTCCAACCAGAACTCTTAGAAACAATAACTTCACCGGCCGCAGCTGCTCTAATAGTTGAACCAATTGATCCAGCTAAGTCTACTGCGTTATAACCGTGAATACCTTGTGTTTTTACTGCTCCGGGGGCTGGGTGAGTAAAGCCAGCGCTACTGGCGGAGGTAGAGCCGGAGGTTTTAGTCGGCTTAGCTGAAGTGGTTATGGCCGGAGCTGAATGAATAGCACCACCAGGTACAACAATCACAGAACCAACTTCAAGTCCATCAGCGCTGGCCAATTGATTATAAGAAAGAATTTCTTCAGCATCACCCTCGTATTTTTTAGCAATTGAATTTATGGTGTCACCTTTCTTAACTACGTGACGAACTCCGGCTATTGGCAAAATGATCAAAGTTTGTCCGGCACGGATACTGGTGGCTTTAGTCAAATCGTTGGCCCAAAGTATAGTGTTTACCGTTACTCCATACATCTCGGCTACGTGTGACAAGGTATCGCCTTCGCGAACGGTGTAGATGCTGATTTCACCGTTTGAAGTGCGATTCAAGGCGATCACATCTTCACCAACTGGTCCGGAAGATACCAAAACTCCATCATCGACTATTATTTCAGCTCCGCCACGTCCGCCAAGTGATGAATCAGGGGCTTGGTTGGCTGATAGTAAAGGAATATCAATTGGTGAAGTGGCTGCCGTGTTATTTGAATCTGTTTCAAGTGGGGTAGTTGAAGATTTATCAAAAAAACCAGCCTTTACTGACAAAGGAATTATGATTATTGAGAGTATAAATACATATTCAACTACGACGCTTAAGTTCGAATACGGTGCTCTTTTATATGTCGTCTGATTGGTTTCTGAAGAATTGTTATTAGAATCAGACTCTTGAATGTTAGGTTGAATACTAAATCTATTTAAGGACTCACCGCCACGCTGACACTACAGTAAATTTACCGGAAATAAAAAAGACGTAAAACGCCTCTTTTAAACTACTACCTTATCTAATTCAAGGTATGACTGTAATTTTACTAGACGTACAACCAATCGCAATTGACGAATTCACATTTTTCTTAGAAATTGTAGATAGGTCGTATTTAACTTTATTTTTAGCCTCGAAATATCTATTGACAAGTATGCGATAAAGTCTTGCAAAAATATGAGTCCAGGAACGCGTGATCAACAGGTTGTGAAGAGGGTGGCATGGTATAGTAGTGTTTCATGTCTGATCAACCATATTTAGAAGGGCTAAATTCAGCTCAACGGCAGGCAGTTTTGGCTACTGAAGGTCCACTTTTAGTCTTAGCTGGTGCCGGCTCTGGAAAAACTAGAGTAATTACTCATCGGATTGTTCATTTACTCCACCAAGGAGTTGCACCGTATAACATATTAGCGGTAACTTTTACTAATAAGGCGGCTAAAGAGATGCGCGAAAGGGTTGAGGTTCTAATAAAAAAGTATCCACCCAGTGAGCGAGCGGTTATTGATGCTCTGCCAACCGTTGCTACATTCCATTCTTTGGGGGTGCGAATCTTGCGTCAATATCACGAAACTCTTAATTTGCGTCGTCATTTTACTATCTATGATCGGTCTGACAGTTTGCGTACGGTCAAAGCGGCTTTGGAGAGGGGTGGTTATAATCCAAAAGAGTTTGAACCAAAAAAGATCTTAAGTAAAATCTCACGAGCAAAAGGTGACGCTAAAACGATCAGTGAGCTGCGCGAGTCTGCCAAAAGTTTGCCTGACCAAGTAGCAGCTACTGTGTGGGGTCATTACGAAGATATCCTTAAGCAAGAGCATGCTTTGGATTTTGATGATCTTCTCACTAAAACATTATCTTTACTCCAAAACTATCCTAAGGTTAGGGAAGAGTTGCAAAATAAATACAAATACATTCACATTGACGAGTATCAAGATACTAACGCCGTGCAGTTTTCTATTGCCAAGCAGTTGGCAGGAGAGGTGAAAAACATCTGTGTAGTGGGGGATATCGACCAAAATATTTATTCTTGGCGCGGTGCTGACATAAAAAACGTCTTGCAATTTGAGCGTGAATTTGCTGGCGCAAAAACAATTTTGCTTGAAGAAAATTATCGTTCAACTAAAACTATCATTGCGGCCTCAAATGATGTAATAGAAAAAAATAAAAACCGCGTGCCAAAATCGGTATTTACCAGCAATGATCATGGCGAAAAGATTACTCTCTATGCGGCTATGACAGGAATTGATGAGGCAGAGTACATAGCTATGACGGCGCAATCATTGATCGAAGAAGGGGTTAGTCCAGCAGAGATTGCGGTTTTATACAGAACTAATTTCCAGTCCCGGGCTTTAGAAGAAGCTTTCTTAAATTGTGCTGTGCCATACCAGCTTCTTGGCACTAAATTCTACGAGCGTAAGGAGGTTAAGGATGTTTTGTCTTATCTACGCCTAGCTCTAAATCCAGGTAGTACAGCTGATCTGGCTAGGGTTATAAATGAACCGACCCGTGGTATTGGTAAGGTGACAATGCTTAAAGTTATAGAAGGTCGGCGGTCAGAATTAACCGGAGCAACTCTTGAAAAAGTTAGTCGCTTTGATCAGTTAATGAGTGACATTGCAGATGAGGCTAGGACGAAACCTTTGTCTGAGACGTTAAAATTTATTATCAAACGGACGGGTATAGAAGCTGATTTAAAAAAGAAAGGGACAGAGGATGATTTGTCTCGCTTGGAAAACTTGCAGGAATTGGTCACTCTTGGCCAGCGTTACGATGAGCTTGGTCCGGAAGAGGCGGTTGAACAGCTCCTGGAAACAGCTAGTCTGCAAAGTGATCAAGACGAATTGAAAGATAAGGATGAACATGATGCGGTACGTCTTATGACCGTGCATGCGGCAAAAGGATTGGAATTTTCTTATGTATTTATCGCTGGATTAGAAGAAGGGTTGTTCCCGCATGAACGCTTGGATGATGCTGGGATTGACCATGAGGAAGAAAGAAGGTTGTTTTATGTGGCATTGACACGGGCTAGCAAGAAACTTTATTTAACTTACGCCCATATGCGCACTATCTACGGTAGTCAGCGGGTGAATATACCATCTTCATTTTTGAATGACATAAGTACAGAACACGTAGAAAGCGGTAACCCTAATGGTTATGGTGATTCTTCCGGCTACGAAACTACTATTTTTCTTGATTAAACTTAAGATTAAAGGGGCAAAACCTTCGGTTTTGCCCCTTTAATCTTGTAATTCTATACCTATATAATGTATGCTCAGCGTATGAATAGAAGTAAGGGTGGAGATAATGGTGTTGAAAATCAATCAGACAAATTTGTTCACAAAAAATCTTTGGGGCAGAATTTTCTTACCAGTGATGTGGTACCTAGGTGGATGTGTGAAGCCGCTAAGTTAGAAGCGGATGATGTGGTTTTAGAAATTGGTCCGGGAACTGGTATGTTGACCAGAGCTATATTGGCTCATGGAGCGCGGGTAATAGCTATCGAAGCTGATCAGCGGGCGGTGGAAAGTTTGAATAATACTTTTACTGATTACGTAAAAGAACAAAAATTAACAATAATTCATGGTGACGTCAGAGAGGTTACTCCTAACAACCTTGGTCTTAAAGATCATGGTTTTAAAGTTATCGCTAATATACCTTATTATTTGTCTGGTTATTTACTTCGGCAGTTATTGGAAACCGATATACAACCGATTAATTTGACCTTTTTGATTCAGAAAGAGTTAGCCGAGCGGATTGCTCGCGACGCAAAAGAGTCGATTTTGTCATTGTCAGTAAAGGCTTTTGGTTCACCGGTTTATATTAAAACAGTCACTAAAGGGC